>NZ_JFXG01000016.1:0-69243 GCF_000588015.1 Acinetobacter sp. 1294243
GACAATCAATTTTAAAATTGAAGTCATTAATCATGTGAGTGGGGCTACTGTTGAAGCTGAAAAACTGGATGAGAAAACAGTCCGAATCATCGTCAAGGAAGAACTGGATAAGCAACTTCCAAAAGCGGTACCACGATTAGTAAGCGAGGATATTAAAAATCCAAACTCTCTAATTAGCCGCTCTTTGAGTGAGAATACAACTGCAAGACGTAATCGATAGCTTTAGAAGTACACGTATAAGGAGAGAAATATTAATGGAGTGTAACGGATGCCTTTTAAAGCCACAGGTATAAGGAGAGATGAAATTTAAAGTTAACAGTATAAGGAAGAGGAGCTGTTGACACCTTAACCCTAGACCTACTTCTAAATCCTCTTGACAGCAAATAATATGAAAGGACCACCTTCGGGTGGTTTTTTTATGCTCGTATGCGGAAAAACCGCAGGAGGTGATACACATTGGAAATATTTAAACTTCCATAAAAGCAAAAACCCCAGTGCGCCAACACTGAGGTTCTTTGATATCACTATTAAAATAGGAGACATCTACATTCTATGTCCAATAATAATCGATTCACTTTTAAGATTCTAGGAGTCGTTACAGTGGAAATTGTAAAAGTTACCCCGAGGGAAGTTCGAAAGACCATAACTCGCGTAGCAATATTGCTTTTTTTAGCAATAATTCTATTAAAGCTCCCCGCATTAATTACGGCCATTAGATGGTGGTAGTAGTGAAAATTAATCCATAGAGCCGACCTAAGTAAAGGTCGGTTTTTTATTGCCTGAAGGAAAGTTATGTACAAGTTAAAGCTAAATCCTCAAACAAATGGCTATGGCGTAACACCAGGTGATGATGTAAAGCGTCAGCAGATGGATGGAGGGCGTGGACGTTATTACATCGATGTAAAACGTAATAGCCACATTGTCGATGTGAACTGGAATTTAAGTAAAGCCGATTTCAATAAAATGATGGCTTTCTGGCGTGTATACCAAAGCAAGCCAGCTTCATTTTATGCGGATTTGGTAATTGACCAGGGCACGCGTCAGCAATACCAATGCAACTTCATTCCCAACTCGTTCAAGACCAATGAAGTGAATGGAAATCTTTACCGAGTAACCGCTCAAATAGAGGTTGTTCAAAACCAGCCGAACCTTACAGCTGATGCAGCATTGATCAAAGATTGGGAGGTCTAATGGATAACGAATACGCCAAATTCTTTCTCAATCGTAAAGTCGATATCTATCAACTGGAGTGTATTGAGCTATCACACCCATCATTTCTAAATACTTATCGCGTTGTTCGTAATGATGACCGTGGTGTCTATGTACAGCATAACGAAGGAGGGGGCCAGGTCTTTTACGAATATCTGCCTATGTCAATTCAAAGATCTGGAATGCTGGGCGATTTAGACCAGACTTTAACTGTCTCAGTTTCAGGGCTTGGCGATATATTGCCGGATGAGTTAGAGCGAGTACTGGAAGGCCAATATGCAGATGTTAAACCTACTGTGAATTATAGGCTCTATAGTTCAGACAACTTGAATACACCAATCCATTATTTGCTAGGCCTTCAACTTGCAGGTGTTTCAATGAACAATAAAGCTGTAACATTTAAAGCTGAGTCCCCTCGTTTAAATACCTCCAAAACTGGTGACATTTTCTCACTGGACCGGTTTAGTGGACTAAAGGGGGCTGTATGAAAAGTCATGATCATTTACTTGATAAGCAATACGACGAAGAGCACTACAACTGTGTTCACTTCGCACATGAAGCCGCTCTAGATCTATATGGAGTAGATCGGAGTGAAGCTTTGGATTTGTTCATGCAACCTAAAGGCCATATCAAGTTTAAAGTCTCGCGATTAAAACTCTTAAATCCGCTGCCCATGCCCAAGGAAGGTTGCATAGTTGCCTTCCATCCAAGACAAAGAAATAAGCCCCCGCATGTGGGGCTTTTTCGTGGGCAGAAGGTTTTACACCTCATGGAGAGTGGAGTCACTTATTTAGCTGAAGACGTCATTAAAGCAATGGGGTTTAGTCGGGTTAGTTATTATGATTAAAGTTATTTATAAGCAAGATGCTTTGTCTGAAGAAAAGACAGTTGAACATGCCCTCACAATAGGGCAGTGGCTAACTTCAAAATATGAACATATGCCTGAACATGTCCGTATTTTTCATACACCAAGCAATATGGATCATGCAGAGATCTCTTTTGCCAATGAAGTTACACCGAAGAATGCTCACGACTTAAAGCAGCTTGATTTCTTGCCGGGTACTTTCATTGTGATTGAAAACCCGAAAGGTATGCCTGCGCTTATTGCGGCAATCGTTTCTATTGTTTTAAGCGTGGCAGTTGCATTTTTAATGCCCGCACCATCGATTGCTCAAACCAATCAGAATAACAACCAATCATCTTCTGCAAATAACGAACTTTCAAATCGTGAAAATAAGATGAGGGTAAATGGTCGTATTACAGATAACTATGGTGCTGGATGGAATACACCTGACCTGATTGCTGTACCTTACAAGGTTTATGAAAATAACGTTGAAGTTGAGCATATTGTTGGCTGTATTGGTCGTGGACACTATCAAATCAACGGTGCGTACGATGGTGAAACCAATATTGTCGACATCGCTGGGGCATCAGTAGAGGTTTTTCGACCAGGTGTCGATATTGTTTCTGGACAGCCTTATTTTTCTCTCGGTACCGAAATTACCACACCGCCTTTAACTGTTCAGCATCAAAACTCAGTGAATGGCCAGATCTTGCGTCCAGCAGATACTCAAAGTCTAGAAGGCACTAATTATCTTCTTTTTGCTTATCCAAACGAGATCTTACGAGCAGCTGCAAACAATACCGATTTAACGACAAAGTTTGTTAGTAATGACCGCGTTGAAATCACCAATGCTTCTTTTACCTATAACGGGCAAACATACGATTTAAACGGTACTTATAGCGTCTTATCCGTTGCAGATGACCGGATGGCATTGTCCAACCCAGCAGCAGTTAATCCAAACTGGTTAAAGCTAAAAGAGTTATCTAATCAGCAAACTGGTGCTTTATCTCCCAAGCTTGCATCCATTGGGGAGAAATGGATTGGTCCATTCATTCTGGACAACATTGAGCGTAGTCGCGTCATTTTTAACTTTGTGGCCAGCAATGGACTTTATACCGTTTCTTCCGGGGGCAATCAGGCAGCTGTAAACGTGACAATTGAAGTTGAAGTCACGCCGGTAAATGAATCCGGTGCAGCCATTGGTAATCCAATGCTAAAGCAGATCATTCTCAAGGGTTCTGCCAAGTCACGACAAACTGTTGGCGCAACGCTGGATATGGTTACATTTCAAGGGCGTTGTAGCGTACGTGCACGCCGTTTAACTCCGACTCCAGCAGTTACCACTGTTGTTGATGAGGTGAAGTGGCAAGCGTTGTATGGTGCTTATCCATTGCAAAGCACAATGTATGAACATGAAACGGTTTTCCGTGCACGTACATATGCAACGACTGGAGCATTGTCTGTTAAATCTCGAAAGATCAATTTCGATCTTCAGCGGATGTTGCCAACCTATAAAAATGGAGCAATGACAACAGAGCTATTTCCAACATCAAGCTTTGCCGATGCACTGGTATCAATGGCGCTCGATGACAAGATTGGCCGCCGTACGATTGATGAGATTGATATAGACAATATCTATCGTACTTATAACGATATTGTCGATTATTTTGGCACACCGTTAGCGGCAGAATTTTGTACCACCATTGATGATACCAATCTTTCTTTTGAAGAGCTGGTCACCAACCTTTGTGATGCAGTGTTTTGTACGGCATACCGGCAAAACAATAAGCTTAAAATTTACTTTGAACGACCAACAGATAACTCGGTGTTGCTGTTTAACTTCAGGAATATCATCCCTGATAGTTATAAACACGATCTTACCTTTGGTGTAATGGATGACTACGACGGTTTGATCTATGAATACACGGATCCGACCGATGATAGCCGTATCAATATTTATCTTCCGGATAAAGGAGCCAAGAACCCCAAAGAGGTGAAATCGGTAGGTGTGCGTAACAAGTGGCAAGCCCATTTTAATGCATACCGGCTTTGGAACAAGCTTCGCTTTCAGCGCAAATCCATCACCTTTGATGCAGCACCTGAGTCTGAATTGCTGGTTTTACGTGACCGTATTGCTGTAGCTGATTATAGAAATGGAATTCATCAAAGCGGTGAGGTAGTGCAGCAAGAAGGCTTAATTCTTACATTGAGCCATGATATCGATTTCATTGCAGGCAAGAGTTATGTGATTTATCTGCAAATGGGAGATGGTACCGTTGATCTAATTCCTGTTACTGCTGGATCTGCTAAGAACAAAGTTGTACTAGGACGCTTACCAAACGGTGCACTCAAACTAAGTCCTGATGATTTCGTTAATACGATTTATACAGTCGTTAATGATGATACGAAAGATTCTCTGCCTTATCTGGTTGCAAAGAAAGATCCTGTTGATCAATTCTCAAATACGATAACTGCAGTAAATTACGATGTGCGTTATTACCTCAACGATAAAGACTTCATTGACGTGCCAGTTGATGATTCACCGATCTATATTCGATATGACCAGCTAGATATTAATCTTGCACGTTTATATCAGATGCAAAGAGGTGATTTGCCAACTACAGGCGAAATTAGTTTCGTGGTTGAAGCTGGTGCTTTGGTTTCGAGTTCAAGTTCACTTAGAACGGAAACCAGAATGGTTTATAGGCATACTGACAATACAGAAACTAAGGAGTTTATTGTTCCTGCTGCTCCTGAATTACCAGCGATCGATACTGGAGAATTTCCTGCTGGTCTTGTCGTAAATCTTACGATTAAGGGCGCTGTTGTCGGGCGTGGTGGTGATGGTGGTTTGCCGCATTTAGCATTTGGTGCATGGACCAGTGATCCAAATTATAACTTTACCAGAACGCGCCGTGATGGGTTCCAAGGTGCACCTGGTTTAATGAACCGGCACAGTAAATTGAACCTGATTATTGATGGCGGAACATTGGCTCGTGGAGGTTCAGGTGGTGGTGCTACACCTAGTGGTATCTACACTGAACTTAGATATGGGGTACAAGGTATTCCAGGCGGAGCTGGAGCACCATTTGGTCGGGTTATGACAGGACAGCCTATCTACAATGATACTCAGGATTGGCGCTGGTATCTTGAAGGCGGCTATTTGATGGTTGTAAAAGTCACTGATGCTGAAGCTGAGATGCCAGGTAAAGGATACCGTACTCAGAATGATCGTTATGGTTCTCCCTTATCTGGCGATGGTGGTGGTTGGGGCCAACGTGGCGCCAAGTCCACCAATAATGGAACATGGAACTGGGATTACCATGGCACGACGGAAGGCCAGCCAGGTGCAGGCGGTTCCGCAATTGTCGGAGTGGCACCACTCACAACAAAATTGATTAATGGAGGGAAGATTTTACAAACTCTTTAATACTTTGAAAGAACTTAGAGCACCTAATTCGGGTGCTTTTTTTTGCCTACTTCTGGAGTAAAAGGCATGGAACCAGTTTCTACAAGCGGTTTAACAGCACTATTAAAATTTTATGGGGCGGCAATTATGGTGACTTTAGCGGTCGCCCTAGTTGCAGCAGTTGTATTAATGACTCGTATGCCACGCTCACCACAAGAGTGGGCAGTAGGTTTGATTTGTACGGTCGTATCAAGCCTTGCAGGTGGTTCATTCATTATCGTGAAGTGGGGGCTTCATGAGTGGGTTACAGATGTATGGGGAATGATAGCACTTGGTGGATTCTTCTTTGTTTGTGGTTTACCTGGTTGGGCTTTGGTCCGGTGGATTTTTAATTTTATCGATAAACAGGAAGGGAAAACGATCGTTGAAGTGATCAAAGAGTTTAAGAAAGCCAAAGATGATATTCAAAATAGTTAACCGCCTTCGGGCGGTATTATTAACTAGATCGCATATATTTCTGTCATCTATCGGATTTAATTAACTTATTTAGAAACTTGTTTATACTAAAAGTTCAAAATAAAAACAGGATAACAACGTGAAAAATATTATTTTAGCAACAATAATGGGCTTCAGTGGAATCAGTAGTGTATTTGCTGAGTGTACATATAGCTTTGATGCAACATTAACCCAGTTACAATCTTTAGGTAATACTTCTGTTCAGAAGTTCCCAACTATTACAGATAACAAGTTTTCTTATAAGACCTCTCAACAAAGTCCAATTTATATGGCTTATAGTCAAGATTATCTGACAAGGGCATTAGCCGCAAATGATAATCAAGCTTCGCTGTATACACGTGGTGACAAAATAATACCAACAAATGGAATTATAGCTTTTGAATATAAAATTAAAGTTCCTACACTAGGCAATACGGGTTATGTAAATATTTTCCCAACTCTTGCAGCAGGCATTATGCAGAATGGTAAGGCGGTGAATATCATAGTTGCTTACCAACATGGGCCCACAACTAATCACTTTTATTTTCAAACCACATCAAATGATAATGCATTGGTTTCTACTGGATTTAAGTTAGCACCAGAAGTTACTTCTGATGGTTACCAAAAGATAGGTATCTATATTAATCAAAACTCTAATCAAGTTGGTTTAGTTTTTAATGGGGTTAACAAAGGTTATTTTGCAACTTTCCCCTCTAAACTCGATAACTTATATTTTTCATTAACCTCTAATTTTTACGATTTAGCAGCAACTGATGCGAACAAAGATGTCTCGATCGAGTTCTTACTGGATAAATCAAAAATTACACAAACTTATCCAACAGGTACTAAAGATATCTGCGGAGTAGCTTTGTAAAAAGCTTGTGTAAGTAAAAGTTTCTCTCAAAAGCCACCTTCGGGTGGCTTTTTTACGTCTAAAGGAAAGTGAAATGAACATCGAACAATATCTTGATGAATTAATTAAACGCGAAGGCGGATATGTAAACAACTCAGCCGATCGAGGAGGTGCTACTAAATACGGTATAACTGAAGCAGTTGCGCGAGCAAATGGGTTTAAAGGCAGTATGAAAGACTTACCTCTTGATGTTGCCAAATCTATTTATCGGAAACAGTACTGGATAGCTCCGCGATTTGATCAAGTGAATGCAATCAGCTCGGCAGTTGCTGAAGAGCTTTTAGATACCGGTGTAAATTGTGGTACCGGCTTTGCAAAACCACTTTTACAACGTGCTTTGAATTTGCTCAACAACCAAGGCAAAGCAGGGTGGCCAGATCTTGCGGTCGACGGAATTTATGGACCAGCTACGTTAAATGCTCTCAAAACCTACTTAACAAAAAGAGGCAAGGAGGGTGAAAAAGTCCTGGTACGAGTACTGAATATTATGCAAGGCCAACGTTACATTGAAATCTGTGAACGCAATCCTTCGCAAGAGCAGTTTTTTTATGGCTGGATTGCCAACCGGATCAGCTAGCATGAAAGTCTTTCATTGCAAACGCTCAATGATAGCTTCCGTAATCACATTGCTGTGCATTCTTTTATCAGGATGCACAGCTCATACGATCAACAGTAATGTGAATGTAGGTATTTGTGTAAAAGCCCTCTGAAATAGAGGGTTCTTATGTTTTTAAATTTACATTTAATTATTAGATTAATTTCTTCTTTTTGGAATTTGTTCGGAATAATTAGAAAAATCGAGCGTCTTAAATTCTAATGAAATAATATCCTCAACCACATGTAATAAATTATCTAGCATTTCTTTATTTGGTCTAAAACCACGATGTCCAGCTGCATTTCCTGCTTCTATTACTATTTCAAGTAATTCATATTGCTTTTTATTAATATGTTTATCTTCTAACATTTGATTTAATTTAGTTTTAAACCCACCAATATCGCCTACAAGTTTAACCATATATCTATCTATAAGTGTCCTAATTCCAGAAAGAGCTAAAATATATAGACCTTCGTCCCATGCACTAATAACTTCAAAAAAAAGCAACATATCTTCTTCTGGTAAGTTAAAAGACCATTTCCTTTTTTTTAACGAATCTGCTTGTGGGTGAGGATAGGTAGTAGTTTTCTTCTCATATTTTATACAGTCACCTGTGCGTTCCACCTCATCAGAAATAGCGCGATACATCTGTATTGTCAGTTCAAGATCATTTTCTTTGTTTCGTGGCAACAAGTATTCATCAGTATGAAGTATAGGTGCTTCACACTTTTTACACTCACAAAATTGGTATATCTCCATTGCTATAGTCCAGAAACTCGTAGCCTTACCAGAAACCTTATCTTTTGAAAAACCCTCAATTGGTCTTGGATACATTTTGTAGTAAATCCTTTTTTGAGGTGTGACATGTTCACAGCTCCAGCAGTGTTTCCAAATTTCCATATGCTTATCCTATTAAACTATTGAGATAAAATTTTATTAATATCTTTTATATCAACTATCTTGTATTCATTTTGGTTCTTATTTTTAAAGTTAATTAGAATTGCCTTATCAGAAAATTTATCAATAAGTCTCCATTCTTCAAAACAAAGATCTGAATCTTTAATTATGGCTAATGGAATTTTATTTTCTTTCCTTAAATTTCTTGATTCATTTGCACCAATCATAATTGGTATAAATATTAACAAACATGTGAGAGCAGTAACTTTGCTTTTATTAGTACCTTTGACTAGAAAAACCATTGCTATGAAAGAAAAACTTATAGTTAGGAATAGTTCAAAAGGGAAGACACCAGCTCTAATCCATGCTGGTATACTAAATACAAAAAGTAAAATTGATCCCCATACTATTGCTACAAATATGGAACTATTTCCTATTAATCTTTCAATTACCATTAATGCAACTAGATATATTAAAAATATATTTATAGTTCCCAACATAATTTCTAATATAGAAAAATATTTAATTAGCCATATAGCATCTGTGAAGCCTGTAAAGTAAAAACCAAATTTATAACTTAGACCAAGTATAAAAGTAGCGGCCGTAAAAATAGTGATACCTTCTGGCAAAGATAAATCTTTTAATTTTTCATATAACATTTAGCTTACACTTATAAAAAAATTATTTTATAGAATTTTATTTATAAACCGTCAATAACTGATCAAATCTAAAAGGATTTCTGCTCAATTTATCCCGCGACATCGACCAGTTTCGATTAGGTACAAAACATGGGCCTATACCAATCTTTTTCTTTCCAAACTTACTATGGATACCATCCATAGCCTGCATTAAACATTCCTTTTTCTCTATTTGTTGAAAGTCAGTTAATAGGTCATAAGTATGGCCAGACTTAGGCACTAAGCCTGTCAGCACTACGCCGCACTTCTTATATTTAATTCCTTCTTTGTAGATATCGTTTAACATCCTCGTAGCTGCTTTGACAAAATCTACCGCGCAGTCAGTCGGTTCTGAAAAAGAGCCTGTTATAGATTTATTGTAAAAGGGCACATTCGGATCAAATGGATTTGACTGTACGAAAGCAATCATACAACCGCATAGCAAGTTTTCATCTCTCAAGCGCTTACACGCATCTTGCGCATACATTGAGATAGCTTCTTTTAGATCCGTTAATTCAGTTACGCGACCACCAAAAGATCTGGATGCGACAATTTGTTTTTTAGAGGGAGGAGTATGTTCGATCTCAATGCATGAGATGCCTTGTAATTCATAGATCGGGCGAGCCATGACAATAGAAAATTTCTTTTGCATCTCTCTAGGCCCAGCACAAGCTAGATCAAGCACCGTATTAATTCCAACCGATTGAAGCTTTTTTGAATGCTTTCGACCGACACCCCAAACTTCAGATACTTCAATTAATGAGAAATAATATTCTTTGTTGCAAGGATCCATATTTACGAGATCGCAAACACTGTTAAAACCGGGGTTTTTCTTTGCAATGTGATTTGCAATTTTCGATTCTGTTTTACTTCGGCCAATTCCAACGCACACAGGCAAACCAAGCCACTTCCAAATTTGTTGGCGCATTTGTTGACCGACTTTTTCTAAGTCAAAGTTTTTCTCATAAGCGGTGAAATCAACAAAGCACTCATCAATTGAGTATGGCTCAACTTCTTGATCTGTAACGTAAGAAGCAAGGATCTTATGAAAACGTCTCGACATTTCTGCATACATTGAATAGTTGCTTGAAAGTACGAGCACGTTATGTTGTTGGACTATGTCTTTAATTTGGAATAACGGCACACCCATTTTAATGCCTAACGCTTTAGATTCATTGCTGCGAGCAACGGCACATCCGTCATTATTGCTGAGCACAATAACGGGCTTATCATTCAAAGATGGGTCAAAGACTCTCTCACATGAAACGTACATGTTATTGACGTCAATTAAGAAAAAGACTTTGTTCTCATGTTTCATGACTTATTTCTTATCATTTTAATGATGCAGGTGACAACGCCCCAGATAATTAGTTCTTGGCCATCCATTAAATAAATATTTTTATAATCAGGATTTTCGGCTTTGAGCCATTGGCCTTTTTCATCGATCATTAGGCGCTTAACTGTAAAATCATTATCGATTAGTGCCACGACAATATCGCCGTGTTTTGCATCTAAGCTGCGATCGACAATTAGTTCGTCATCAATATCAATGCCTGCATTAAGCATCGAGAGCGAAGCAACTTTGACAATGAAAGTTGCAGTTTCATTTTTTATTAAGTGCTCGTTCATATCGAGAGCTTTGTCTATGTAATCTTGAGCAGGGGATGGAAAGCCTGCGTTGATCTTCTCTAAAGCATAAGGGACAAGCATGTGAGTTGAAGGTACAACCTGCTTGATAGATAAGGCCTCACATAAAACTATACCTTGTGTGAGGTATGGTTTTATGTGGATGATGGATGGTGCAATTTCGCTCATAGAATATCCCCTAACTTGAATTTGTAACATATTCAAGATGATATGCTAGAGCTGGTTTAAATTTCAAATTTAAAAAGTTGTGGATAAACAAGTAGAAGTCAAAGATTGTCGTTGCCAAGAATGTATTTGGTCGGAAATTACTCTAAGAAAACTAAGTAAATCACGAAATAAAGTGTATGAAAGTTAAAAAGAATTTATATCAAGAAATTTCACTAAACATTAATTCTTACGTAAGTTATTGATTTTTGACTTATCCACAAAGTTATCTAAACATGTTTTTTAATAGTTTTGCTATGGTATATACCGATATATCAAACAGATAAAAAATTACTATAAAGTCAAGATTGCTCAACTGGAAAAAATCCCATATCTTAAGCACATAGGGCACAATGCTTCTATATTCCAAGCCATCAAACTCGGTAATTTATTATTGATTAATTTGGGAAGGAATTGGAGCTACCCTCAGTTGACTACTTCTTGCAGGAACATATCAACTGAGGGTAGTGAAACTTAGCTGCATTGCTTTACAACACAGTTCGCTGAAGTCTGTAACGCTGACTACGTTACTGACTTTAACGACGGGGATTGCGATATGAAATTTAACTCTAGTCTTCGACGCGCTAAGGCGACGCTGACTACGGTGATAAATTTCGCTACGCAGTAACGTTATTAAAGCGCAAAACTTGGCATAAGGCAATGCTCTTTTAAGGAGAGCGACGATGGGTAACCAAGTGTTAGTCGTTTGCTTGCGAGTATTAAGCTTTATCGCTGACTTACTCCAAGTAGCTGATTTTATTATTCGTTAATAAGCTTGCTACTTAAGATAGACTGATTAAAGCCGCTGACTTAGGTTGGCGGTTTTTTGTTAGCTTTTGGAAAATAATTTGATGTAAATTCATCTAAGGGCATCTCAAAGAAAAATTGATCAGCATCTTCTTTTTTGCAGTTTAGCCAATCTTCTCGATACTCTTCGGGAATAACAATTATTGATCGTTTCTCATCTTCTGGTTTGTGAAATTGAGACATAAAAGGGTGGTTATCTGCATTAATAGTCAACATCGACATAGATCTTACTAGCTGCCCACCAATTACAGTCGAATCATAAATAGCAGCTACTGTAAAAGGTAAGCCATCCTCTCGATAAATTCCCCATCTTTCCGCTTTACCATTCACATACCTAGGTTCATAAATTTTTTCTACAGGTATTAGCGCGAATTGGCTTTTAGCCCATGCATGTCGAAAGCTCGGCTTTTTATCTACCGTCTCAGTTCTAGCGTTATATGTATACTTTGAGAATTTAAGGTCATGGTTCCATGGTGGGATCATACCAAACTTAACTTGGCGCAATTCGATGTGGCCATCTTTAGACAAAATAAGAGGGCAGTCATAACCCGGATAAACATCAGTTTTATAGTCGAAGGTTGGTTCGAATAGATTTAAGAGGTGTACTCGGTCCTTATGTATAGGTTCGTAGTTCGCGCACATTATATTTTAATTATTTAGAGGCTGGATAAAAAGTATTCCACATTCATCTAATGATGTCGAATTTATATCAATATTAGAAAAGTACCGATAGAAAACAATAGAAATTGTCTGTTTTTGTTGATATCCGTCACTATCTAAATAATGAATATCGAAAGCACTTTTTTGCATTTGTGGTCCAGTGTTGATGGTAGATAACCTTATGTATATGTAAATAAAGAAATCCTCATCAGCTTTAAAATTTTGCTTTTCAGAAGAGAGGTGTTTTTCTTCATAAGGTATCAAATGAGATAAAATATAACCTGAATTATTTTCAAAACCGTAAGTAAAGCAATTGATAAGAGAAGAATCACTTTTCGCTGGAACTTTAAATAATAGAAACTCATGCCCTACAATATTGTTTTCAGGTTTAGTAGGTGGAATAGTAAAGAAGGCTCTTAAGGCTTTTCTTCTATTTTCTTTTTCTTGCCTTAATAGTTCTAATTGTTGTTCAGCGATCTTTAGATTAGCATCTTGTTGCTTCATGTTTAAAGCTAACCATAAAAAAGCTAAAGGCGCGAAAATACCAGAAAGAAAACCACCAAACTCGCCAAGATTAATTGCTTTGAAATTTATATGTAAATTACCCCAGTGTAAAATCTGATTTTTATCTAAAGGAAATGTCATTACTAATATCAATATTAGAAAAAAATAAAAAGTTAAGAAATAAACAATAGTCCGGAGGTTTAAAACTATTTGTGCAAATTTATAAACTTCTTTAAAAAACTCAATAATAAAATCTTTCATATTAACCTTTAATTTTAATAAAGATATTTATATTATTTTGATCAATCATCAAAATGATCTACCCACCATTACTTCATTTCTATGTTCAGCTTCGTAACACACTAATAACTATATAATTATTTTGTAAACCTAATGACCAGCCTATCTCTTTATAGAATGGTTCACCATATTTAATTGTGTGCTCGATATAGAAGTAAACCCAATCTTTCATTTGCTAATTCTCAATTTTTTAGTAAGTAATTTAATATTTAAAACCATCGTAATCAGCCCAACTAATCAGAATATCTGCTTATAATAATATTGTTATGCTCAATCCATTTTTCTTTCATATTCCTTATTGATTTTTGTTCAAAGTAGATTCTGTTTTTGATTAAAGCTTTTGAAATGTCAGATAACACAACGTTTTCAATCATATTCATAGCTTTACGAAGATCATCAAATGTCACTTGGACATATCCATCGGTTACATCATTATCATCATCACTGACTGTGTGATTAATGAGTTTTTTAATAGTGTAACTACCAATCGCTAAACTATTTGCGATTGTTCCGAAGGTTCTCCGCAAGTCATGAAATGTAAATTCAATACCAGTTGCTTCAGTTATCGTATAACGGGCTTCACGCTTATCAACGATATGTGAATCAAGCGTATCACCAGCGAAAACGTATTTATTATTGCCAGCAAGTTTTTTTCGCTCTGCCAATATATACCAAAGCATTTCTCCCATAGGCAGGAGAAGGTCTTCATGATTTTTTGGGTCTTGAATTTTTAAAGTTCCATATTTTAAGTCAACATTTGCCCATTCCAGTGTTTCACCTTCTTCTCTGCGGAATCCAGTAAGAATCAATAGGAGTAAGAAGTCCTGATTTGTGTACGCGCGATGATTTAAATTTTGGTTGCCTGCCCACCAAGTTGTACACACAGCAAGAGACCAGTCATGTATCTGGTCTGCTCGAATATACCCCTTACGGCGTTTAATCTTGTTCCATTTCTTCTCTTTATAAATAACTCCAACAGGGCTTTTTTCTGTGATAATTTTTTCATCATTATCGTTATATAGAATTGAGGCATGGAAGTTGTAGACCGCTGATAAAAACTTCATTGCAAGATTTGCCTGCGCTAAACTTCGCTCAGATAAATCCATATGCTTGTTTAAAGTCATTCTCTGAGAAATCTCAGTAATTTTGATGTTTTTCCAATCTTTAAAGTAATCATTGGCACATCGGTCATAAGCATCAATCGTATTTGCGCTTAGCTTTTTTTTACTTTTGTAGACTTCATAGGCTTGTTCAAGGGTTGGAATTAATTCATTTGCTTCTTTTTCGGATTTAAAGTCATTCTTTAATTGTCTTTTTTGAGCAACTGGATCAATACCTTGATGCATCATTAACAAGATTTTTTTAGCTTCAGTACGTGCTTGCTCAAGAGTATATACGCCGTGTTTACCAATAGACTTTCTTTTGTTTCGGCCATCGGGCATTCTCGTTTCAACAAAATAGGTTTTCGACTTTGTTGCAATTAAACCAAAACCAATAGTAACTGAGTCACGATAAAACTTAGTTCCCGTCTCTTCGAGCGGGATGTTGTCGATAAATGTTTTTGTAAGTTTATATCTTTGGGTCATGTTGACTTAAAAAGTACGAAACGATACGCAGCAATATACCACAATATTTCTGGAGCCTACTATAAGCCTATTTTTGATTGATTTGATTGAAAATAATAGGTTTTTAAATTGATGATTCTTGTCTTAAGTTGTTGTTTTTATAATTAAATAAATGCTCCGAAGATGCCGCTGCATGTGTCGTTACCCTGAACCCGATGAGTTCAAGGTGGACGCGACGTATACTTGCTGGGTTTCCTACTCGAAGGTAGGCATACACTCTAAATATACAGAACGCAATCCATAAGTTTAAGTATCGGCAGGGGAATAGACCCGCTGGCGAACATCCCAGAGATAGCTTAAGTATAACCGATCTAACTATGTTGGCAATCACTTGAGCCTATGGAACTGTAAACTTAGTTTGCGTTTGATGAAGCTTTGTACATTGAAAGTGGATAAAACGATATTCGACCGTAATGGATAGTCAAAAATAAAAAAGCCTTGCATCTATGATTTATAGAGCAAGGCATTTTGTGGTAATCAAAGCTTGTTAAATAACTTGTTCCACATCTTCTAAAATCGTTTGCAGTAGGCGTTCACAGTGAGTGTATTCCTGCAAAGATTTATTAAGACTCAGCACTTCTTGAGTTAACTGTAGAGCGACCATAATGACTAATTTGTTGTGCTCAACACGTGGGGCACTACGGCGCATGTCATTAAATTTCTCATTGAGAAGTTGTGCAGCGCGTTCAAGTTCATCTTTTTTATCTGAGGTAGTCGCGAGTCTAAAAGTCTGCTCAATCAGCCTAAGCTCTACCATGACTTGTTCACTCATGATTGGATCTCCTCACCAGTTTCAGCATTAGGATGGGCAAGTTGCTGGATTTCTTGAGCGTGTTGATCTTGAGCAGTGCCTAAAATTCCTAAACGCTGAATAATGGCTTCAACTTTTGATTTGGCAAGCTCATTTTTTTGTAACAAACGGTCACGATCTTGTTGTAAATCATGTAGCTCTTGTTGGGTTTGACGCTGATGGGCTTGTAACTTTTCTTTTGCAACACGTAATTCATTTCGTTCTGCAAGAATTTCTTGAAAACGATTTTTTAAATCAGTCGTACTTTTTTCTAATCGGCTATAACGTTCGGCAAGTGTGTTAGCATCTTGATTCAATTGTTGAAATTGACCTTTTAACTGAGAAAGTTGCTCAGTTACCGACTCAATTTCCTCTTGTTTTTTAGTGATAATACTATTTTTTTGCACAACTTGTGCGTGATGCTCTGTTTCAGCCAGTTCTTTAGCTTCTGAGAGTGCCGCATGTTCACTCTCTAAATGATGTAAGCGTGTTTTTAAAACGCTAATATGCGCTTGTAGCCGCTGTAATTGTTCTAACATAACGAGGTCGCACAGAATTGCAATCAAAGGTAATATATACAAAGTATAGAGATTGGATAAACGAATGCAAGACGATATTTCAGGCTGGACAGATTGGAACGCTCATTTTGAAGGAATTGAAGAAATTTCAAGCCCTAGTGAGTTACATGGTCTATTAACAGGTATTGTTTGTGTGACAGAAGCGCCTACGCGCGAAGAATGGTCACAAATTTTAACAACCCTTAATGTGCCAGAGTTAAGTGAAGATGCTTTAGCGCTTTTGACTGACGAAGCAGAAGATGTGGTTCATGCTTTATCTGAAGATGAATTAGATTATTTACCAATGCTTCCAGATGATGAACATCTACTTCAAGAGCGTGTGCAAGCATTATCTGATTGGTGTGCTGGTGTTGTGTTAGGCTTTGGTTTGGCATCGGGTCATGTTCGTGGTGATGAGCGCGAATTGATTGAACACCTTCAAGATGTTGCTGCAGTAGAATTTGAAGATTCTGACAATGATGAGGAAGGCGAAAGCAGTTACGAAGAATTGTATGAATTTGTACGCTTAATCCCTGTGAGCTTGTCTATTGGCAGAAAAAAAATCACTGTAGCTGAAAGTTCATTATTGAAAAACTTTCATGCAAAAAGTAAAACTGCGGCTCTAGGTACAGATCAGAATATTGTAGAAATGTTCACACCACATCGTCCAAGCTAATTGAGGCGATGTGTTATTGGTTGTATTTTATTTTTTGACTTTAAAATTCTAAATCAAGTAGATCATTATGAAATTGCCTCAAGCTGATTTTCAACATCGTAGAGACCGTTTAGCAGAAAAAATGGATCCTAACAGTATTGCAATTATTGCAACGCGTGAGGAGATGTACCGTAATCGTGATGCGGATTATAAATTCCGTGCCGATAGTAGTTTTTTCTATTTGACGGGCTTTGCTGAGCCTGAAGCAGTTGCAGTTATTGAAACTTTTGAGGATGTAACTGACTATAGCTATAGTCTTTTTTGCCGTGAACGTAACCGCGAGATGGAAATCTGGAATGGTTACCGTGCCGGAATTGACGGTGCAATCGAAGACTATGATGCAGATGAAGCTTATGCAATTGATCTGCTTGATGAAGAAATTATTGAAAAGTTATTAAATAAAGAACGGCTTTATTATCGGATTGGGCAAAATGCTGCATTTGATGCACGAGTAAGCCAGTGGATTAAAAAAGCAGATGCTGAGCATCGACATCAAGGTGCTCCAGCTCAACTGGTACAGCTCGACCGTATTGTCGATGAAATGCGGTTAATTAAATCACCTCAAGAACTTGAGCTGATGCAAATTGCCTCAAAAATTAGTGCTCAGGCACATACTCGTGCGATGCAAATGGTGCGTCCAGGTATGATGGAATATGCGCTTGAAGCCGAGCTCAATTATATATTTGGGCAAAACGGCTGTGTCCCGTCTTATAACAGTATTGTTGGTGGTGGGGCTAATGCCTGCATTTTGCACTATGTTGAAAATAACCAACCTCTTAAAGACGGTGATTTAGTCTTAATTGACGCTGCATGCGAATATGAATTCTATGCGTCAGATATTACCCGTACTTTTCCAGTAAATGGTAAGTTTAGTGCTGAACAAAAAGCATTATATGAAGTTGTATTGGCTTCTCAATATGCGGCGATTGATGCAGTACGCATTGGTAATTCGTACCGTGAGCCTCATGAAGTAGCCGTTAAAATTTTAACCGAAGGCCTAATTGAGTTAGGTTTGCTCAAAGGTGATATTAACGAACTTATCGAAACCGAAGCATACCGTCAGTTTTATATGCATGGTACAGGCCATTGGTTAGGAATGGATGTACATGATGTCGGGTCTTACAAAAAAGGTGAAGACTGGCGTCAATATGAAGAAGGTATGGTCGTTACCGTTGAACCAGGCCTATACATTGCACCAGACGATGAAACTGTAGATAAAAAATGGCGTGGTATTGGTATTCGTATTGAAGATGATGTGGTCGCAACATCAAAAGGTCCGCGAGTTTTAACTGCTGATGTAGTTAAAAATATTGCAGATATTGAACATTTAATGGCGCAAGCTAAATCATAATTAAACGTATTCGCCAAAGGAGCACAACTCGATGCAACAACAAGTGATTATTGTAGGTGGGGGAATGGTTGGACTTAGCCTTTCACTCATGCTGGCGAAGGCTAATATTGCTGTAAAGCTGTTAGAAGCTGTGAAATACCCAAACTATGATGATCAAAATGTTGCCCCTTATCATTCCAGTTTCGATGCGCGTAATACGGCTTTATCGCGTCGTAGCGTCCAGATTTATCAGAAGCTGGGGTTATGGGATGCATTACAGCAGCACGCGACTCCAATTCTACAAGTTCACATTACTGAACAAGGCAGTTTTGGTAAGGCACGATTAATTGCAGAACAAGAAAAAGTCGAAAGCTTTGGGCAGGTGATTGAAAATGCTTGGCTCGGTCGTGTTTTATTGACTCAAGTACGTCAGCAGCCTTTGATTGAGCTGATTGATGGCGTTCAAGTGACTGCTTTAACTCAAGATGCTGAGCAAGTACATATTGAGGCTAAGCGTGGTGATGAAGTTTTAAAACTTGAGTCAAAGCTATTAATTGCCGCAGATGGACGTGACTCTTTCTGTCGTCAGGCTATCGGCGTTGGTGTAGATGTTCATGATTATGATCAGGTTGCAATTGTCACTACCGTTCAGACTTCAAAACCACATGAACAAGTCGGTTTTGAGCGTTTTAGCGCATTAGGTCCTTTAGCTTTATTGCCTTTACCGGGCGAATATCGCCGTTCGGTTGTATGGCCTGTTAAAAAAGGCACTGAAGGTGAGTGGTTAGGTGAAGAAAACGACCAACACTTTTTAGATGCTTTGCAAAAAACTTATGGTGACAGAGCGGGTAAATTTGAAAAGACGGGTAAACGCTTTAGTTATCCGCTTTCACAAGTGCTTGCACATAAACAAGCAGTCGGACGCGTTATTTTAATGGGGAATGCGGCGCATACAATCCATCCTGTTGCAGGACAAGGTTTTAACCTATGTCTACGTGATGCGGATGTTTTAGTGCGTTATTTAGTGAATCAGCTAACCGCTTCTGATGATATTGGTAACCCAGATAATTTACTGTCTTATGAACAAGCCCGTTTGTCAGATCAACAGCGAGTAATTAAGTTCTGTGACACCGTGGTTCGTGGTTTTAGTAACCAAAATCCATTATTAAAATTAATTCGTAATACGGGATTAATTGCATTTGATGTCATTCCGGGTGTTAAACCACTGGTAGCGAACTATGCAATGGGGTTAAAAGCATGAGTGAAGTACTAGATGTTGTCATTGTTGGTGGTGGACTGGTTGGTGGTTTAACAGCTTTATTACTTGCGCAAGGTGGTGTACAGCCTACTGTGCTTGATGCTGCTCCTGTACTGGATGTTGAAAAAACACTAAGTGTGATGAACCCACGTGTTTTAGCACTGAGCCAAGCGACCATTCATTTACTTAAAACTGTTAATGTTTGGGATGATCTAGCACGTCAAATGCCATATACAGGCATGCAAGTGTGGAATCTGAATGGCTATGGTGAAATTAATTTTGGTCACGAGTCCGTACAAAGACCAATGCCAGAACAGACCTTGGGTTCTATGGTTGAGCCAAGTGTGTTGAATGTTGCTATTCAACAAAAAATGCTTGAGCAGTTAACAGACTATCGCACTCAAGTTCGCGTGACTCGGATTGAGCAGGGAGTTGGGTGTTGGCATATTCAATTGGCAGATGGTACGACACTTAAAACAAAACTGCTGATTGGGGCAGATGGTGCCAATTCATTTGTACGAGAACAGGCCTTTATTGATCTAGATGTCTTAGATTACAAGCAGGCAGCGATTAGTTGTGCCATTAAAACATCTAAACCCCACAATCATGTTGCTCGTCAAATTTTCTTACCTACAGGGCCTTTAGCTTATTTGCCGATGGCTAGTCTTGAAGAAAGTGAAAATGGCTACTGGCAGTCAATTGTCTGGACACTACCTGATGATTATGCCGATGAATATTCTGCTTTAACCGATCATGAATTTATGCGGCTTTTAACTCGAGAAAGCCAACATATGTTGGGTGAAGTATTAGATGTACGTTCAAGAGCCCAATTCCCGCTCAAAGCGCGCGCTGCAAAACAGTATGTGAAAGCTGGTTTAGCTTTAATTGGGGATGCAGCACATGTTATCCATCCACTTGCTGGACAAGGCGTAAATATTGGTTGTTTAGATGCGGCTGTACTCTGTGATGCATTACTACATGATTTAGCGCGTGGTGTATGGGCAAATGAACAGACATTGTTGCGTTATGAGCATCGCCGTAAAGGCCAAAATGACGCAATGATGCATAGCATGTCGGCAATTGGCTGGTTGGAAAGTAGTGAGCTATTTCCATTTATCTGGGCTCGGAATGTGGGACTCAAGCAAGTTGAACAAATTTCCTTCTTAAAAGAGCGTTTTATGCAACAAGCAAACGGTTTAGGGTCTTTACAAAACACCCAGTATAGTCGTTAAAATAATTACGAAGTTTATGCTCTACTGGTCTAAATAAATATCAGTAGATATTTTTTAAACAATCATTTATATATCATTACCAATTGGGTTGAAAAAGATACACATTTGACCAATTTGGCTCTTTGCTAAATGCAAAGAGATTGCTAAATTTCTGAGGTCTTAGAACCATAGCGATGATGCAATAGAAATCATTCTGGGGAGTGAAAAATGTCAGATATCAATGATTATGAAGATGCAGAAGATTCTGCTGTAGATGAAGATGAAGCGAAGGCAGCTGAAAGCGGTGCAGCTGATGAAGAAGCAAGCAGTATTAATGATACTGATATTGCTGAGGCAGAAACACTGACTGTGACTGCTAAGCAAAAACAGCGCCAAGCGCTGGAAGATGAAGTTGCCGCATTTTTAGCTCGAGGGGGGAGAATTACTGAAGTTCCTCCAGATGAACATAGCGACCATTAATCCTAAAAAGCATCACATGAGTGATGCTTTTTTTATTTTCAAGGAGAGTTTTGAAGCTCTCTCAAGATCCCGCATTCATCTACTGTTCGATTGGTAGAGCAATGCTGTTTTAAATCAATCAAAGATTCTTTTAAAAGTAATAATCGTTCGATTTTTTCAGATACTTCTTTTAAGTATTTATCGACTAAATTATCAATTTCTGTGCAGGCCTGTTTAGGCTGAGTTTTCATTTCTTTTAACGTTTTAATATCACTCAGTGAAATATTTAATTCACGGCAATGCTTAATAAATAAAAGGTCTGCAAGTGTTTGTTCGGTGTAAACACGATAATTATTTTCTGAGCGCTGAATACGGTCCAGCACACCTACTTTTTCGTAATAACGGATCGTATCAATTGGAATATCCGCTTTTTTTGATAATTGACCAATAGAAAAACTCATAAGACTTGACTCTGGAGCTACTCGAGGGTTTTTAATCACTATAAAAGAGTTTTTGAGGAAATAAAATGGCTGGATGTGGTTGTGCTTCAACATGTTCTCCTTCAAAGAAAGTGAGTCCGCGTTTTAGAAAAGCTTTATGGATTGCATTTGTAATCAATGCCTTAATGTTCGTGGTGGAAATATTGGGAGGTTATAAGGCCCAATCTGTTTCACTTTGGGCAGATGCATTGGACTTCGCCGGAGATGCAGCAAACTATGCACTATCTTTAGTCGTTCTTTCGATGAGTTTATATTGGCGTGCGACAGCGGCATTAGTTAAAGGAATAACGATGGCGGCTTTCGGTGTTTTTGTCATTGCGAAAGTGGTCTGGTCGTATTTTTATGGTGTTTCACCCGAACCAATGGTGATGGGGGCAATTGGTGTAATGGCTCTAATTGCTAACGTTTCTGTGGCGCTTATGCTTTATGCATTCCGTGATGGTGATGCCAACATGCGCTCTGTTTGGTTGTGCAGTAGAAATGACTCAATTGCTAATATTGCTGTAATTTTAGCGGCGGTTGGGGTATTTGGAACAGGCAGTGTATTTCCCGATTTATTTGTTGCCTTTGTCATTGCATACTTGGGTGTATCTTCTGGCTATGCTGTTATAAAACAGTCACAACAAGAAAGAAAACAGGCAAGAGTTATAGTTGCCAGTGAAGCGTAATACTAAAGAGTAATAAAAAAGGATCTTTTTATGATCCTTTTTTAATTTTAAGCCGTTAAAACAAGAGGGTTATAGCGATACTCCACATAACGCAACCAATAATGAAATCTAAAATTTTCCAAGCTTTGGGATTGGTAAATAGTGGCTTTAATAATCTTGCACCATAGCCCAGACTAAAAAAGAAAACCCAAGAGGCAAGAATGCTGCCCAAAGCAAAACTCACTTTATCTTCAAGCTGAGTTGCAACTGAACCAATCAGAACAATAGTGTCTAAATAGACATGAGGATTAAGCCAAGTAAAGGCAAGACAGGTCACTAATGCTTGAGTTAATGTTTGTTTTTGACTGCTATCAAGGTCCATACTTTGGGTAGTCTTAAATGCAGCATAAAATGCTTTGGCACCGTAAACTAATAAAAACGTTGCCCCTAAATATTTAGCTACGGTAATTAAGATAGGTGATGCCGTCATGATTTCGGCAAAGCCTAATACACCACAGGCAATTAAAATTGAGTCGGACAGAGCGCAGATTAAACACAACCAAAATACATATTGCTGTTTAAGTCCTTGTTTTAGGACAAAAGCATTTTGAGCTCCAATTGCTACGATAAGCCCACTGCCAATCCCGAAACCTTTAAAAAATATACTAAGAGAGAACATAACAATAAGGTGAAAAAATCAGATGTGGGAATTATCTGACTTTTTATTAAGAAATAAGTAAAATTAAGAATATTTAGGTTTAGCTAAAAAAAATTTAGGTTTTATATGTTAGATAGCAAACAATGTGAAGCCTTTCTTGCAGTAGCAGAATTGGGAATTTTTGATGCGGCAGGAGAGCATTTATATATTACGCCTTCTGCAGTTTCGTTACGCGTACAGGCTTTAGAAAAGTATTTAGGACAAATTCTAATTATACGGGGGCGCCCGTGTGTGCTCACTCAAGCAGGGCAAACTTTATTACAACATTTACGTCATACGAGGTTAATGGAGCAAAATTTATTACAAGGTTTAATGGGAAAATCATCTGAATCCGAATTTTATAAAATTGCTTTGGCTTCAAATGCAGATTCATTAGCTACTTGGCTTTTACCAAATATTCAGCAAACGCTTTTTAAAGAAAAAATAGTATTAGAACTAAAAATTGATGATCAATCTCACACGCACACTCTTCTGGAGACAGGACAAGTCAATGCCTGTATTTCGGCAGAAGAGCAGGTCATGTCGGGTTGTTTAGCTCAACCACTAGGAAAAATGCGTTATAAAATGTTGGCTTCTGCTGATTTTGTAAATAAATGGTTTAGTGCTGGAGTGAATAGAGACACATTAAGAAAAACGCCAGCAGTTATTTTTAACCATAAAGATTTAATGCATTCAGAGGTTCTATTAAAAGGATACGGTTTACCGATGCAAAGTTATCCTTATAGTTTTATTCCAGCAACTGATGCTTTCGTTAAAGCAATTCAATTAGGTTTAGGCTATGGCATGGTGCCCGAACTTCAAGTTCAACCATTACTCGAAAATGGAACACTTGTTGATATTATGCCTGAAGCCCAACTTGATGTTCCTTTATATTGGCACCACTGGAAAAGACAGTCGCAGCAACTTGATGTATTAACCGAGACGATTGTTCAGTCAGCAAAACATATCTTGAGATAAATTTAAGTCCGTGAGCGGGCATAAAAATTTGAAACATGCTGAATATAAAACTCTATATCTTGTTCTGAGTAACCTAAAAGCTGTCCGATTCTACGGTCAAGCTCTAAGCGATCTTCGAGCTGAGTCTCCTTTAGTAATTTTTCAATACATAACACAAGTTCATTTAAATTTGCTAAAGGTGCATTTTTATAGATCAGCATAATTGAAAATGGTAAAGGTAAAGAGGTTTCAATATCTTTACTCAGCATAGATAAAGTACCTTGCTCGAGATGCTCTAAAAACTCGATAGGTAGTAGATCATAAAACAAAGCGATAGGTTTCTCGCCTGAAAGTAGTAATTCTAGTTCACACTCTTCATGCGGCCCAAGCTTTCCAAGCTGTTCAATCATGTAAATACTCTTATTTTTATCTTTAATATTATTATGCAAAATTCATGCACAGTGATGATGAAGGCTATTTATTGTTCATCACTGTGCTTAATCAAAAGATTAAGATTGTGTTAACTCAAGCGCACGTTGATAAGCAACTTTTTTCTTAACTCCTGTTAAATCAGCAGCCAGTTGAGATGCCGCTTTAACAGATAAATCTTGAAGTAAGCGCTTTAAAAGCTCATCTAGTTTTTCTTGTTCCAGATCTGTCTTTTCTGGTGCACCGCCAACTACAAGAACAATTTCGCCTTTTTCTTGGTTGTGATCATTTTCTATAAAACTGACCAAATCTTTTAAAGTCATTTTTTTGATGGTTTCAAAAGTTTTGGTAATTTCACGTGCGAAACCTACAGGTCGGTTTTCACCAAATACCTCAGCCATATTTTTTACACACTCTAAAATACGGTGGGGCGCTTCATAGAAAATTAAGGTCTGGGTTTCATTTTTGAGTTTTTCTAATTGAGAAATACGTTGAGAAGCTTTTGATGGCAAAAATCCTTCAAAACTAAAACGATCGCTCGGTAGACCTACTGCACTTAGAGCGGCAATTGCAGCACATGCGCCAGGCACAGGAACAACCTTAATGCCATGTTCTTGAGCAGCTCGAACTAACTTAAAACCAGGGTCGCTAATAAGCGGTGTACCTGCATCACTAATTAAAGCAATGTTATCGCCAGCAAGTAATTTTTGAACTAACTGCTCAATTTTATTACTTTCATTGTGATCATGACATGCAGTAAGTTGAGTCGATATATTATAGTGCTTAAATAATTGTGCAGATTGACGAGTATCTTCGGCGGCTACAATAGAAACTGATTTTAAAATATCAATTGCACGGAAAGTCATATCATCTAAGTGCCCGATTGGGGTGGCTACAACGAATAACTGAGCACTCATTTGGTTTTACTCCGTACAGATAAACAATTTAAATGGGGTAGTTTACCCGAAATTATGATTTGGGCGTGAACAATGTCTGCCAACCTTTGCTTTTCCAAAATGATCTGATTTTCATTTGTTCAATTTAGATCAGAAAGTACGGGTGGATTTAGCGAAATAACTTATTTATAAAAACATCTAGAGATGCTTTTCATTGGGGAAGATAAAAATGCTATTAGCGCAGCAGTTGGGTAAATGGGCGGAGCAAATGGCTTTAAACCTGTTGCAAAAGCAAAACTATGTATGGGTAACCAGTAATTATCATTCACGCCGTGGTGAAGTGGATTTGATTGTTAAAAGAGGACAAGAACTGGTTTTTGTTGAGGTAAAGGCGCGTACTATAGGAAATTATGGACAGGCTTGCGAAATGGTGACAAGAACAAAGCAGAAGAAAATTATTAAAACCGCGATGCGTTTTTTACAGCGCTACCCATCTTATCAGGATTTTTATTGTCGTTTTGATGTGATTTGTTTTGATTTTCCACAGAAAATTGCAAAAACAGTACAGCAAGACTTTTCAAATTTCCATTATGATCTGCAATGGATCGAAAATGCATTTACTTTGGATTAAGAGTTCATTACTCTTTTGAGCAAATTAAAACCGATGTTTTATGATCAAGCCAAGAAGAGATTGATAGGAGTCTGGTGGAGTGTTGAAACGTATTGCTGTAACAGCGCTTTGTGTCGCAAGTTTGTCAGGTTGCGCAAGTTTTATTTCTGGTGGAACAGGTACAGCTCCAGTCGGAACAGATAGTGGTGTACGTAGCTTAGGTCAGGTATTCATTGATTCTTCAATTAAACGTACAGCGAATATTAACCTCTATAAGCTTGATCAGCGTTTTAAACAATCACGTATTAATATCGAAAGTTTCCATAGTACTGTTTTATTAACAGGACAAGTGCCAGACCCATACTTGAAACAATTGGCAGAAGACAATCTTAAAGCCATGAGTGATGTAAAAGCTGTACATAACTACATTACCGTGGGTAATAAGGTCAGCTATAACACGATCATGCAAGATGCTGGTGTAACTGCAAATACACGTGCTCTTTTAATGAAAGCGCCAGTTGTATCGGACAGTAAAGTACTTGTCCATACCGAAGATGGTGTTTTATATGTGATGGGCCGTTTAAATACAGCTGAAATTAATGATTTAAATAATGTGCTTCAAAATGTTGGTAACGTGACCAAAATTGTGACACTCATTGATAACGTTGATTTAGCACCTGCGCCAGCGGCGAGTACTGCTAGTGCAACGACTACACCAATTATTAATAACGTCATTGCTCAACCAACAGTTCAAACTCCTGTTGCAATTGATCCTGACCAAACAGATCCAGCTTCGAATGCACAGTAATATATGAATCTGATTGAACAACTACAAAGTAAAATTGAACAGGCGCGAACTCTTTATAAAGAGTTCCGCCTTTATGATTTGGGGAGTTTTGCTTTAAACCGTTTTACGCCAAAAGATGGTTTTGAACAGGTCGCAAATGTACGTTATGGTCTAAAGCCGCGTCACCGTTTGGATATTTATCGATCTGTTAAAAAACTAGCACATCAGCCTCTTATTGTTTTTGTACATGGTGGTGCTTGGCAACATGGTAATAAGCGAGATTATCTTTTTATTGGTGAGACGTTTGCTAAAGAAGGCTATGACGTTGCAGTTATCAACTATCAATTAGCTCCTAAAAATATTTTTCCGAGTTTTGTTGATGACCTGACTCAGGCATTGAATTATTTACATCAAAACCAAGACAAACTAGAAATTTCTACAGAAAATGTTGTGCTTATGGGACATTCGGCAGGAGCATTTAATGTAATGTCTGCTGTTTATCACCCAAAACCAAATCCTATTCAATGTTTAGGTAATATTAAGGCGATTTTTGGTTTAGCTGGACCTTATCATTTTGATTATAAGGGTGATCCACTTGCAGAAGATGCTTTTGATCAAAGTATTTCTTATCAAGAGGTGATGCCATACTATTTCGTCAATCAAAATAGTATTAAACATTACTTGCTCATGGCTGAAAATGATCAGCTTGTCGGTAAAGAAAATACGTTGGATTTGGATCGGGCTTTAAGACAGAGTGGAAATCACAGCCATATCGCTGTGATTCCTAAAACTGGACATATTACAATTTTGGCCAGTCTTTCTAGCTTTATTAGCCACTATTTCAGAACGAAAAGAACGATCTTACATTTTCTCGAAGAAGTGTTTTAAACGAGAGTCTCGTTAAAAACACGGCAGATTACCCAGCTTGGGTAATCTGCATAATCATTGAATGAGCAATACTTCCTTTAAACGGAATCTCAGGTAATTGATCAATTTTGAAAAATTGGGCATCTGCAATTTCTTCTTCTTGAAGCTTAATTTCACCCGACTCATATTCTGCCCGAAATGCCACCATAAGGTTACTTGGGAATGGCCAAGGCTGGCTGGACATATACTGAATATTTTTAAGTTTTAAACCGACTTCTTCAAAGGCTTCACGTTGTACTGCCTCTTCAAGTGTTTCGCCCACCTCAACAAAACCTGCAATCAAACCATACATATTGGTTTTGTTATGAACTGATTTAGCCAGCAAGATTTCATCATCACCACGAGTAATGACGGTAATAATGCAAGGGTTTACACGAGGATATTGGTGGTAGCGACAAGAAGGGCATACCATTGCATATTCGGTTGGATGAACTTCTGTCGGATGTCCACAGTGGCTACAAAACTTATGGTTACGTCGCCATTCAAGTAATTGAACAGCACGGCTTGCCTGCAAAAACTGTTCTTTCGACCAGCTGGTAATAAGCTGGCGAATTGGGACAAGTTGTAAGCCTTCGGGGATAGGTTCCTCAGCAAGCAAGTCACGTGCAATGACTTGCTCATCATGAGTGAAAAGTAAATCACTTGCTAACTTTTCGACTTTGGGTAGTTGGAGATTCTGGTCAACCAGTAATTGTTGATGATGGAAAATATAAGCAAGTGATAATTCAGACATTAAGCTGCCTTTTTTTGAAGTTGTTGACTACTCGACAATGCTACATTAAACATGGATTGTAGAACAGGTTGTTTATTTTTTAAATTGTCAACTAACATGTCAATGCCTGCCAATACGTTAAAAATACAGTGAATTTGGTCTGTATTAAAAGGCTGGCTTTGTTCAAGTTGCTCTTGAACAAATTGGGCAGTTTGGAGTAAAGCATGTTGTTGCGTCGTGCTTCCTAAAAATTCGGCTGCACCTGCTAACTCTTTTAATGAACCTGCAATCGCTTCAATATTTTGTGTCTGATCATTGGCATACAACGTAAGACTCTGACAGATAAAATCAATTAAATTTTTTGTCTCGGTAAGCAAAGTCTGATGAGCTTCATCAAGGCGATCTAAAGAAATAGCCGTATTATTCACGCTAAGTTGTAGACGATTTGACGTGTAATTGCGTACCAAAATACCAATTGAGTTCATGGCAGATAAAATGCTGTTCATCAGCTGCTGAGCATAGTTTTCATCACTTAAAATGTTAAGTTGACTTAAACTGCTGGCTTGTTGAGAAAGAGCAGATGCGGCTTCATCAAGGTTTAGGAGTTTAAAGGTATAAGCTAACTGCAAAAGGCTTGTTTGTAGCTGCTGTGCTTTTTCAGGCGACATGTTTTGGTAGTTGTATTCAATATCGTTTCGTACCTTATTCATTTCATCCAAGATTAATTGGCTGACTGTGTGCATCGTGTCAAAGTCAGGACCAAAGAGATGGCGACTTAAAACGAGTAATTGAGTATCAGTCGGTGTTTCATCACCAATATGAATTTGGTTACGAATAAGGTGAGCAATCTCATCTTCTTGAGCGATGACAATACTTAAAATATCTGCGAATGCCGCTAAATTAGGTTGAAAACTTTCGGGTGCTGCCAAAAATAGAGCAATATGACTTTCAATATTAATCAGTACACGTAGGCGTGAATCATTTAAAAGGAGGTCATCAATATGGTTAAAAGCGTAATTGACGAGCTGCCAATATTTTTGGCTTGGCTGAGTATTCGCCATGCTGACCAAATAGGTTGCAATAAGTTTAAAGGCTTGAAAATTCTGAGCTGAGGCTGTCTTTTTTAAAAATTGGTGTAGAGAGAGTTTGTAGAGTTGATGGATGAATTGAGTTTTTTCCTTAATTAATATTTCAGGCAAGGGTAGTTCAAGCGAAGTATTTGCAAGTAAAGGGACAATAGCTTGTCCCGATGTAGTTAGAGGCTTATTTAAAGCTAATTCTAAATTATTTAAAGTCGTAAGAAGAAATTGTGGAACTTGTATTTCACGCAAACAGATAAATTCAATATAACGCTTTACCATGGTCGTGCCTTCGCTTAGGGCAACGACATCATCAGTATTAATTTGTGCTGGATTTGCAATAATTTTTTGCATCAACTCAGTTGAATACTGAGTGATTTTTGCAAGATAAGGAACGTCAATTAAACGTAGAACTTGAGTGCATTGTTTAAACTGTTCTAATGCATCATCAATACCAAAAGGGAGAGTTTGTTCTTCAATTAAGGTACTTACCGCACCTTCTACCAGTTTTATTGAACGATCAATTTCATGTTTAATGATGAGTAAAGCTGTTGGATCGAAATGAATCGACGTATGCTCAGACATAAACGTTCCCCTTTGCAAAAAAATCAATTGTTATATTCGTAGTGCTCAATACTTTGAGCTAAAAATCTATGCGACTAATATAACTTAACTTACAAAGGGGAAAAGCTAAAAACACTAAAGAATCAAAAATTTATTTTGCAAAAAGGCAAGGTTCTCCGTGTTTTTCCTCATATTCTTTGACCCAAGTCTCATGTATATTTAACTCTTCATCTGAAGGGTAAATTACAGGGAGGTCAATTTGAACTCTGCTTCTATTGGTTGTTTGCTGGCTATTTTCACTCTGAGATAAGGCATCTATATCAAAAGAAACCTGACCACCAGTCATTGCCAAGTAGACATCAGCAAGAATTTCAGCATCGAGTAACGCGCCGTGGAAAGTACGGTCACGTGCTGGAATTTCATAACGTCTTACAAGCGCATCAAGGGAGTTTTTTTGTCCTGGATGTTTGTTTTTCGCTAAAGCTAAAGTATCCGTTACCTCACACACTTCAGAAAGTGCAGGAAGCCCTACGCGTTTAAACTCCATATCAAGGAAGTTCATATCGAAGGTCGCGTTATGGGCAATAATCTCTGCACCTTTGAGATAGTCAAATAAGGTGTCAGCAATGTCCGCATAGAGCGGTTTATCTTTTAAGAAATCATCACTGATACCGTGGATGTTTTCTGAGTCTCCCACTGGTTTTTGTGGGTTAATATAAATATGAATCGAGCTACCCGTAAGCTTACGGTTAATCATCTCAATTGCGCCCACCTCAATAATGCGGTCGCCATCTTGGAAATAAAAACCAGTAGTTTCCGTATCGAGAATCAGTTGTCGAGGACCTTGTAATTTTAGTTTGGCTTCGGTCACAACGATTTGGGGATGAATATTATTGGTTGGCTGCTTACTTTTTTGTTTGGCAGTTTCAACGTCAATAATTTCTTCTTCCACAATAATCATCTCAACTTCTTCAGATGTTTCAAGATGAATATTTTCTTCTTCAGTTGAATCAGCCAGATCAAACCCGAAAGGGTCATCTAGCAGCCAGTCCTGTTCAGGCTTTTTTATATCTTGCGATACAGTGGCAGACTGTGGTTGCTTGAGTTCTTTCGCAGTTTTGTCTGCACCTAAATTAGCAAGCTGGTCTGCCATTTCATTGCCAGGGTGTCCTGCATGGCCTTTAATCCAGTTCCACTCAATATTTCTACCTGTACAGACAGCATCTAATTTCTGCCAAAGGTCAGGATTTTTTACATCTTTCCAGTTTTTCTTTTTCCAACCATGAATCCACTCAGTAATACCTTGCTTCACATAATTTGAATCTGTCCAGATAATCAAATGTGCATCGGCTGGGCAAAATGAAACACCTTCAATGGCAGCAGTGAGTTCCATACGGTTATTGGTCGTATCAGGCTCACCGCCAAATAATTTATGTTCACCCTGCTCGGTAATGACATATGCGCCCCAACCACCTAAACCCGGATTGCCACGACATGCACCATCAACATACAGTGTGATTGTTTGAGACATAAATCGAAACCTAAACTAAAAGAAAAAGAACTGAATATGGTGTATTGTATACGCAAAAAGTTCGGTTCCATCGTATCAAAGCAAGGTTTTTTTAATTTCTTGTAACATTTCCATGCAAATGACATTAAATTATTGCCTTGTCTATCTTACATGCTTTACTACAATGGCATCGAAGACCTAGGGTTTGTGGGCAGACCCCAAAAAAATATTACGCGAGTTGTTTGGAAGTTTTTATGTATAAACCAACCACATTTGTGTGGCAGCCATCTGCAGCATCATTGTTTAAAATTACCGTACTTAGCTCTGCGTTAGCTGCGTTGGGTATTACAACAGGCTGTTCATCGACTCCGCAATCTGCAAAAACCTCAAAATCGAAACAGGTCAGTGGTGCAGGTTATTTAGATGCGAGTAGTCTTGATTCATTGGAAGACTTACTTTCAGCAACTGATATGCGTGCTGTAGAGGGTGACCGTCTGCTTATTTTAAAGCATGGTGATGTCTGGAAACGTATGTCTGTTGGTTTCAAAATGGATTTGAACCATTGGGATTCACGTATTGAAGCTCAGCGTAGTTGGTTTATTTCTCGTCAGCCTTATCTTGATCGTTTAAGTGCCCGCGCAAGTCGTTATTTGTACCATACAGTTAAAGAAGCTGAACGCCGTGGTTTGCCGACAGAACTTGCACTCTTACCTGTAATTGAAAGTTCATATGACCCAGCTGCAACAAGTAGTGCGGCTGCAGCAGGTTTATGGCAGTTTATTCCGAGTACTGGCCGTATTTATGGCTTAAAGCAAACAGGCATGTATGATGGCCGTCGCGATGTTGTTGAGTCGACTCGTGCTGCCTATGAGTTTTTAGGAAGCTTATATAATCAATTCGGTTCTTGGGAGCTTGCTTTAGCAGCCTATAACGCTGGACCGGGACGTATTCAACAAGCGATTAACCGAAATCAGGCAGCAGGTTTACCAACTGATTATTGGTCTTTAAAATTACCTCAAGAAACCATGAACTATGTTCCGCGTTTCTTGGCTGTTGCTCAAATTATTAAAAATCCAAAAGCTTACGGTATTTCTTTACCACCAATTGCAAATAGACCCCATTTCCGTGAAGTGACTTTATCTGCACCTTTATCTTTAAATGAAATTGCTTCTGTAGCTGGATTAAGTCGTTCGGAACTCTATGCATTAAACCCAGGATATCGTGGTGAAATGGTAGACCCAGCGAGTCCAATGCGTATCTTGATTCCAGCCGATTTAAGTCCTTCAATTGATAATAAATTAAAAGGTATGAAGTCAGGCGGTGGTTCAGGTTGGTGGGCAAATGTGACCTCACCATCTAAGCCAGATGTAAGTGCTTCAACATCTGTGACAATTAAAACCACGCCTGCAAATCAGGTTCAACCGGTTAAACCGTCTACACCTACTAAAACAACGAGTAGCTCTACCACGGTAAAAACTTCAACTCCTCGTGGGTCTGATGCTTTAGCCGCGTTTGCAGCTTCGGCTGATGTACCAAGTGCTCCACGTATTCCTGTTGCTGTGACACCTGCGGCAAATATTAAGCAAGTGAAGACAGAGCCACCAATCTCGGCTGCAGAACGTGAAAAGATTTTAGCGGCAGTTCGAGCTGAAGGTGAGAAAGAAACAGTTCAACAAGCTTTAGAGCCACAACCAACGCAGGCTGAAAAAGATCAAGTAGTTGCTGAGTTAAAAGCTATTGCACCACAAGGAACAGAAATTGTTGATCCTTATGATGGCAAAATTAAGTTAACTGCGATTCAAACAAGCCAATCAGTTGCAGAGCAACAAGGTAAAGAAGTAAGTAAAGGTTTTGCATATCCAAAAACTTTAGCTGAAGATGTGACTGTAGCTAACTCTGAAGATGGGCAGCGCAATAAAGACAAGCCTTACATTAAAACTGATACAGATGTAGTGGTTGTACAGCCAAAAGGCAAACGTAGTACCTATACAGTTTTACCGGGTGATACTTTAGCCGTTATTGCGATGAAAAACGGCGTAAACTGGCGCGATGTTGCTAAGTGGAACCAGATTGATCCTGAAAAGACGTTATATGTCGGTTCAACGCTTTACCTTTATGATGCTAAGCCACAAGAAACTCAAACGACTTCAAAAAGCACAGCTAAACCAGATGTATATGTCGTTCAGGCTAACGATAGCTTAAGCGGTGTGGCTAACCAGTTTAATTTGTCAGTAAGACAATTGGCTGAATATAACGATTTATCAGTGACTGATGGCTTATTTGTTGGGCAAAAACTACAGTTAAAAGAACCAAAAAATAGTCGCTCAAGTGCTAAAGTAGAACCGAAAGCTATTCAGGCAAGTGCAAAACGTATAGCAACTAAAAGCTATACTGTGAAGCGCGGTGAATATCTTAAATTGATTGCAGATCGTTATGCGCTCTCTAATCAGGAACTTGCTGAATTAACTCCAGAGTTAACTGCCGGTAGCAACTTAATGGTAGGCCAAAAAATTAATGTGCCTACACAAGATATTTCTGTAGATGAAGTTGCTGAAACTAAGGCTTCTAGTAAATCTGAGAAAGCATCGGCAAGCGTTTCTTATAAAACAGAAGGCTATAAAGTACAACGTGGTGATACTTTATCTAGTATTGCAACTAAATCAAAAATTAGCCTAGCTGAGTTAGCCGAATTAAATAACTTAAAAGCAAATAGCCATGTACAGCTTGGTCAAACTTTAAAAGTACCGGCAGGCTTAAGTGTTCCAGAACAATACGTTGTACAGTCTGGCGATAGTTTAAATGCGATTGCGAGTAAATATAATTTGCAAACAAGCTATTTGGCTGACCTAAACGGTTTGTCTCGTACTGCTGGTTTGCGTGCTGGTCAACGCTTAAAACTAACAGGTACGGTTGAAGAAGCGCCAACTAAATCTTCTAAAAACGCCAAAGAAGAAACACCAGAAACTTATACAGTTAAATCTGGCGATAGCTTAGGTAATATCGCTAATCGCTACCATTTACAGCTGGACTACCTTGCTTCATTAAATGGTCTTTCACGCAACAGTAGCGTTCGTGTGGGGCAGCGTTTAAAGCTAACGGGTGATGTGCCTACAGTTGAAACAGCTAAAGCAGATACTAAGTCTTCAACTAAAACAGTTGCTGCTGGTAAAAACACTGAAAGATATACGGTTAAATCTGGTGAGTCTTTAAATAGTATTGCGAGCCGTGCGGGTATTTCAGTGCGTGAACTGGCTGAAATGAATGCATTAAAAGCAAATGCTAACTTACAGCGCGGTCAGAATATTGTGATTCCAAAAACTGTCGTGGAATACAAAGTGAAGCGTGGCGATACCTTGATCGGCCTTGCGAGTAAATATGGTTTAGAAACCAATTTCTTGGCTGAGCTGAATAATTTAACGCCTTCTACTCAGCTTCGCATTGGTGATGTGATTAAAGTGCCTAATTTGTAAAAAAATTAGTCATTTATGCATAAATTCAATTTTCAACTGAGCCTGCTAGTCGGGCTCAGTGTCATTTCCCATAGTGTTTTTTCTGCACAACAAACCACCTCATATATAGCGATTCATTCTAAGCCTAAATATTTAGAAATGATGGCTATGCCATATGCAAACCCAAATGCCCCTAAAGGTGGCCTATTAAGTCAGGCAGCTCAAGGAACTTTTGATAACCTCAATAGTATGAATGGTAAGGGGAATGCTACAGAAGGCGTGAATTATCTTTTTGATACCTTAATGACTCAATCACTTGATGAGGTTGGAGTTTTATATCCGCTTTTGGCTCAGAAAGTGAGTTATGACCCAGAAAAAACGCAATCAGTGACTTTCTATTTAAACCCTAAAGCGCGTTTTAGTAATGGGCAGCCAGTCACTGCGGCAGATGTTAAATTTAGTTTTGATGCCTATCAGACTAAATCTAATTTAGGTTTGCAAATGTACCTTGCTGATTTAGCAAAAACAGAAATAATAAATGCTCATCAAGTAAAGTTTATTTTTAAGTCTACACATAATCCTAAAATGCCATTCATTTTGGCAACCTTACCCATTTATTCAAAAGTAGATTGGCAAAAAAGAGATTTTAGCCGAATTACCCTACAACCGATTATTGGTTCGGGGCCATATGTAGTTGAACGAGTTGATCCGGGTAGAAGCATTAGCTATAAAAGAAATCCAAATTATTGGGCAAAAGATTTGCCTATTAACAAAGGGCGTTATAACTTTGACCGCTTGAGATATGTTTATTATCGAAATTGGGATATTGCTTTTGAAGGATTTAAATCTGGGCAATACACTTTGCATGAAGAAACTAATCCTAAAAAATGGGTAACTGATTACCGGTTTCCAGCCGTAAAAGCAGGGTTGGTTACTCAATATAAGTTTCGTCACCATAATCCTATTGCCACTGAAAGCTATGTTTTTAATACACGACGAAAACCTTTGAATGATATTCGTTTTAGACAAGCTTTAACCTATGCTTATGACTTTGAATGGCAGAATAAAGCTTTGTTTTATGGACAATATCAGCGCCTACAAAGTTATTTTGAAAATAGTGAATTAGCAGCAACAGGTCGACCTTCAAAAACTGAATTAGAGTTGTTAAAACCGTTATTGCTTAAGTTATCTCCACTTATGCAACAAGGTGTTTTAGCAAACTGGAAATACCCAGTGTCAGATGCGAGTGGATTTAACCGTCAGAATTTATTAACTGCGCGCCAATTGCTTATACAAGCTGGCTATAAAATTAAAGAAGGGCAGCTATTTACACCTGAGGAAAAGAAAGTTCAGCTTGAGTTTTTAATTCAGCAAGATGGTAAACAACGAACACTTCTACCTTTTATTCGTAACTTAAAAAAATTAGGCATTGCTGTTAATTTACGTCAGGTTGATGCTCCGCAATATTTAGAACGAACTCGCCGTTACGATTTTGATATGACCACAATGAATTTGCCGCAATCTCTCAATCCGGGAAATGAACAAACTCAGTTCTGGGGGAGTGTAGCTGCAGCTCAGGATGGAAATTACAATTATGCGGGAATTCGTAACCCAGTAATTGATCAAGTGATTTCAAAACTCGTTGCGAGTAAAAGTCGTGAACAACAGATTATTTATACTCGCATTCTCGATCGATTGCTTAGAGCTGGTTATTATCAAATCCCGACTTATGGTAAAGGTCAAAACTGGTATGCTTATTGGAATATGTATCAACAACCTAAAGTTAAACCAGCACTTTCTTCTGGGATAGAATATTGGTGGAGTGATGCAAATAAAGCCAAAAAAGTTGCCAAATATTTACATCAACAATAAAAAGCATCTGCCATAAAGGAAATCCTGTTATATGGGTTCATATATTCTCAAGCGACTTCTTTTAATGATTCCCACATTGTTTGTCATTTTATTGATTAACTTTGTGGTTGTGCAAATTGCACCAGGTGGGCCAGTTGAGCAAGCAATACATCAGGCACAAAGCGATTTGGGAATTGGCCGTGCATTGAGTGCAGAAACTTATTATCAAGGTGCTCAAGGTTTAAGCCCTGAAATGGTTGAGCAAATTAAGGCGCAGTATGGTTTTGATCGTTCTGCCCCTGAACGGTTTTTCTTAATGTTAAAAGGCTATTTAACTTTAGATTTTGGACAAAGTTTCTTTAAAGATAAACCAGTCGTGCAATTGTTGTGGGAAAAAATGCCTGTTTCCATTTCACTTGGGCTGGTGAGTACTTTGCTCATTTACCTCATTTCTATTCCGCTGGGAATTAAAAAGGCAAAACAACAGGGCTCTTGGTTTGATAGATCAACTTCATTAATCCTTGTAGTGGGGTACGCCGTACCAAGTTTTGTATTTGCGATTTTATTAGTTGTTTTTTTTGCAGGTGGGTCTTATTTTCAATGGTTTCCACTACAAAACTTAGTATCAGATAATTTTCATCAACTCAGTCTTTGGGGCAAAGTAACCGATTATTTATGGCATATGACTTTGCCACTGATTACGATGGTATTAGGTGGTTTTGCCAGTTTAACCTATTTAACTAAATACTCATTTTTAGAAGAACTCAATAAACCCTACGTTTTGGCAGCCTATGCAAAAGGGTTGAACGGCCAACAGGTCTTATATAAGCATGTCTTTCGTAATGCTATTTTAGTTGTGCTCGCAGGATTGCCAGAAGCGTTAGCAGGTATTTTCTTTGTAGGCAACCTATTTGTAGAAATTATCTTTCATCTAGATGGGGTGGGGTTGTTGGGCTTTGAAGCAATTGTCCAGCGTGATTATCCTGTTATTTTTGGTGTTTTATTTTTCTTTACTTTATTTAGCCTAATTTTACGTCTCATTTGTGATGTGTTGTACCAATGGATTGATCCGCGAATCCACTTTGATGCGCAAGGAGGCAAATAATGTCTTTGATTGTGCGGACACGATTACAGCGTTTTAGACAGCATAAATTGGGCTGGGCCAGCTTTATTTTATTTAGTCTAATTTTGTTTTTGTCATTAGCCGCGGAGTTAATTGCTAACGATAAACCGCTGTTAGTGAAGTATGAAGATTCGTACTATTTGCCTGTGTTGAAAACTTATCCTGAAACAGCGTTTGGTGGGGTGTTTGAAACAGAAGCTGATTATAAAGACCCTGCTGTACAAGCGCTTATTAATACTAAGGGATGGGCAGTTTGGCCCCTCATTCAATTTTCATATCAAACGCCCAATTTAGATTTAGCAGTTCCTGTGCCATCACCACCTTCCAAGCAAAACTGGTTGGGAACAGATGATCAAGGAAGGGATGTTCTTGCGCGTATTCTTTATGGCTTAAGAGTATCGTTGCTTTTTGGCTTAACCTTAACCTTTTGTTCTGCTTTATTTGGAATTACCGTGGGCGCCATTCAAGGTTACTATGGCGGTTGGGTAGATTTATTAGGACAACGTTTGGTTGAGGTCTGGAATGGCTTACCCATGCTTTTTATGGTCATGATTTTAGTCAGTATGTTTGTTCCAAATGTATATTGGCTATTTTTCATTATGCTATTTTTTGGCTGGACTGTTTTGGTGGGCATTGTTAGGGCAGAATTTTTGAAAGCTCGCCAGCTAGATTATGTTCGTGCAGCCCAAGTTTTGGGAGTGACCGATCGCGCGATTATTTTTAGGCATATTCTGCCAAATGCGATCAGTTCGAGTTTGTCTCAGTTACCTTTTATTTTAACAACTAATATTAGCGCTTTAACTGCTCTTGATTTTTTAGGTTATGGTCTGCCGCCAGATGCTGCCTCTTTAGGTGAATTATTGCTACAAGGTAAAAATAATTTAGATGCGCCATGGCTAGCAATTTCAGGCTTTTTTAGTCTGGCGATTGTTCTTTCACTTCTAATTTATATTGGGGAGGCGGCCCGTGATGCTTTTGACCCAAGAAAATAATTTAAATCCCACTTCAACATTATTAAAAGTAGAGCAACTTTCGGTTCAAACCAAAGACCAAAAGGTTTTATTGGAAGATCTGAATTTTTACTTAAATGAAGGGGAAACAGTAGCTATTGTGGGCGAAAGTGGTTCAGGTAAATCGATGAACTGCTTAGCAATAATGGGCTTGCTACAAGAAAAATTAGAAATAACGGGTCAAGTCTGGATTGGACCGCAAAATATGCTTGAGCTAGATGAAAGAGCTCAATCAAATTTACGTGGTCGACAAATCGCAATGATTTTTCAAGAGCCTGCTACGGCGTTAAATCCGCTCCATGGGGTTGAAAAAATTATAGGGGAAAATCTTCTTTTATCTGGTTTTTCAAAACAAGAAGTTCGGCAGCAAATATTTGAACTGTTAAAAGATGTGGGAATTGTTGAACCAGAACAAATTTTAAAACGTTATCCGCATGAGCTTTCTGGTGGACAAAGACAACGTGTCATGATCGCGATGACATTGGCACTTCGGCCTAAAATTCTGATTGCTGATGAACCTACTACTGCGTTGGATGTGGTTTTACAGATACAGATTTTAGAGCTATTAAAATCTTTGCAAAGCAAATATGGGATGGCACTTATTTTAATTAGCCATGACCTCAATTTAGTGCATCGCTATGCTGAGAAACTTATTGTATTGCAAAATGGGCGTGTAGTAGAGCAAGGTGAACTGAGCCAAATCTTTGCAAACCCTAAAACAGTTTATACAGCACAGTTGTTAGATCATGATTTTGGCAGTGTAGAGTCTAGACCTGCTCAACAGAATGTTTTATCAGTTCGACAGCTCAGCGTGCAGTTTCCTATAAGAAAAGGAATTTTAAATCGTATTCAAGGGTATTTCACCGCAATAGAAGATTTGAGTTTTGATCTTGCTCAAGGTGAATCACTTGGGGTGGTGGGAGAAAGTGGTGCTGGTAAGTCATCTCTGGCGATGGCTTTGGTCCGACTTATTAAAAGTGAAGGGCAGATTGTTTTTTTAGGGCAAGATTTGAATCAGCTACAGCCAAAAGCTTTGCGCTTGATGAGATCGGATTTTCAACTTGTCTTCCAAGATCCATTTGGAAGTTTAAACCCGCGTATGACAGTAGGGCAGATTATTGCTGAAGGATTGAAAGTGAAAGCAGTAGCTGATAACGAGATCAAACAGCGAGTTGAATCTGTATTGGTAAAAGTTGAGTTGGCTGAATATTTTCAACATCGTTACCCTCATGAACTTTCAGGCGGACAACGTCAACGTGTTGCCTTAGCCAGAGCTTTAGTGGTTCGGCCTAAACTTTTAATTCTGGATGAACCTACGTCGGCCTTAGATCGGACCACACAAAAAGCCATGATCAAGTTGTTGAGGCAATTACAACAAACTGAGCAGTTAAGTTATATTTTTATTAGTCATGATCTCAATATCGTAAAAGCACTGTGCCACAAAGTGATGGTATTACGTCATGCAAAAGTTGTTGAATATCAGGAAACTGAACTCTTATTTTCTAAGCCTCAGAGTGAATATACGAAGCAGTTAATTAAAGCATCCTTTTAAAGCTATTTTTTTAATTAATTGTTTTATATGAATAAATTTTAGTTAAACTTCTAATGCAAAAAGTTGCATATTTTTATATTTTTTAAAATTGACATGTGCTATTGTCAGTTATCGATTATGACTTGACATGCCCAATAACTTATTTAAATTAGAGTAATTGCTCTAAAATTCAAAGAACAGAGGTTAACCATGAACCAGATTGCTCAACCCATCACAATTCGCAATACCACCTTTAAAAACCGAATTATTAAAGGCGCAATGAGTGAAGCGCTTGCAAATTATGAAGGCCAACCAAATGACTTACATTTGGGTTTATATGGTGCATGGGCAAAAGGTGAGCTTGGCTGTGCCATTACGGGCAATGTCATGGTAAATGCAGGTGCAAAAAATGAACCGGGTGTTGTTATTATTGAAACTGAACGTGACCTAGAGCGCTTAAAAGAGTGGGCGGAATTAGGTAAAAAATATGGCATGGTGCAGTTGATTCAATTATCGCATCCAGGTCGTCAGTGTCCAAAAGGCTTAAATAAAGAGACTGTAGCGCCTTCAGCGGTACCTTTTAGCCCAGCTTTAGCAACCATGTTTGGAACGCCACGTGAACTTACTCATGACGAAATTCTAGATATTATTAAACGTTTTGCGACAGCAGCTCATATTTGTGAAAAAGCAGGTTTTGAAGGGGTGCAATTACACGGCGCACATGGTTATTTAATTAGCCAGTTTTTATCGCCATTAACCAATAAGCGCACAGATCAGTGGGGCGGTTCAGTTGAGAATCGTAGTCGTTTTCTACTAGAGGTTTATAAGGCGGTACGTGAGGCGACTTCAGATAATTTTATCATTTCAGTGAAGCTTAACTCGGCTGACTTCCAGCGTGGCGGTATTAGCGAAGAAGATGTAATTTCAGTATTTAAAGCAGTAGACGAAGCTGGTATCGATTTAATTGAAATTTCAGGCGGCACTTATGAGGCACCAGCAATGGCTGGAGCTAAGGCCGACAAACGTAAAGCAAGTACGATTGCACGCGAAGCATATTTTTTAGATTTTGCAGAGAAAATCCGCCAGCATGTTAAGTGTAAACTCATGGTGACAGGCGGTTTCCGTACTGTAGAAGGCATGAATGCCGCACTTGAAAGTGGTGCATGTGACTTTATTGGTATTGCTCGTCCATTTGCAGTAGAAACTGATTTAACTGAGCGTTTAATTGCAGGGCAAGATGTGCGTTATGCCGTAAAGCCGATTAAAACAGGTTTACCTTTTGTCGATAAAATGGCAATTATGGAAATTATTTGGTATGCCGCTCAATTTAAAACCATTGGCAAGGGTAAAAAACCAAATCCAAAACTTTCACCATTGGTAGTGTTTTTGAATTATGCCAAAGGCAATATTAAAGCGGTAATTCAAGGACAAGTGAACTCGCGTAAGTCTGCGTAAATCCGATGCGCCATTTCAATAACTGAAATGGCGTATTTGTTTTAGAACGTATAACTCATACCCACTTGAACGGTACGTGATTCACCTGGATACGCATATAGATTGAAAGCGCTTTCATCATAAACTTTGTCAAAAAGATTTTTCAGATCTAAGTTAATACGAAGTTTTGGTGTTGCCTGATAATAAGAAACCAAATCTGTAACTGCATAACCTTTCATGGTGTAAGTACTATTGGCTGTTTGACCTGCACGCTTATCAATATATTTTTGATTAATGCCCAGACCTAAGCCTTGTAAAGGGCCATCTTGAAATTCATAGATATTTAACAGATTAAAACTATTCTTTGGAATATTGGCTAAAGTGGTTCCTTTTTTCAAAGTATTATCTTTGCTGACTTCTGCATCTGTATAGGCATATCCACCAATAATTTTCCAAGCTGGAGTGATTTGTCCTGCAACATTTAGCTCAATACCTTGGCTACGAACTTCACCAGCAGCAACTTTATAGGCTGAATCTACAGGATCGAGAGTTAAGACATTTTCTTTTTTTGCATAAAAAATCGCAGAGTCAACCGATAGCATATTGTCGAGTGCTTGCCATTTAAAGCCTAACTCGTAAGCCATGCCTTCCTCTGGGTCAAATCCCTCTCCATTACGGCTAGCACCAGTGTTAGGTTTAAAAGATTTTGCAGCATTGCTATAGATTGAAAGGTCATCACGCGCTTTAAAAACTAAACCTAAACGCGGAATAAATGCGTCATGACTGGTATTCCAGTTTGCAGTATTCGGTAATAGGTTTTTGTAATCATGTTCGTAGTGCTCAAAACGCAAACCCAGCAGTGCACTTAAACGCTCATTTAAATCGATTTGGTCTTGTGCAAAAACGGCAGTTGTTTTTAAATTTTCGCGGTCATGGGTCGTAATATTTTTAAGCTCAGGAAGAGGTTGGCCTAAAACTGGATCATAGATATTGATCGGGTAGTTATTTGACTTAGGGTCTGAACGAATAATATATGACTTATAATCATAGTTTTCGTATTCAAGCCCAGTCACTAAAGTATGAGCTAGACCTAAAAGTTGGAAATTACCTGTTAGATTGATCTGTGCATCAGTATCTTGCCATTTTAATTCGCGATAGTTGTAATTTCGGTTTAAAGTTTCGCCGTCATCTTGAATGCCATTTGCCTCTACCGCATAGCCATGCAATTTGCCATTTAAATATTGCACACCAGCATTCAGCTTCCAGTCATTCCCAAGGTCGTGCTCGACTCGTAATTGAGTCATGTTGTTATCATTGTAGAGTCGGTTATTGTATTTGCCCGTTTCCCACAAATAAATGTCTGGTGAACTAATAAAAGACTTCTGACCGGCATAGCGTGTTTGACCACGATCAAGCGGATGCTGGTTTCGTAAAATATCCGCTTCAAAGGTAACTTTTGTTGCATCAGAAGCTTGCCATTGAATGACTGGTGCAATTCCATATCGTTTGGATTCGACATGATCACGATAACTATCACCACCTTCTGCAATCACATTTAGGCGATAACCAATATTTTCTGCATTTGGGATAGTACCTGTTGTGTCTACCGTGGTGCGATATAAACCTTCACTGTTAAGCTGAGCACCTAAAGTGGTTTGTTGTTCAGACTTTGGTGTTTTAGAAATTAAGTTAAACGTACCACCTGGGTCACCACGGCCATATAAGCTAGAAGAGGGGCCACGTAAAACGTCTACACGCTCAATAGTGTTGCTATCTGGAGCGTTCGGATAACCACGGTTAATTGGGAATCCATTACGGTAAAACTCACCGCTAGTAAAACCACGAAGATTAAAGCCTGTTAAACCTTGACCACCAAAGTTATTAGCACGAGTAACACCGCCAGCTAAATCAAGCGCTTCAATCAAACGTGTTGCGCCAATATCTTCAATTACTTTTTGAGTCACTACACTGACAGATTGTGGTGTATCTTTTAATGCGATTTCACTACGTGTTGCGCTATTTGAACTATCGACTTTATAAGCTTGGTCGGCAGCTTGTTGGGCTTTAATCTTAATGGTAGCGAGCGTTGTTGATGAACTATTGGTTTCTGCAAAAGTAGTTGATATACAGCAGAGTTGAGCGATGGTCAGGGAGAGGAGTCGAAGCTTAAGATCCATTTAAAACCTTATTGATAATAAATATCAGTATAAAAATAAGAATTATTATATTGTAAATCTATGTAAAGGAAATACTGGATCGGTGATATATATGTACAAGTGTATTTTATTTGGAAATACAGAAAATTAGAAATATAAAAATAAAATAGAAAGGAATTTTATAAGAAGAGAATATGGCGTCCCTACGGGGATTCGAACCCCGGTTACCGCCGTGAAAGGGCGATGTCCTAGGCCTCTAGACGATAGGGACGTTGAGGATGGCGGTATCTTAAGAAGCCGCCACCAAACTGTCAAGGAGGTAAGGTGACAGTTTGTTCAAAATATAGCAAAACAGTTCAGCAGTCTTCTGAGTATCGTACAAAGCAGAGTGTGCTTCTTTGCCATCGAACTCAATTCCAGCTTGAATACACGCTTTCGCAAGCACGGTTTGTCCAAACATAACAGCACTTAAAGTAACTGTATCCATCACAGAAAAGCTATGAAATGGATTTTGGTTTTTTGTACTTGTACGCGCAATTGCTGCTTGTACAAAACCAAGGTCAAAATGCGCATTGTGGCCCACTAAGACTGCATGTGTACAATGTTGCTGTTTACGGACTTCATTCACCGATTTAAAAATACGACGTAATGCAGTGCGCTCATCTTCAGCCATTGCAATACGCATTGGATTGAATGGATCAATACCAATAAAGTCTAGTGAACGACGATCGAGATTAGCCCCTTCAAACGGGTTAATATGTGCATGAAATGCTGGACCAGGGACAAATTGTCCCTGAGCATCATACACAATTGGAATGCACGCAATTTCTAGCAATGCATCTGTCTGGGCATTAAACCCTGCCGTTTCAACGTCAACAACAACAGGTAAGAAGCCACGAAAACGTTGGCCAATGACCGGGACAGAGGTTTCTTGTGTCACACTTTTCTCCATTGCAGCGTTTTCCCGGCATGCAGCGGGATAATTTTTTGATCATCTAAATAATCAAAAGATTCTGGAACGAGGTTATCTTCTTTTACCAAAGTAATCGTAGAGGTATTACGTGGTAGGCCGTAGAAGTCTGCACCAAAATGGCTAGCAAAACCTTCTAAACGTTCTAGTTTACCTACTTGGTCAAATGCTTGAGCATAAAGTTCAATTGCATTAGGCGCACTATAACAGCCCGCACAGCCACACGCATTTTCTTTTGCATTTTGCGAGTGAGGAGCACTATCTGTACCCAAGAAAAATTTAGGATTACCGCTCGTTGCAACTTCAAGCAAAGTAGTCTGGTGAGTTTGACGCTTTAAAATTGGTAAGCAATAGAAATGCGGTTTAATACCACCAACCAACATATCATTACGGTTAAATAATAAATGCTGAGGTGTAATCGTTGCAGCGACATTACGATCTTGTTCTAAAACAAAGTGTGCAGCATCGCTTGTTGTGATGTGTTCAAGTACCACTTTAAGTTTTGGAAACTGTTTTAATAACGGTGATAAAACTTCATCTAAGAAGCGTTTTTCACGGTCAAAAATATCAACGTGGTTATGAGTCACTTCACCATGAAGTAATAACGGAACTTGATGCTCCTCCAATTGCTCAATGACTGCATAAACTTTACGAATATCACTTACTCCGTTATCAGAGTTGGTGGTCGCACCTGCTGGGTAAAGTTTAATGGCATTTACATGTCCAGATTCTTTAATTTTACGAACTTCATCTGGTGAGGTGAAATCAGTAAAATAAAGCACCATACGTGGGTCAAAATTAAGACCCTCTGGAACATGAGCAAGAATACGTTCACGGTAAGCCAATGCTTCTTCCACAGTTTTTACAGGTGGAACAAGGTTTGGCATACAGATCGCACGAGCAAATTGTTTGGCCAAATCAGGTACAGTACGTTTTAATGCTAAACCATCACGTAAATGTGCATGCCAGTCATCTGGCTGGAGCAGGGTAATAGAGTCCAAGGCAGTTCAAACTTCGAAATAAAACAAATGATAATCGATAAAGTGTGAAAATGGTAACGAGAATTACGGACAAATGGCAAAATAAAGCGTCAGAGGCCTTAAAAAATAATGTTATATTTTGTTAATGTGTGAGAGGCAGGAATCAAGTAGTGGCAAATAGGGGAAATGTACATGAATTACTCAAAGCAAAAGAAGAAATAGAATATTTAGTAACTCTACATACCCATCGTTATGCCAATATACCTCTGCCACATCAATTAGAAAAAAAATTCTGGTGTCTAAATCTTGAGCGAACTAAACAGAATATCTCAAAGTTCTTAGCAAGTGGCGTTTTAACCTATCTCATTTTTATATTGCTAGCTCTACCTACAGACTATTTGGTCATAGGGGTGCCTTATATTACTTGGGACTTTATTTACTGTTTACTTAGTGCAATTAATATTGCTTGTGCGCTACTGTTATTTTGGGTTTTTGCAAAGTTTAAAAAACTCACTGAATATTTTTATATCGCCGCATGTGGCATTGTATTTTTGACCATCATTATCAATGCAATGTTGCTCCTTAGCGTAGAAAATGTCGCTCTTAAAAACCAGTCGATGTTACTACTTTCCTTCTTATATATGCTTGGTTTTATTTTAAGCGGAATAAAGCCTCTACATATGCTTTATGTAGGTTTAACAGCAGCCTTTTGTGTTTTTTCCCTACTGATTTTATGGCAAGCGAATTGTGATTTTATAGCTTTGGGAAGAGCGCTGTTTGGAAGTTGTATTTTAGGTTTTTCAATTAGCACGATGCTTACGTCTAGAGAAAGAAGCCTTTTTTTAAATAATCAGCTTGCTGAGCTTAACGAACAGATTTTACGTATTGAGGCATCTGAATTGCTTCATTTAAGCCAGCAAGATGCACTGACTAATATCTCAAATCGACGTACTTTTGATGAAATGTTCGACTTTTTTTACTATCGTGCAAAGCAAGAAAAGCGTCCATTGGCTGTTTTATTTATTGATATCGATTTTTTTAAAAATTATAACGATTTTTATGGGCACCAAATGGGGGATAAAGTCATCTCATCTATTGCCGCTGCAATTAAAAATTCGATTCGGCATGTTGATTTCGTGGCCCGTTATGGTGGAGAAGAGTTCGTTGTACTTTTACCAAAAACACCTGCTCAAGGCGCCTATGCTGTTGCTGCAAATATTTATAAAGCGATTGAGCGACAAGCGATTCCTCATGCAGCATCTTTAGTCTCTAAGCATGTCACGATTAGTTTAGGTTTTACTGTTTATACAGAAGGTTTTAAAGTAAATCAGGAAAAATTAATTCATGCTGCGGATCAAGCTTTGTACCGAGCTAAGCAGCTTGGACGTAACCAGATTTATTATCAACCCTTGGAAGCGGCAGAACTTATTTAAACTCTAGTTGCTTGAAATAAAAAAGCCACCTGTGTCGGTGGCTTTTTTATTAATTAAGAAAATTATTTTTTCTTGCTATCGAGTTGTGGCACAGCAGAACCTTGACCGATTGAAAGCAAACCAGCATCTGTATAGATACCAAGTTTTGCACGTGTATCGGTAATGTCGAGGTTACGCATAGTCAACTGACCAATACGGTCCATTGGCGTAAACATTGAATCGCCTTTTTCCATTGTTAAACGTTCAGCTTCGTACGTTAAGTTTGGAGATTCAGTGTTCATAATGGTGTAGTCATTACCACGACGAAGTTCAAGAGTTACTTCACCAGTAATCGCTTTAGCAACCCAACGCTGTGCAGTTTCACGCAACATAAGTGCTTGAGAGTCGAACCAGCGGCCTTGGTAAAGTAAACGGCCTAAACGTAAACCGTTAATGCGGTATTGTTCGATCGTATCTTCGTTATGAATACCAGTAACCAAACGCTCATAGGCAATATGAAGAAGGGCCATCCCCGGTGCTTCATAAATACCACGAGATTTCGCTTCGATAATACGGTTTTCGATTTGGTCAGACATACCTAAACCATGACGACCACCAATACGGTTTGCTTCAAGAATAAGTTCAACCGGATTGTCAAAAGTTTGACCGTTTAATGCAACAGGTACACCTTCTTCAAAACGTACAGTCACTTCTTCTGGAGTAATTTCAACTTCATCTTTCCAGAAAGCAACGCCCATAATTGGGTCAACAATTTTGATACCGGCATTTAAGTATTCAAGATCTTTTGCTTCGTGAGTTGCGCCCAACATATTTGAGTCAGTTGAGTACGCTTTTTCTTTTGACATTTTATAGTCAAAACCGTTGTCGATCAGGAACTGTGACATTTCTGCACGGCCGCCAAGCTCATCGATGAAGTTTTGATCTAACCAAGGCTTATAAATTTTAAGATTCGGGTTAGTCAACAAACCATAACGATAGAAACGTTCAATATCGTTACCTTTATAAGTTGAACCGTCACCCCAGATGTTTACGTCATCTTCTTTCATTGCGGTAACTAGCATTGTACCTGTTACTGCACGACCTAATGGAGTCGTATTGAAATAAGGAACACCACCTGTACTGATATGGAATGCACCACACTGAATCGCAGCAATACCTTCAAGCGCAAGTTGTAAGCGGCAGTCAATTAAGCGAGCTTTTACAGCGCCGTATTGTTCTGCTTTCTTTGGAATTGCATCGTAGTCATCTTCATCAGGCTGACCTAAGTTTGCAGTATATGCATAAGGTTCTGCGCCTTTTTGTTTCATCCACAATAAGGCAGCTGAAGTGTCTAGGCCTCCGGAGAAGGCAATCCCAACTTTTTTGCCTACTGGTACATGCTGCAAGATAGTTGCATTATCAGTCATTGCTAATCCTAACATTTATGAAAAAGACCCCATATAGGCGGTCTTGAGAATTCTGAATGGCGGCTATTGTAGCACTATTCATGGTGCTTTTTTTCGCAAAAAAAGCATTAATTCACTTGTTCTGATTTGAAGTTTTAATTTGATAAAAAATATAAGGCTATTTATAGAATAAGAAGAAGTGAATGAAGTATTGTTCTTAAATAAATGGATTGACCATAAGCTCCGATAAATTTCTTTGTGTGGTCATCCAAAATTATCAAAAAAGTATTAAAGTACTATGCAACAAGTTGCAAAAAATTATTGGGACGCAGCATGACAAGTTACGCCAATTTATTAAAACCATTACATTTAGGCTTTACCACCATTAAAAACCGTGTGGTGATGGGATCCATGCATACGGGGCTTGAAGACCGTTTTTACAATTATCCAAAGCTGGCAGCTTATTTTGAAGAGCGTGCAAAAGGTGGGGTGGGTCTGATTGTGACAGGTGGTATTTCACCGAACCGTCAAGGATGGTTAGCACCTGCTGGCGGAACCATGAATAGCTTATTTGATATTCCACAGCATCGTTTGGTTACACATGCTGTGCATAAACATGGTTCAAAAATTTTAATGCAAATTTTGCATGCAGGTCGCTATGGTTACCAGCCGTTTGTTGTGTCTTCAACTGCAATTAAATCTCCAATTTCACCTTTTAAACCACGCCAGCTTTCTGAAAAAAATATTCTGAGCACAATAGAAGATTACGCTCAGTGCGCCGATATCGCTAAAAAAGCAGGTTATGACGGTGTCGAAATTATGGGCTCGGAAGGTTATTTAATTAACCAGTTTTTAAGTCGCCACGTGAACCAGCGTACTGACCGTTGGGGTGGTGAAATTGAAAGCCGTATGCGCTTTCCAGTCGAGATTGTTAAAGCGATCCGTGCCAAAGTTGGTGAGAAATTTATTATTTGTTTCCGCTTGTCTTTACTCGATTTAGTCCATGACGGTAACACCATGCAAGAGGTGGTGACTGTAGCCAAAGCTTTAGAAAAAGCAGGTGTGACTTTATTAAATACTGGCATTGGCTGGCATGAAGCTCGTGTTCCGACCATTGTAACATCTGTGCCTCGTGCAGCTTTTGTCGACTATACTGCTCATGTAAAACAACATATTTCTATTCCGATTATTGCGTCAAACCGCATTAACATGCCTGAAACTGCCGAAGAAATTTTGGCAACTGGCAAAGCAGATATGGTTCAAATGGCGCGTCCTTTATTGGCCGATGCATTTTGGGTAAATAAAACTGCGACTAACCGTGTTGATGAAATTAATACCTGTATTGCATGTAACCAAGCCTGTTTAGACCATGCTTTTAAAAATAAGCGTGTGTCTTGTTTAGTGAACCCACGTGCAGGACATGAAACTGAACTGGTCTATTTAAAGACTAAACAGCCTAAGCGAATTGCAGTTGTGGGTGGCGGAGTAGCGGGGATGTCGGCGGCAACTGTTGCTGCAAGCCGTGGCCATGCAGTGACGCTGTTTGAGGCAACTTCAGATGTAGGTGGTCAGTTTAACTTTGCCAAAGTTGTACCGGGCAAAGAAGAATTTCACGAAACGATCCGCTACTTTAAAGTCCAACTGGAAAAAACTGGAGTGGACGTACGTTTAAATACTCGCGTAAATCGTGAGCAGCTCGAACGCGAAGGTTTTGATGAAGTGATTGTTGCAACAGGTGTAACCCCTCGTGCATTAAAAATTGAAGGAAGTGACGCGCCACAAGTCCTTTCTTATGCTCAAGTTTTGAAAGGTGCAGAAGTTGGACAAAAGGTTGCAGTGATTGGTGCGGGTGGTATTGGTTTTGACGTGTCAGAATTTTTACTTAAACCGCCACATCAACCACAGCCTCAACCTTTGGCAGATTGGCAACGTGAATGGGGTGTAGACCCAGATCCGAACTATGTTTCTGAAGGTGGTATGCAGCCGCCAGAAGTTGAACCAGCAATCCGTGAAATTTATTTACTACAACGTAAAACCACACCACTCGGTATTGGCCTTGGCAAGACTTCGGGTTGGGTACACCGTGCACAGCTTAAAAAGCATGGTGTACGTATGCTGCGTGGTGTGCAATATAAAGCAGTCACTGATGAAGGACTTTGGATTGAGCACAATGGTCAAGACCAGCTTTTACGTGTAGATACTGTGGTGGTGTGTGCAGGTCAAGAGTCGGTAAAAGACTTGATGCCAAAAGAAGGTGAGTCGACTATAGCGAACTACCATATTATTGGTGGTGCAAAGCTCGCAGCAGAGCTAGATGCCAAGCGTGCGATCAAAGAAGGAGCAGAATTGGCTGCGCAACTGTAAAATTGATGAAACAATATGCACTTGAACACAAAGCGATGATATTTTTCTTGAATAAAATGAATAAGCTTTGTATTCTTACGCACATGGAAGCGTGGCAGAGCGGTTTAATGCACCGGTCTTGAAAACCGACGAGGGTGTGAGTCCTCCGTGAGTTCGAATCTCACCGCTTCCGCCAAATTCGAAAAGCCCCTGTTAAAAGCAGGGGCTTTTTTTATATCTATTATTTTACCCCTCATTCTACCCCACATAAAAATTTGGATTGAGTTAGACAGATTTTGATTTCAGTTTAATTTTATATTGTGTAGTTAATCGCACCCTCATAATGGTCAATATCTTGTAATTGTTTGATGAATTCTTTCGGGGCAACTATTGCTGCTATATGTATAATTATGGGTAGAATAGCTCCTTATAATACTAAGCCCTTTGCATCACTAACTTGCAAATTAAAATCGCCTGATATGTACCGAATTTCAATTAATAGGTATGGATAGTTCATGAATCTAATAAATCACTGTAGTAAGTTATTTCTTGCAATTTTTCTTATGATAAATCTTTCAAATACGTATGCAGCAAAGATACAAGCTGTAGATGCTGAAGTACAGGAGAGTGCTGTAGATGTAATGGAAGCTGCTGGAGCAGAAGCTGTAGGTGGGCAAGAGGATATATGCCGTGCTGACGAGGCTTGTGACGTTGCATCTCCTGTTTCTGAGGATGAAATGTACGGTGGTATTCAACAGGAATATGTCGTAAAAGGCTGCAAGGTAACAATCTACAATGATGGACCTGTGAAAATGGTCAACGTAAAGACAGATCAACCATGTGATGCTCCACTTCCTAAAGACCATAAATTTTCTAGATAGACTTTGTGAGCCTATAAATTATTTTGTGCGCCTTTCTGTTTTTTCTCAAAATCATGAACCATTCGAATACGCTCTTCGGTTGCAGGATGAGAGGATAAAGCATCAAGAACAGCTGAAGATAATTTATTAGCTGAAGATTCTTCCTGAGAAGTTGGTGGGTTGGACTGATTTTTTTTATCGATACCTTCTTCTGTTGTATCGCTTAAACGTTGTAAGAAATTTGCAAAGTGCGAGACTTCTATATGCTTCCTATCCATCAACTGTAAAGCATATAGATCGGCTTCGGACTCAAATTTACGTGAGTAATTTGCACCAATCATAGCGGCAGGGAAGGACGTAAATAAGTCTGAATTATCTCCTGTCATTGCAATGTATAATATACTTAGGCCTAAACTGGTTAACCCTTGTTGCAAACTATGGCGATAAACCAAATGGCCTTGTTCATGGGCTAATACGCCTAAGATTTCCTGATTCGTATGTGCCAATTTGATCAGTTCATCTGTGATAATAATCGTATTATTGGGTAGCGCTACAGCATTAGCCCCTAACTGGTCGCCTTTACGGAAGACTAATTTGGCTGGTTTGTTTTCAGCAACAGTATTCAAATATTGTTTAGTAATTTGATCTTTTTGAGTTTGTGCTAATTGGCTGGGTGCAGTCCAATTATTTAATACATAATTCTCGGCTTCATCACCTAGTTTCTTTAAAGTATTCTCAGGTAATTGAAAAGCAAGATAATGGGACGTTGCTGGAACCCCCCATTTGACTAAACTGATCGCAAAAGTAATCACAAAAATTACACTAAAAAGAATAAGACCCGGAGAGCGTTCAAATTTCCAGATCGAATGTTGAACCTTTTTAGTTGAGTAATTAAACCATTCAGGTAATGTACTATGAAATTCAATTCGTGCATCATCAGATAATTCAATTACTGGGTGTAACTGTCCCAGCGCACCAATCAATTTCATATCAGTATATTGATAATGACGCTGAAGTTCTAATTGCTCACCATACCGAATTAGAACTTCAGATTCAGATTGAGCTGAAATCTGAGCAGGGTATGGTTTAGACACTAGGCCATCATAGAAAGTGATATCTACTGCGTGGGACATAAATTATTAAACTCAGATTATTATAAAGAGATGTCGATATCAAAAATATCACTGATTTCTTCAGCTAAAGCACTTTGCTCTTGTTGAGCTAGATTCATCATTTGATCTGGATCATCTAATAAAATTAAACTCATCGATTCAATCTGATATTTGTGAATACGAACTGCAGCCCAAGCAGACATTAAACCTATGGATAAGATTTTTACAATCCAGTTCGATGCTAAAATCCATGCAAAACGCCATTGATTACAGTCTGTTTTAAATTGACTGTTTCCAACTGTAGTATTGTTCCATGTCGTAATAAAAATACGTGCAGCAATTAATGGATAAATAAATAATCCAATAAATGCATATACCGTAAATATTCCGAAAAATATAGCGTTTGGTGAGAACCCAGAAATTGTTCCTGCCATAGCAAAGTAAATGATTGAAAAAATAGCAATTATACCAATTGCAATAAAAACTGGTATATAAACTGCAGCCATATATGCAGACCATTTCGCGTTTAATTTAAAATTTAATTGTCCAGCATATAAGTTGTTAAGATAATATTTTTTATATAGCCAAATAGCTACAGGTGTAAAGATTCCTAAAGTGAAAATATATACCAATATACTCAAAAGAAAGACTTTATAAGATTCTTTTATTGTTCCACCAAAGTAAAAACGTGCGTTGCCGAACTTACTATTTCTTGCAGTAAAACGCAAAGTAGCGCGAATTAGCCAAGGTACTGCTGCATATAGCGCAACTAGTCCAACCACCGTCGCAATCATTGAATACTGTGATGAAATTGCAAATACGACGTAAATTCCTAATGCAATTAAACGTCCAATCAAAATCTTGGTTGGAATCCCTGTAAAATCAAAGCGGCGTTCAAAAAATTCTGTATTGCCATAGAAATAGCGTAAGCGACGAACTTTAGCCCAAGGTGCATATAAGCTTAAAGTAATAATAGTCAAAAGAATATTAACGATCCAGATTCCAAAATATTCTGAGGCATTCCCATGAAACTTAAAATGATGAATTCCTGAGTGTGAAATTGGTGGAGTTGTAATATTTTGATCCTCATTTATATCTTGAGGAAGAGAGGTTAAAGCTTGGTCTTGCATTTTATTCTCTTTATTGAAAATATATGATCTTGATTGAATGTAATAGATAATTAGAAAACTATTGAGAATATTATATATTTTTTATAAATTGAAATAAATAGAATGAAAAGCAAACAGCAATACCACTCGTGTCTTTCTGTGGCGAAACGGGAGAAAAAATCTTTTATTTTATATAAAGCTTCTTATTATTTTAGTTGAGAATAATATTGTTTTCGCCAATCAAGATAGTTTAAATCTAAATAATCTTCATTCCCCAACTTTATGGAATAGTATGATCGCAAGGCTATTTCAAAAGCGCCTTCATGGTGTAAAAGCTCTGCAACTTGCTGCATAGTCAATCTATGTAATAAATTATGATAAAACTTATTCACTATTTTATCTGAATTTTCTTTATCTTCTTTAAATATTGAAATTAAATGAGATGATATAACATCTAATAAGTGAGGAATATCACATTCAATAATAAAATCACTTTCTAATCTCTTTTCTAGTGTTTCTTCTGCAATTGAGTGGATTATCAGTTTCGATATTATTTCGGAAGATTGTGAAAGAATCATTATTTCTCCTTTTTCTTCCAAATCTTCAAGTATTTTACTTATCTTATTTATATAGTCTTGATGAGTATTCGTTAGCATTAATTTTTTAGCCTTAGAGATTATTATTAATATTATAAATTTTCTTCAATTAATATAGTACCCCTTATACGAAATACGGGCACAAACCCACACCCAAATCAATAAACCTATAAACCTCTAATCTATTCTTAACTTCTGTGACTTTATAAACCCCAAATTAATAATAAATTTTAATTATTTATCCTTACTTTTTAATGATCTAATTTAAAACAAATGTCATTTTGTGTGCTTGACTGCAATAGGGTAGAGCACTATCCTTTGCCTGCTGGCCACATTGCCAGCCGGTTGTCGCAGACCGGGAAAACAAAGTCGATATGCAAAACTTTTGTTTTGTGTGTCGGGAACTCGTTCGCCCCCTTTTTCTCTACGGTAGGGCGGAAGGGGGACACCTTCGGGTGTGCTGGTTCCTTTGTTTCCAGTCTGCGAACCCCCTTTCGTTCTGCCACCATAATTTCTATTAATGTCTGGCAGAACTCCCAATAAAAAAGGAGTTGGCTTTGCACATCCATCATTTCTTGGTACTCAGTGCCAAAAGTTATAACGACACAGCTTAAAAATTTACAGCAGCTTGAACGCCATAAGGTTTTCAGGCTCTAAGTCATTTTTACTTAAAACTTAGCAAATACAAAACTTGAGATGTGCCAAGCACCGTCTTACGGCTTTGCTGTGCCTTTTTTTCTCCCAGAAAGGGCACAGGCTTTTTATCTCATTTAGAAACAACAAGAATTTATAACGGTAAAACTATGCCAACTTTAGAAAGATCTTCCAAAAAATTACAGGTTGTTCAAACTGCCATCCAACTCTTTACCACGCATGGATTTCACAATGCAGGCGTAGACCTGATTATTAAAAAATCTAAAATTCAAAAAGCCACGTTTTATAACTACTTTCACTCGAAAGAACGCCTTGTTGAAATGTGTCTAATCTTTCAAAAAAGCCGACTCAAAGAAGAAGTACTGGCAATTGTCTACTCACATCGCTACCCAACCGCAGCCGATAAACTCAAAGAAATTGTTCGCTTACATGTCGATGTGAATAGCTTTTACCATCTTTTATTTAAAGCCATTTTTGAATTAAAACTGCTTTACCCAAGGGCTTACCGCATGGCGATTGAATATAGAAAATGGCTACTTAAAGAGCTTTTTGACCTAATTTTTAGTTTGGAAACTCGTGCCTTAAAACCTGATGCCGATATGGTTTTAAATCTAATAGATGGTTTGATGTTTGGGTTTTTAAGTACCAATAGTTTGAGTGAGAGGGATGAGGTGTTGGAGCGGTTTTTTAAAATAACTTGATGAATAGTGCTTTGGAACAAGATGCTTTTGAAAAGGTAGTTCAAAAGCATCTTGCTCACTTAGTTTATATGGGTCTGATATTTTAAGCTAAACAAGAATATTGGCTCTTATTTTCAGAGTTTAATTTTGACTTATTGAGACTCATCTAAATCACGTTCGCGGCAGGATAATTCATAGTAATTACCTTTTGGCAGAGAACTAATTTTAAACCCATAGTAAGTGCTATCGGTTTCTATCGGAGCGATATTACATTGATTCTTTTTTGCAAATTTTTCAATTAATTTTAAATTGGTGGTTTGCTTAAATACAGCTCCCCAACCTTCACTCACACAACAGCCCACATATTCAGACATATATTCATCTGAAATAAGCACAACGTTTTGTCCCATAAATTCATAAGGTTTTTTGAGTTTGTATATATCGTTATAGTCTGCTCTTGAAATATTAGGTTTTTTGGCTAGGAAACCTTTTTGTTTAAGAATTTGAAACTTTAAAAAATCTTCAGGACCAGTACCAAGTCCCCGATAAATCGAGCTATTGTCCTCTGCAAAACTATATGAGCTGAAAATGCTAACTAAGCTTAAAAGTAATAATTTTTTCATTTGTAATTTCAGAAGTTGTATTAGGGCATAATTGTTTCATATCTTCTTTAAAGCGTAAAGTAAGTGGCTGATTTTTATATCATAGATAGATTTTTCTATACCACGGCAAACCATGATTAATTTACTAATAATAGGTTTCATATAATTAACTATCTATAGAATAAATTTTTTGCTTCTTTAAAAATTATTTAAACGAATTAAATAAATTTTTTATTAGAGTCCTAATTTATTCGCTTATTTGATAGTCTTTTTGTATATAATATGTATTCTTTGTATTTATTTATCTTTATAGAGTAAACATGAAAAAAATATTAATCATTACTACTTTGAGTTCTTTCGGTTTAATTGCTTGTTCAACTACTGAAACTTCAAGAACGATACAAAGTCCACAAGTCACTGCTGCTACTGCTACAACAAAATATACCGGAGTAAAAACTCCTATTTCTATTGGTAAGTTTGATAATCGCTCTAGTTATATGAGAGGCGTTTTCTCTGATAATGTCGATCGTTTAGGTGGGCAGGCGAAAACTATTCTTGAAACACATTTACAGCAAACTGGCTATTTTTCAGTTTTAAACCGTGACAATCTATCAGAAATTAAACAAGAAGTAGGTTATAGCAATACGAGCCAATCTATTAAAGGTGCTCGCTACGTTATTACTGGTGATGTCTCTGAATTTGGTCGTAAAGAAGTAGGCGATCAACAGTTATTTGGTATTTTAGGACGTGGTAAACAACAAGTTGCTTATGCCAAAGTTAATTTAAATATTGTTGATGTAAAAACATCAGAAGTTGTGCATTCGGTACAAGGTGCTGGTGAATATGCATTAGGCGCACGTGAAGTTTTAGGCTTTGGTACTACAGCTTCTTATGATTCGACTTTAAATGGCAAAGTACTTGATTTAGCTGTTCGTGAAGCAGTTAATAATCTTGTAACAGATATTCAAAATAACCGTTGGTCAATTCAATAATTTTGGATATGTGTTAAATGAAAAAAATTCTTTTAAGCAGTTTTCTTGCTATGGGATTGGTTGGGTGTGCCGCTGGTCCTCAACCTTTATATAATTGGGGAACTTATACTCATCAAACCTATTTGATGTATAACTCACCTGAGAAAGCGACACCAAGTACGCAAATCACAAAATTAGAAGCTGAAATTGAGAAAACTAAAGGCAAGGGCTTAGCCGTTCCGCCAGGTTTATATGCGCATTTAGGATTATTGTATTTACAAGAGAATAATTCTCAAAAAGCAATTGAGTATTTCCAGCTTGAACGACAAGTATATCCAGAATCTACAGTTTTAATGGATCGCTTATTGCAAAAAATGAATGCTAATGGTGGGAATGCAAAATCATGATGAAGAAATTTCTAATTGCTGGTTTGGTTATCTCTAGCCTTGCATTTACTGGATGTGCCGTTACTCCACCACCTAATAAAGATATTACAGCTTATAAAGCTCATATGCCAAAATCGATTTTGGTATTGCCTCCAGTCAATGATTCGCCTGATGTAAAAGCGACTTATAGTTATTGGCCTACTGTGGTGGCACCTGTGGCAGAAGCTGGTTATTACGTTTTCCCAATCTCTGTCGTAGACAATATGTTTAAAGAGAATGGGGTTACTAATGGCAGTGATGCTCAGTCTATTGCACCCCAGAAATTACAAGAGATTTTTGGTGCAGACGCAGCTTTATATATTCGAATTAAAGAATATGGTTCTAAATACCAAGTGATTCAGAGTGTCGCGACAGTAAGTGCTGATGCAAAGCTTGTTGATTTAAAAACTGGAGATGTGATTTGGACAGGTGAGAAAAAACTTGTTCAAGCAAGTAATGATGGTAATGCGGGTTTAATCGGAATGGTCGTCGGTGCTTTAGTTGAACAGATTGCTGGCAGCTTTACTGATCGGGCTTACCCATTAGCGAGTATGGTAAATACTCAACTTTTTACCCCGACGACTTATAATCCGGGTATGGGGTTGTTATATGGTCCACGTTCACCAAAATATCAACAAGATGGAGTAGTAGCTAAGTAAATTAAAGTCTTAACTAAAGTTTTACTTTATTAAAAATAGGCTGCAATCTAGTTTAATTATATGAAATGCTAGATAAAAATTTATTATTCCAGATAGTTTATAAATTTTTTGATTAGGTAGGAGAGCTAGAGTAACTAGTTCTCCTATTTAATTTAAATTACTTCTTTTGCTTAAAACGGTATTTACATTTTAGACAGCGATAATCTTGAAAAATATTCTTGTCGATTATTACGCCAGCTTTCTTACCAAAAATATTACCAACTACACCGCCAGTAATTCCTGCACTAATGGCACCGACAAAAGTCCCTACAGTTCCGCCAACAATTACACCTAAAGGACCAGCAACAGTACCAATAGCTGCTCCAACAGTAGCACCAGTCGCAGCACCACCTACAGTGCCTGCTGTTGTGCCGGCAGCTGTGAGTAAAACACCGCCAGTTGTTCTAAGTAATTTGTCATGGTCACGTGCTTCAATTTCTGTAGAACCACACTTAGGACATTGCAGAGCTTTTTCCATAAAATTTCCTGTCTTTCATCATTGAGTGACACAATACGGCGCTAAATCAGAGCAGTGGGTAAAGAATCTGTTTTTACGATGCAGTATCTTTTGCCTGTTGAGTGATTAAACGATAACTGGTCTGCTTTGATTTTAGCTGAACATTGACACAAATATTTATAGATCATGTAAACACTTGTACTTTAATAATTATCTCATTAAATACCAATGTTTAGAATGACTAAGGTTTACATATCCATGTGTCTAGCAGAGAGCAATTCAATAATGATGAATAGAATGTGAATGGTTTTTTGAATAGATTTTCTGAAGTTGTTTAGGGTGACAAGCTGGTAAATGATAAAAGGCTTATCCTATTTGAATAAGCCTTTTTTGAATATTAGAGTGCTTTTTTCCAACTCAAAAATTTATATAGTCCAAACATGAATGTAATCCAGATTGGAATTAAAATTACCGATTTTTCAAAGCCTTGAGTCCACATGATATATAAAATCATGCCAATAAAAATCAAAACAATATAGTTGCTCAAGGGTGAAAATAGAGCAGGAAATTTAGCAACTTTATTTTCAAGTTTCATGGCGTGTTTAAACTTTAAATGAGTAAAGCTAATAATGGCCCAGTTTAAAACCAGTGCAGCCACGGCCATGTACATGAGATAGCTTAAAGCTTGTTCTGGGATAAAATAGTTCAGTAATACACAACCAAAAATCAGAATAGAAGAAAAGATAACGGCAGGTGTTGGAACCCCTTGTTTGCTGACTTTTGTAAAAAATTTGGATGCATGGCCTTGTACTGCTAGGCCATATAACATGCGACTGTTTGCATACATGCCACTGTTATAAACTGACAGTGCGGCTGTTAAAATAATAAAGTTAAGCAAATGCGCTGCCCAACCAATGCCAAGCTGACTAAAAATCATTACAAATGGACTTTTATCTAAACCACCGAGGTCAAGCTGATTCCACGGAATGAGCGACATGATGATAGCAAGCGAAGCCACATAGAAAACCAAGATTCGAAAGATGACTTGGTTAATGGCTTGTGGAATGCTTTTTTCAGGATTTTCAGCTTCAGCAGCAGTCATTCCAATTAGTTCAATACCGCCAAAAGCAAACATTAAAAAGGCGAGCATATAAAATAGGCCTGAAAACCCGTGCGGGAAAAATCCGCCATGCTGCCATAAGTTTGCAAAGCTAGCGATAGAGTCACTACCCGCGGTAAGCAATAAATATAAGCCAAACACGATCATGGCAATGACCGCCGCAACTTTAATAATAGCTAACCAAAACTCAGATTCGCCATAAAATTTAACGTTGCCTAAGTTCAAACATGTGACCAAAACAAAGAAAAATAAGGCTGATATCCAAGCAGGAATGTGGGGCCACCAGTAATGCACATATTTAGCAACTGCTGTCAGTTCGGTCATCGCGACCAGAATATAAACCACCCAATAGTTCCAGCCCGATAAAAAACCAGGGAATTTCCCCCAATATTTTTGTGCAAAGTAACTAAAGGAACCAACCACAGGTTCTTCTACGATCATTTCACCGATTTGGCGCATAATTAAAAATGCGACCAAACCGACAATGGCATAACCTAAAATAATAGAAGGACCAGCAGACTGGATGACTTGTGCAGAGCCTAAAAATAAACCTGTCCCGACAGCACCACCCATAGCGATCAACTGGATATGGCGATTTTTAAGTCCGCGTTTTAATTGGGAAGATGAATTGCTCAAAATATATGCGCTGAATAAAAAAGCTGGCGCTATTGTAATAGATTGGTTAGGGATAACCTAGTTTGAAAAGGATTTTACTCCGCTAAATAAAAAGGATCCGTACAAAGCTATACGGATCCCTTTTTGAAATCGGTTATTTTATAAATTAGAAAGATACCATTTTGCCCGGATTAATCATTGCACCGATGCCATACATGCTTTTAGCGAGTGGAATAACAACGGGAGCAAGGGTACGACCAAAAATAATATTTTGATGATCAATTTTAGATAACATTTCGAAGTCATTAGATTGCCCAACAAAGTCATTTGCAATGGCTTTACCAATACGTACCGTCTGTGCAACGCCGTGACCACTCCAGCCGTGAACAGCATAAATCGGGAACTTATTACCAAACTTACGGCTATCGACTGCACCATTTACGGTTAAATCAGTTGTCCCACTCCAGACAAAATCCATTTCTAGATTTTTAATTTGAGGGAAAACCGTATGAATTCGATGTTCTAGATAATTTAAAGTTTTCTCTGGTCCCCAACATGTTCCTGTGCCTTGGCCACCAAAAAGTAAACGGTTATTAAACACGGGACGGTAGTAATCAATCTGGAACTGAGTGTCATAAACAGGATGCCCAAATGGCAGCAGCTCTTTTGTATCAAGTTCTAGTGGGGCAGTCGTCGCAACATAGGTGTAAAACGGAATAGTAGTATTGCTTTGCTCTGATAAAAGTTTAAACGAAGCATGGTGTACTGCTAACACCACAGACTTTTTAGCTTTTACAACAGCATTTGCAGTTTGAACATAAATACCATCTGCTTTTTCTTCTATTGAAAGGACTTCTGTTTGCTCATAAACAGTACCGCCATTTTGGCAAAAGCCATAAATTAAGCCACGGTTTAAAGCTAAAGGATGAATTTGTCCACCCAACTCATCAATTAAACCACCTGTGTAATAATCAGACTTAATATAGTCCATGAGTTCATGTTTACCCACAATGCGGGTATGGTCTTCACCTAAATATTTTCGTGCATCGGCGCCTTGCGTTAAACCAACCAAATGTCCTTCATGAACGGCGGCAGTAATGTGACCATATTTTCGGTCAAAGTTGAGTTGGTATTTTTCCGAGATGTCATCAATCAGTTGCATCGCTTCTGTAGAGGTAAAATGCCAGAGTTTTTTTGCATCTTCATAACTCAAGCGATCGGCCATTTCTTGAGCTTCCCAACGAGCTAAGCCAGGGGTGAGTTGTCCGCCATTGCGTCCAGAAGCTGCGCTACCTACACGGTTTTTTTCTAATAAAACAGTCTCTACGCCTTGTTCAGCTAAATGTAAGGCTGTAGATGAACCCAATAAACCACCGCCAATAACCACCACATCACATTCAATATCAGCTTTTAAACTGTCAAAAGTATGCCAATCAGAAAGTGAGCTTTCATAGTAGTTGGCTGGATTATCTACCGAAGTGCCATTAACCGTGGATGTATCAAATTTTGCATGTTTTGGATTTAACCAGCTCCACTCTTTACCCACTTGTAGAGATTTACTTGGTTTATATTCTACGTCTTTTAAAAGTTGAGGTTTAGAAATAATTTTCATGACAAAGTTCCTTAAAAATTAATAAGCATTACTAATAGCAATACTTTGTTTTTTAATCGTTTTATAGATAAATAGGAGAATACCTAAAGCTAACCAGAAACATCCAAAAATCAGTGAAGATGAGTCCAGATTAAGCCAGAGGCAAATAATGCTGATCACAGAGATAAGCGGTAAAAAGAGGTTTAGAAATTTATTTTTAAACCCTAAACGCTGTTTATCTTTAATATAAAACTTCATAAAAACTGAGAAATTTACGGCTGTAAAAGCGACTAGGGCACCAAAGCTGATGAGGCTTACGACTTGGGCTAAATCTAGAAAAACCGCGGACATTGAAATAAGACCAACAAACAAAACCGAAAAAAACGGTGTACCTAATGAAATATGAATTGTCCCAAAATACTTTTTAGGGAAAATATTATCGGTCCCCATTATATACAGTAAACGTGAAGCGCTGGCATGTGAGGCAAGGCCAGAGGCGACTGTGTTCATAATTTGTCCGCATAAGAATACAGATTGGAAAAAAGCACCACCTACGTAAAGTACAATTTCAGGCAACGCTTCAGATGGATGCTGAAAGCGTAGATTGTTTGGAAAATAAAGTTGAATAAACCAAGCGGCTGTGAAGAAAATTAGTCCGCCCGTAAGAGTCGTTAACATGACTGCACGAGGAATATTTTTGGTGGGTTGTTTGGTTTCATTAGAAAGCGTGGTAACCGCATCAAAACCTAAAAATGAAAAGCACAAAACTGAGGCACCCGCAACGAGGGGGAGTAAAGATTGGTGCTCATGCCAGAGTGGAGCCAATGTAAGCACATGCTCGTAACCTTGAGTCGAGCCAATACCCTTAATCACTAAATAAACAAAAATGACCATGAGTATGATCGGTGCAAACACAAACAACAGGCTTAAATTGGCGAGTAACCGAATGCGGAAACAATTCACTAAAGTGACTAGGCTTGCCGATACAAGCACCCAGAACCAGTAAGGCAGACTTGGGATAAGGGCTGTGAGATAAATTGCAGCTAGCAAAACATTAATGAGGGGTAATAACAAATAGTCGAGTAGTGAACACCAACCGACAAAAAAACCACTTTTAGGCCCTAAACTTTCAGCGGTATAACTATATGCTGAACCTGATTTTTCTGAATTTTGACTAAATCTTGCATAGCTCCAAGCGGTGAGTAGCATGGCGCCAAGTGCAAGTAAATAGGCCAGTGGCACATGTCCATTGGTAATTCCAGAGACAATACCGAAAGTATCAAACACCGTCATGGGAGTCATATAGGCAATACCAATAATAGTGACTTGCCAAAGAGACAGTTTTTTTAAGGAAGACGTTTTATTTTCCATGTCATTTCAACCTCAAATTCGTTGTTTTGCTTTTCATCCGGAAAAGCGATGCTATTTTTGAGCCAAAACTTCCCCTAGGCTTGAATAAACACGTCTATTTGGAGAAAGTTTGTACAAAAGTGGGTGGCTGTTTCGCCTTGGTGATGCCCTAAAGCAAGATCAAATATTTATATCTTTGATATAACTCTAGATCACGACCAGTTGAAAAGATTGACACGGTCGTGACAGAAACTGCTCGGGGCTTTGGCCTTTAAATAATGTGCCTGTTCTGATGGTGATATCATTTGAAGTAATCACTCGAGAAGAGTCGTTAATTACAATTGCTTTTTGTTTAATGTTTTTAAGCTTCGGCATAAGAATTTTTTCGAGTGCGGAAACTAAAATATCGGTGGCAATCACACCGATAAATTGATCACGAATCATGACTGGATGGGCAAGGGTGATGGTGTATGCACCATTGCAAATATAATCGACATAAGGCCCATGGATGCACGGACTTTTATTTTGAGCAGGTTTATGGAACCATTCAAAAGAGCGAAAATCTAAAAATCGCTGAGCATTTTGATAGTTTTCAAGCTTGGCTTGCTGTAACTGATCTTCTTTTTTATACCACCATTCGAGTGTCCAATAATCTTGCTCTTCTTGCGTTGCAGGGCTATAACTTGCAAAACCAATACCTTGACTGTAATGGCTTTCCTGTAAGGCCTTTTTAATTTCTTTTTGCAAAGCTGAACGCTCTGAGCCTGAAAGCTTAACGTCTTTGGTTTTTTCAGGTTCATGTTTTGAAAGAATTTTGCTCGCTTTAGTTGCCAGCTTTTCTGTAATGGTTGTCGTTTCTTCAACCACCGTCTTTAACAAATTTTGAAGCTCTTCTATATCTAAATGTTGGGTCATTCCTATAACTCCTAAAATTCCGTATTTCTCACTCGATATTTTATAAGTGCTCTACTTTATTGTTTTTATTCAATAGATAACTTATATCGAAGCATTTGGTCTGTTAGCATCGAAATGATTTTTCGCGCTTGAATAACAGCATCATCTTCATTGCCTTGAACAAAAGATGATAAAAGTTGGTGGTATTGAGCGACGACCAGTTGATGAAATTGATCATCTTGGTAAAGCACAGCAATGAGCGGTGCCCATTCGGCTTGTATGGTTAACTCTTGATTTGCCAGTCGAGCTGATTGAGCAAAAGAGGTAAGTGTTAACAAACAACGTAAATCAAGTTGGGCACGTGTGTCTGGTTCAACTGCTTGTTCAAATTGATCAATAAGCTCTTTGATTTTACCCAGTTCATATTCAGTGGTTCTTTGTGCTGCCAAATATGCACCATGGCTTAAAATTGCACTATGAAACTCGCCTAAATCAGCCAGATATTCATTTGAAGCTTGACGTAGAGGATGCTTGTTTAAGAGTAAATCGGAAGGTAACTCACAAACAAAGCTTCCGCCGTTTCGCCCGCGTCGTGTATCAATCAGACCCTTTACGCGTAAAGTATTTAACGCTTCACGAACGGTAATGGGTGACACTCCCATTAAGCGAGCTAGATCCGCCTCGTTAGGAAGCTGTTCATTGCTTTTGAGCAATCCAGAGATAATTGCATTTTCCAAGCGTTCCACAACTTGTTCCGATCGAGTTGCCTGAGCGATAGGTGCAAAAATTATCGTATATGCTGACATGGCGAATTCTCTAAAAGCTAAGTCAGAGACTTAGCTTAATGAAACGGATAAATGATTAAAACACGCCATATTGATGGACGGCCTGTTCATCTTCAGGCACAGCTGGTATTGCATCCCAAAGTTCAACAATTTTGCCATTATCCACACGCCATAATTCAAAATAGGCATGTCGATTTCCGGCAATACTTCCTTCGGAATGTGTCAAGACAAATTGACCATCAGCAATGGAGCGATGCGTTTTGGAGTATACCAAACCTTGTCCTTCATTACGGATATTGTTCAAAAAATCAATGACTGCTTTAACACCATCACCAATGTCTGGACTATGTTGAATGAACTGATCATTGTGAGTATATTCTTTAAATGCCTCATAATTGCCATCAATTAAAGACTTCTTAAAGAACGAGGTCACAATCTCACGATTTTCCTCTGGGTCATGGTGAGTGACGATTTCAGTCGGACCATCTAATTGAGTTCTACCACTCACATTTGGCGCGGCTTCTGCCACCAGACCATCCCAGTGTTCAACAATTTTGCCATCTTTCACTCGGTAAATATCAAAACCAACTAAAGGGTTTTCATCAAGGCCCTGAAAGCGGCCATGAATTGCAACCAAGTCACCGTCTGCCAATACACGCACAGCTTCGTGTTGCATGTCGGGGCAGTCTTCTACCAGTTGGCGAAGGCCCGAAAGACCATTTGCAACCAGTGGAGAGTGCTCTATAAAGTCTTCAGAAAAATAACGGTCCAAAGCAGTGGTGTCGTGCAAATTAAATAGCTCGTGATGGGCTTTAGTCACCAAGTCTTTCATTTCTTGCTTATTCATTTTGATCTCCTTTCAAAACGCATTGTTATTATTCGTTTGAACTCATCACATGTTTAACTCGGGTATATTCTTCGAAACCGTAGCCAGATAAGTCTTTACCATAACCTGATTTTTTGAAACCGCCGTGTGGCATTTCTGCGGTTAAAGGAATATGGGTGTTAATCCAAACTGTACCGAAATCGAGTTCACGAGACAGACGAGTTGCGCGAGCATGATCTTTAGTCCAAACACTTGAAGCTAGGCCATACTCAACATCGTTGGCTTTTTCAATCGCATCATTTTCATCTGTAAATCTTTGAACAGTAATCACAGGTCCAAAAATTTCATTTTGAATGGCTTCGTCGTGTTGTTTTAAGCCACTAATAACAGTGGGTTCAAAATAGAAGCCTGGACGGTCTGCTTGTTTTCCACCTGTTTCAACTTTGGCGTGTGCAGGTAAGTTGTCAATAAAGGCTTTAACGTTTTTCAATTGGTTGGCATTGTTAAGTGGGCCATAAAGCGCGTCTTGATCATCGGGTTCACCAAAACGGGTATTTTTTGCAGCTTCAACTAACTTACTTAAAAATTCATCATGAACAGATTCAGCCACAATTACACGCGTTGCTGCAGTACAGTCTTGGCCTGCGTTGAAATAGCCTGTTAAAGCAATCATTTCAACTGCTTTGTCGAGGTCGGCATCTTCAAAAACGACTACAGGTGCTTTACCACCAAGCTCAAGATGCGCTTTCGCTAGATTTGCTGCGGCAGAAGCTGCAACTTGTAATCCGGCACGAACTGAGCCTGTAATAGAAACGAGTGCAGGGGTCTTATGTGATACAACTTTTGAACCGACCTGAGCTTGGCCTAACACCACGTTAAATGCACCTTTAGGGAAAAATGGTGCAGCAATTTCTGCCAGTAAAAGCGTACTTTCTGGTGTTGTATCACTTGGTTTAAGTACCACGGTATTACCTGCGGCTAAAGCTGGAGCAATTTTCCAAACAGCCATCATGAGTGGATAGTTCCAAGGTGTAACTTGTCCAACTACACCGACTGGTTCGCGGCGAATAGAAGAGGTTAAACCTTCTAAATATTCACCTGAAGCAGTGCCATTGAGTAGGCGAGCAGCACCTGCAAAGAAACGAACCTGATCTGCTGATGCACCTACTTCTTCAGATGCAATTAAGTGTTTTAACTGACCCGTATTACGACTTTGAGCCTCAATTAAACGCTCCGCATTTGCTTCAATAGCATCTGCTAAATTCAGTAATGCTTTTTGACGAGTCGAAGGTGTACTGCGTCCCCAAATTTTAAATGCCTCTTTAGCAGCGGCATAAGCAGCATCAACTTCTGCCTCGGTTGCATTCGGTGATTGTGCGTAAACTTCACCAGTCACTGGGCTTACCAAGTCGAAATAGTCATTTCCTTTGCTAGCAACATATTCGCCGTTAATAAAGTGTTGTAGTTGAGTTTTAGCCATTTTTTATACCTTGTCCTTAGGTTTTAACATATAACATATAATACTATATGTATTATGTTTTAAATTTTCTGTCAAATGCTTTAATGAGGGAATTGAGTGAAAAAAGTTGGAATTTAAATCAAATTAGATTTTAAGTTTTTGATTTGATTATTTAAAAAAATTAAAAAATTTCTTGAAGATTTTTAGGAGAAGTTGATTGTCGTACTAGTTCAGTAGATTTGATGAAAGATAATTGAATAATTTTCTAATCGAGAGCAGCTTGAGGAGCCAAGATTTATACTTAGCTCATCAATTTCGAGTTCTTATTTATTGAAATTAAAGTGAATGATTAGGTTTTATGACTCGCAAGCAGAATGCTGGTTTCACTGTTATAAATACCTGAAATGTTCCTGATTCTTTCTAAAACTTTATCGAAGTTTTCTAAAGTGTCAGAACGTAGCTCAACCAAAATGTCCCATTTGCCATTGGTTTTATGCAAACATTCCACGGCACTTTCTAGGCGTAGTTCTTTAATCACAGACTGCGCTTTGGTCCCTTCAACCATAATGCTCATCCATGCACGGATGACGTTGCGTTCAGCATTCGGTTTAAAACGAACCGTATATCCGGTAATAATGCCCGAAGACTCCAGATACTCCATTCTCTTCTTGATAGTTGCTCTTGAAACGTGAACTTTTTCGGCTAACTCGGTAACAGACATCCGTGCGTTATCTTTAAGTAAACCTAAAATAATTTGATCAATGTTATCCATATTGTAATTGTCAATTATCAGATTGGTAAAAATTAAATCATTTTTTCCTGAATTACAAATTTTGTGAATCAATTTGATTTTGAATAATAGGGGCATCGGTTAAGCCTAATAATTCAATTTAATGGACTAGATAAGATGAATAATTTTGCAGTTTCTCGTAATGACTTTAACGAGTGGATGGTTCCAGTTTTTGCACCGGCAAATTTCATTCCGGTACGTGGTGAAGGTTCACGTATTTGGGATCAAGAAAATAAAGAATATATCGATTTTGCAGGCGGGATTGCAGTAAACGCATTAGGTCATGCGCATCCAGTGGCAGTAAATGCTTTAACAGAACAAGCAACAAAACTTTGGCACGTCGGTAACGGTTATACAAATGAACCCGTTCTACACCTTGCTAAACAACTCACCGAAAATACATTTGCAGATAAGGTATTCTTCTGTAACTCAGGTGCAGAAGCAAATGAAGCAGCATTAAAACTTGCGCGTAAAGTTGGACTCGACAGCGGTGTTGCAGGTAAAAGTGGCATTGTGGCATTTAACAATGCTTTCCACGGCCGTACCTTATTTACCGTTTCGGC
>NZ_JFXG01000017.1:0-66420 GCF_000588015.1 Acinetobacter sp. 1294243
CACCGACAATATTGAGAAGGCAGCCGACCCATTGCCACATATTGAGATGTTCATTTAAAAAAGCAACGGCAAGCAAAATCGTTAAAACTGGTCCAATTGAAGCAATCATTGCAGATTGAGAGGCACCTAATCGTTCAATGCTTTGCATGAGCATAACGGTGGGTAATACGGTAACTAAAAAGCCTAAGCCAATGCCATACCAAATTACACTAGAGGGGAGTTGTAATAGGAGTTGAATTGGATGAGGTGTGCTTAATGCGTAATGAGTTAATGTGCCGATACAGGCCACGGTTAAGGCTAACCCTGTGAAATTCCAAGAGCCAAATTTCTTAATGAGAGGTGGCGTCAGCAACAAATAGCCGGCGAAAGCCACGGCACTTGCAAATACGAAACTTGTCCCTAACCAGAAGTTGCCCTGAATTGGTGCGTTGTTGTGCTCCTGAAGCATAACCATCACGGTTCCACCATAACTAAGAAAAATGGCAAATAAACTTTTTACATCTAATTTTTGTTTGTAGAGTAAGCTTGATACGATGACTGTAAGCGTGGGATATAAAAATAGAATAATTCGTTCTAGAGAGGCGCTAATAAACATAAGGCCCATGAAATCGAGCCAACTTGCAAAGTAGTAGCCTAATAGACCGGCAAAAATTAAAATTAGCCAATCCTTCTTTTTTATGCCCTGATTATGATGCCTGTTAAACCAGCAAATTAATAGAAAGAACGGTAAGGCGCTTAACATCCGTAAAGCCATCAGGACTGTACCGTCTACTAATGGAGAAAGGGCATAAGTTTGTTTAATAAAAATCGCTTTTGTGCTGAATAGAAAAGCAGAGCAAAGCGCAAAAAAAGACCCAATTTGAAACGAAGATAAAGAAATTTTCATATACAGGACTGTATAAGAGAGACTATTGTCTGCAAAAAAAGAAAAACCTTCCTATATTACACCCCTAAACAAATATCATGAATCATCAGTTCAAAATATGGGTATTTATTAAATAAATAGTGGGTGGTATTTTAAAAAAGTTCAATTAGAATCCAAATTCTGTACAAAGAATACACATGGGGGAAACATTGCAGCTTGCAATGTTTTTGACAATGAGAAATTAGCTTGAGGAACGCTCATGCAGATCGGAATCCCAACCGAAACTGTCGTCGGTGAAAATCGTGTAGCTGCTACGCCAGAGACAGTAAAGAAGTTGATTAGCGCTGGTCATAGCGTTGTGATTGAACGTGGTGCTGGTGTAAAGGCTGCGTACATTGACAGTGCTTATGAACAGGTCGGTGCAACCATTACGGATGATGCCTATACGGGTAGTCAAATTATTTTGAAAGTTCGTGCACCACAGGGCGCGGAAATTCAGAAACTTGCAGCAAATACCGCTGTTGTAGCAATGTTTGATCCTTATCGTAACACCGAGCTAGATCAGTTTGCGAATCAACAAGTGTCTGCTTTTGCTTTAGAACTGCTTCCTCGTACGCTTTCTCGTGCACAAAACATGGATGTATTGTCTTCTCAAGCAAACTTAGCTGGTTATAAGTCGGTTTTACTTGCTGCTGCTGAATATCAACGCATGTTCCCAATGCTTATGACTGCTGCGGGTACTGTAAAGCCTGCGCGTGTTGTAATCATGGGTGTTGGGGTTGCTGGTCTTCAGGCGATTGCAACTGCAAAACGTTTAGGTGCAATTGTTGAGGCGACCGATTTACGTCCTACAGCAAAAGATCAAGTTGAGTCTTTAGGTGGTAAGTGGTTAGACGTACCAATGTCTGAAGAAGAGCAACAACGTGCAGCGGATGCCGCTAAAAATGGTTATGGATGGATGCCGGGTGAGCAATACATCAAAGACCAAGCTGCGATTGTAGATAAAGCTGTATCTAATGCTGACATCGTGATTACTACTGCATTGCTGCCGGGGCGTGATGCGCCACGTCTGATTAAAGCTGAAACAGTTGCCAAGATGAAACCAGGTTCTGTCATTTTAGATATGGCTGTTGAAACTGGTGGTAACGTTGAGGGCTCTAAGGTTGGTGAGACTGTGTTTACAGAAAATGGCGTGAAAATTTTGGGTGTTCCAAATATTCCCGCAACTGTAGCAACAGAAGCTTCTGCATTGTATGCGCGTAACGTTTTTAATTTCGTAGAGACCCTATTCGACAAAGAGAAAAACTTTGCGATTAATCAGGAAGACGAAATCCAAAAAGCCCTATTGGTCACTCATGGCGGTCAAGTACTGCTTAAGCGTGGTTAAGGAGATTTCTCATGGTTGAAACTATTACAATTTTCGTCCTTGCCATCTTCGTAGGTTATTACGTGGTTTGGGGTGTTACGCCAGCTTTGCATACACCACTTATGGCAGTAACCAATGCGTTGTCATCTATTATTGTGGTAGGTGCGATGTTGCAAACTGTAGGTCTGCCAGTTTTAGGTGTAGATGCTAACGTTGCATTTCAAAGTGTGAATGTGGTGAGCGTACTCGGTGCGATTGCAGTATTTTTGGCAAGCATTAATATTTTCGGTGGCTTTGCAGTAACTGCACGCATGCTGGAAATGTTCAAGCCTAAGCAAAAGAAATAAGAGGGCTTTGACATGGAATTTATTCAAGCAAATGCAAACTGGTTGTACCTTGTTGGCGCAATCCTCTTTATCTTGACACTTCGTGGCTTATCTGGTCCTAAAACAGCAATTCAAGGTAACCGTTACGGTATGATCGCGATGGCGATTGCAGTTGTAACGACCTTCTTTGTTGCGAATAACCCAGTCATCTGGATGATCGTTGGGGCAATGGTGTTAGGTGCAATTGTGGGTATTGCACGTGCACGTACAGTACCAATGACTCAAATGCCAGAAACTGTTGCGCTTATGCACTCATTGGTGGGTTTGGCTGCGGTATTAATTGCGATTGCTGCAATTTTACATAACAACCAATTAACTGCATTGTTTGCTCAAAATGAGGCGGCTTTGACTGCAGCTGGCGTACAACATGCACACATGAGTAAAGTTCACTTATTTGAATTGTTTGTTGGTTGTTTCGTTGGTGCGATTACCTTTACTGCATCTGTGTTTGCGTATGGTAAATTGGCTGCGAAAAAATGGGCTAAAACAATTTCTGGTGCATGGGTTAAACCTGTTCAAGCACTTATCTTTGTTGCGATGTTGGCTTGTGGTTTCTACTTCTTTACAACTGGCAACATGACTGCTTTCTGGGCAATGACAGCACTTGCACTTGCATTTGGTTGGGTTTGGATTGCGCCAGTGGGTGGTGGTGATATGCCTGTAGTGGTATCACTTCTTAACTCATTCTCTGGTTGGGCGGCAGCAGGTATTGGTTTTACACTTGAAAACAACATGTTGATCGTTGCTGGTTCGCTTGTAGGTTCATCTGGTGCGATTCTGTCGTACATCATGTGTAAAGCAATGAACCGTTCGATCATCAATGTATTGTTTGGTGGGGCAATGGGCGGTGCAGCAGTTGCATCTGCAGATAAAGGTGAACAAGTTCAACGTAACTACCGTTCAGGTTCTGCTGATGATGCTGGCTTCTTAATGTCAAATGCGGACAGCGTTGTGATTGTACCGGGTTATGGTATGGCGCAAGGTCGTGCTCAAAATGCGGTAAAAGAGTTGTGTGAACTTTTGAAAGAACAGGGTGTTCGCGTTCGCTTTGCAATCCATCCGGTTGCGGGTCGTATGCCTGGTCATATGAACGTATTACTTGCTGAAGCAGACGTAGCATATGAAGACATTTTGGAAATGGATGAGATCAACTCAGACTTCCCTGCAACAGATGTAGTACTTGTAATTGGTGCAAACGACGTTGTAAACCCAGCTGCAAAAGATGACCCAAGCTCACCGATTTATGGTATGCCGATTCTTGAAGCTCATAAAGCGCGTACAATCATGGTGATTAAGCGTTCTATGGCAACTGGTTATGCTGGTCTAGACAACGACTTGTTCTATAACGAAAAAACAATGATGATCTTTGGTGATGCTAAGAAAGTTGTTGAAGATATGACAAAAGCAATTAACGGTACAGGCCACTAATTTGCTTTGAAATAAAAAAACCACCTTCGGGTGGTTTTTTTATTTGAGCTGATTTTTTAAAGAAATTTTTCTACAAGGTCCGTAGATTGTTGATATAAGTCACGTGCGAGTTGCTGATTTTTAGCGTGTGATGATTTCCAGTCTGGCATATGTGCACTCACATATTCACCATTACGGTTCTGCCATGCATCTCCAGTTGCCATTTCTGTAATGAGTTTTGCTGGAACTGAGGTTGGGACTAAGCCTAATTTCATCGCCGCATAGGCAGGTTTGGGTAAGTCGCGATAAATATCAGAAGCAACACCACCTGGATGTAATGCATTATTAGTAATTGAGCTTCCAGTGAACTGTTCTGCTAATACATTACTAAATAATAAATTTGCAAGCTTCGATTGCCCATAATAGAACAGGGGATTGTAAAAACCTTCTGCACGAAACTTGTTGGGTTTAATTGAGCCCACCCAGTGGGCAATAGATGCAAGATGGATAATGCGCGCTTTAGGAGATTGTTGTAAAACGGGGAGTAGTTTTTGAGTTAATAAAAAATGGCCTAAATAATTAACCCCAAATTGTTGCTCAAAGCCTTCACTGGTCAACTGTTTGGTTTTGGCAAATAAACCTGCATTATTAATAAGTACATCAAGGTTGCCATATTTATCTGCAATTTCATCGGCAGCTTTTCTAGTTAATTCAAGACTATTTAAGTCGAGAGAAACGACATCGACTTGTCCTTGGTTAAGTGAGCTTAGTTTGTTTTGTGCTTCTTGCGCTTTCTGAGGATTTCGACATGCCAAAATCACATGTTGCCCTTGTTTAACGAGTTGTTCTGCTGTGGCGAAACCTATGCCCGTATTAGCACCTGTAATTAATATCTTCACTTTCTGTACTCCGGTTATGCTATTTATTGGTGGGGACTTCAAGAATTTGTATAGTGCTGTAAATTTGACAATTTGTCATGTCAAATTTAGATATATGTGATGATTGGTGTTTTGGGGATAGGGTATGGTATTTGAAAGTGCTTAAAATAGATGTGGATAAATAAAAAAAGCGGCTCAAAAGAGCCGCTTTTTTTAAAAGCAAAATTTTAAGCAACCGACTCTGGAGCGGTACGCCATAAGCTTTCTAAATCATAGAATTTACGAGCTGTTGGTAGCATTACGTGTACTACAACAAAGCCGAGATCAATTAAGATCCATTCTGCATCTCGTTCACCTTCAACGCCAATCGGGCGGAAACCGGCTTTTCGAGCTTCTTCTGCAACATTGTCAGCAAGTGCTTTGACATGGCGAGTAGAAGTACCACTTGCAATTACAATAGCATCAGCGACATTGCTAATTGAGCTAACATCTAACTGGAGAATATCTTTTGCTTTTACATCAACTAAAGCGTCGTGGACGACTTTGAGACAAGCTTGTACGTCTTTATTTGAGGTGTTCATTGCGAAATCGTGAGAATTAGACACGCTGGGCGATGGTTCTAAATTCATATAGGGTATATTTTCCTGACAATTACTCACTATCTAATATAGTGGTTTTCGCACTAAACTTCAAACAGAAGTCGTAACAGTTTATATATTTACATCATCAGAAAAGTATTTTTTCTTCCATGTAAACGACTGATTTGAACCATTTTCAGGTTTATATTCCGCTGCAATATAGTTCTGATATGAACTTTGCTTTAACCAAGAAAAAATTTGTTCATAAGGAATTTGAGCTGTATCAGGCTCATGGCGGCCCGGACAGTCTGCAAATTGAATATGTCCAATTAAGTTAATATTCTCTTGCAAACCCTCAAGTACATCTTCACCCATCATGGCCATGTGATAGCAGTCATATTGCATTTTGAGGGCAGGGTGATTGACTGCTTCTAGCATTTCTTGGCCCTGCGCAATGTTCTGCACCAAAAAGCGAGGCATATCCGTGCCATTAATCATTTCAAAAACGGGTTCTATATCATGTTCACTGAGTAAGTTGCAGGCAAGTTTTAAATTGGCTGCTAGTGTTTTTAAACAAGGAAGTAAGTCAGCATCTAGTGGTTGCTTACCCGCCAAAATATTAACACGAGGAACGTTTAAAGCTGTGGCATAGCTAATAGCCAATTCTAATGCCTCATGGAAAGCTGTTTCTTGGCCGGGAATGCCTGCTAAACCGTTTCCGCCTTGCATAAGATCACCTGCAGGCACATTAATTAAACAAAGGCTGAGGTTGTAGTGTTCGAGTTGAGTTTGAATATCTGCAATAGACAATTCATAAGGAAATTGAATTTCGACATATTCAAAGCCCTGAGCATGGGCCAGAGCAAAGCGTTCAATTAAAGGAACTTCTGTAAAAATCATGGATAAATTGACTGCAAGACGACCCATACTCAAACTCCGTTTATTTTTGCTCTATTAATTGAATCATAGTAGCTAAATCTTTCTCGGCAAAGCCATTTTTTTGGTGAGTTTGTAGCTGTAATAGAGCTTTTTGTGCAACTGGGATATCTAAATTAACATTGTTAGCCAATGTTACTGCGTTGTTAAGATCCTTTGATAATGTTTGAACTTTCCACTGAACAGGTTCAAAGGTATGAGTTGCCATACGTGGGGTGAGAATTTGAAAAGGTTTTGAATCTGCAAATCCACCCGCTAAAGCTGGAGCGAGCAAAGTCGTATCTACACCTGCTCGATCTGCAAGAGCAACAGCTTCTGCAATAAGCGCACTGTTGGCTGCAACAATGAGTTGATTGCAGATTTTGGTGGCTTGGCCAGTTCCTGTATCTCCCATCCGTGTTACACGTTGAGATAAAACATTATAAACAGGCGTTAATTCTGTAATGGTTTGAGCATCACCACCTGCAAAAATAACAAGCGTGCCTTGTTCTGCTCCAGCTGTTCCACCTGATACAGGTGAATCAATCCAAATAACGTCATGTGTGGCAGCAGTTTGAGCAAGCGTTTTTGTTGCAGCAACAGATAAGCTCGAGAAATCAACAATTACCTGTTTAGCTTTTAAGTTCGGCTGAATTTGTTCAAATACTGCCTCTACGGCTTTGTCATCTGCTAGACAGATTAAAATAACAGGATATTCGCCAATATTTATAAGATCTAGAGGCTGTGCGCCGATATCAATCAGTTCTTCACATGCAGAAGGGGTTCGATTCCAAACCGCAACTTGAAAGCCAGCTTGAATAAGGCGGGTTGCCATGCGGCTCCCCATAAGCCCTATACCTAAAAAAGCAATAGGGGTGTTGCGATCAAAATTCATAATCTAAGCTCTTTATTTATATTGGCGTGGTAAAAAATTAACTTCCGGATGTTTGTCTTTTTTACGAGCAAGTTTGCTATTTTTACCAAGTAATAATTTAAGTTGCCAGATTTTTTCTAGACGTAATGACTTTTCAGGTTGGTGTTCCATTGCATCAAGTACACGTTTTGCTGCAGTTAGGGCATCAGGTGAGCGTTGTAACATTTCAGCAGCTATTTCATTGGCTTTTTCTAGTGGAGAGTTGCTTAAATGAGTCACAAGACCAATTTCTTTTGCATAATTCCCATCAAAAACACGGGCTGTTAAGGTGAGTTCTTTTGCAAGGTCAACACCAATTAAGCCTTTCAATGAGCGAGTAAGTCCCATATCTGGAACTAAGCCCCAACGGCTTTCCATAATCGACATTTTAGTGTCTGGATGAGAAATGCGAATATCAGCTGCTAAGGCAAGTTGCATTCCGGCACCAAAACAATATCCTTCAAGAGCTGCAATCACAGGTACAGGTAAATTTTGCCAAATCAGGAATGCTTTCTGGAAGAGGCTTTGGCCAGGTTTAACAAGCTCCCAAATGGCAAAAGCGGAGTTTTTCGGATTATTCAGATCAGATAAATCAATTCCAGCACTAAAAACTTGTGCTTCCCCTGTCAAAATCACACAGCGGATATCTCTATCTTTTTTAATGGCTTTTGCTGTTGAAACGAGTTCTTTGAGAAGGGCAAAACTCATGGCGTTACGTTTATCAGGACGGTTTAGATAAACTGTTGCAATGCCATTATTCTTTTCAATACGTAAAAGTGCCATGAAATTCCCGCTTATTTTTTTATCGATAAGCGGAGCATAACATGGCTGTAATTTGGAAACATGACAGCTCAGTCATACCATTTGGTAGATATGCTAGTCAGGAATCACCAAGATTTGGTGGGCTGCACTTTCCACTTCTTTAACAACAAGTCCTAACTCATCAAAGCGTCTCATAACTTCTTCAATAAATCCTTCATCGGCTATACGGCGTTCTTTGCGTAGTGTTGAAATAAATTGCTCAAAATCACCTGTCACTTGTTGCAGTTTTGGAGTACCTACATAGCGGGTAGCACCATAAAGACGATGTAAAACATGCTCAAGTTGAGGGAAGTCTTCAAGCTCGATGAGCTGCTGCATTTCGTCTAGCTCAGTTGGGAAACTATCAACTAACATTTTAAGTAAATCTTGAGCAAGATCTTCTTTATTTGCTGCAAGCTGCAAACTTTGTTGCCAGTTTAGAATTTCTGGGTCTAATGCTTCTGCAACGACATGATGGTCTTTATCTAGAGCTTTTGATGTAAAGTTGTTTTTGGTCCATTGCGTTAAAATTTGGATAATTTGTTCCATTTGAATTGGCTTGGTAACATAGTCATTCATGCCTACTTTGAGGAGTTTTTGCTTTTCATCAGCAAGGGCATGCGCTGTTAATGCAATAATTGGAAGCTGCATTTCACCATCTAAAGTCGACTCTAATGAGCGAATAGCGCGAGTTGTATCAATACCTGACATAACAGGCATTTGAATATCCATAAATACCAAATCAAATGGTTTAAGCTTCTGGTCAATTCGCTCTTGGATCAGGTTCAGCGCTTCTTGACCGCTGAGAGCTTTAGTTGTTCTAACGTTGAGTTCGCCTAGCAAGGCTTCTAAAACAATTAAGTTAGGTAAATGGTCATCGACTGCCAGAATGTGTAAACCTTGACCATTAAAATCTTGTTGCTCCTCTTCAAAAATAGGCTGATCATTTAATAATTGAATGAGTCCGCTTCGACTTAATGGTTGATATAAAGGGCGAGCACGATATTCATTGAGCATATTTGGCTCAAGTGTCATTTGATAGCCATAGACTGCCAAATTGCCTTGATAACGACTACGGATTTCTTTTAATAACGCTTCAGTATCGCCGCTGTGATCAACAATGAGCCATGTATTATCTTTTTGATCAAGATGTTTTAAACGACTAAATAAGTCCAGAATCGATTGTGTCTCGATATGAGAAACATGATAGTTCTCAAGGTAATAACGTAAAACACTTGCTGTAGCAGGGTGGGCAAGATAAGACACCACTTGTAAATGTTCAAAGTGCGGGTGTTCAATCTCGTAATCTTCATCTACTACAAATTGTGCGGTAAACCAGAAGGTTGAACCTTTTTCTGTTGGAGCACGTTCCTGATTGTCCTCAAAGCCAATTTGGCCATGCATGAGATGAACGAGCTGTTTAGAGATCGCAAGACCTAAACCTGTACCGCCAAATTGACGTGTAACGGATGCATCACCTTGCGAGAATGATTCAAATAATTTTTTACGATCTGTACCGCTTAAACCAATACCACTGTCTTGAACACTAAAATGAAGTAGGCACTGTCCGATATCATCATGCTCCATACGAACACGAACAATAATTTCGCCATCTGGAGTGAACTTAATCGCATTCGAAATCAAGTTAGTCAGAATTTGTTTGAAGCGTAAAGCATCACCAATCACTTGTTGTGGAATATTGTCGGCATAGTAAAAAGCCATAGCGATATGCTTTTGGGCAGCCAGTGGAGACAGCATATCCATGACGTCAAAGACGGCTTCTTCTAAATCAAACGGCGCTGTTTCGAGCTCTAATTTACCAGCATCAATTTTTGAGAAATCTAATACATCATTAATTAATGCCAATAAATGGGCTGATGACTTGCGAATAGTTTGCAGGTAAAGATTTTGTTCGTTATTTAGGTTTTGTTGACGAAGTAATAAATGAATAAAGCCATCAATACTGTTTAAAGGCGTTCGAAGCTCATGACTAATATTGGCAAGAAAAACCGATTTGGCTTGGTTTGAAGAAATCGCTTGGTCACGTGCTTGACGATAGGTAATGTTTTGAACTTCTAAGGTATCTAGCGTTCTGCGTAAGTCTTCTTCGGTTTGTTCGGTGTGTTCTTTTAACTCTAAAAAGCTAAAGTGCAATCGTTTAACAACGTTTGCAATATCACGCTGTAATAAGCGCAATTCACCCGTACTGTTAATGACCATATGCTGGTCCAACGTGTCTGCATTTAAACGTTGCAACTGCATGCGAATTTCGTACATCGGTGCAATCCACCGACGCGAATAAAAATTCAAGCAAAGTAAAAGTAACAGTAAGGTCATTAAGCCAGTAATGACGAGGGCAATCAAAATACGGTAACGTGCCAATTCTAGTGGCTGATTATCCATTTCAATCACAAGCCAGACAGGTGCTTTTCCGGGTGTGTCGCTAATCCGCTGTCCATAAATATTGTTGTGGTTATAAGAGATTGGACCAAAAAAATTATTTTTTTCAGTAAAGTTTGGCCAATAACGATTGTCTCGATAACCGATACTTAAATAAGTCTGACCATTGCTATCAATTAACGCAGCACGTTTTAGATTTTTTTCATTAAACATGCTTTGCATGATGTGCTGAGCATGGTCATATTCATCGGGCTGTAGTTCAACTAGGTGGTATAAATCTAGTGCGATTTGATTATAGCGGGCTAAAATTGCTGAGGCATGATGTAGCTGTTGTTGTTTTACTGAATGCGAGGTTTCAGTTAAAACCAGAAAAGCACCAACACACGTTAAAATCATAATGGGCACAAAAATAAGAGCAATCAATTGCCCATATGCGTGATTCAGACGTAAGCGTTTCGATAAGGTTTTATTGAAATTAGACATGGCTACATCAGATTTATCTCTCTGTACGGCATCTTATCACGCTTTATTTTAAAACAGACGGCATTTTATAAATGACCGAGCTTTAATCGCTTTCATGAAAAAGCATATTGAAATGGGTGCAGTACCGAGCATTTTTTCATACAATAGGCCCACCTCGATATAGGTGTTGATCATGAGTAATACACAACCTGATTTTTTAGCTGACGAATTTTTGTTAGATCACTATGTAGGTAAGACACCTCTAGTTCGTTTGCAGCGATTAGCTTCTCATACGCAAGCGATAGTTTTAGCAAAATTGGAAGGTAATAATCCGGCAGGTTCTGTAAAAGACCGTCCTGCATATAACATGATTATGCAGGCAGAAAAACGTGGTCAAATTAAACCGGGTGATACATTAATTGAAGCAACTAGCGGTAATACAGGTATTGCGTTGGCTATGGTTGCGGCAATGCGCGGCTATAAAATGAAACTTATTATGCCGAACAACATGAGCCAGGAGCGTAAAGACGCAATGTTGGCTTATGGCGCAGAGCTGATTGAAGTAACACCACAGCAAGGTATGGAAGGTGCACGAGATTTAGCCTTGCAAATGGAAAAAGAAGGTAAAGGTCACGTTTTAAATCAGTTTGGTAATCCTGATAATGTTGAAGCACATTATTTAACAACTGGCCCTGAAATTTGGAAACAAACAGGTGGGAAGATTACCCATTTTGTAAGCTCAATGGGTACAACCGGTACTATTATGGGCGTTTCTAAATATTTAAAACAACAAAACCCAGATATTCAAATTGTTGGTTTACAGCCAGCAGACGGATCAAGTATTGCTGGTATTCGCCGTTGGCCAAAAGAATATTTGCCTACTATTTTTGATAGTAGCCGTGTGGATCGTATTATTGATATTCCACAAATTGAAGCTGAAAAAACTATGCGTAAATTAGCACGTATGGAAGGTGTTAGTGCTGGTACATCTTCAGGCGGTGCAGTTTGGGCATCAATCAAAATTGCAGAAGAAAATCCAGATGCTGTTATTGTTTGCATTATCTGTGACCGTGGCGATCGCTACTTGTCTACAGGTCTGTTTTCAGTACAGGACGATAACTCATAATTGAGAGAAATAATGCGTTTCCCTACCTTAGTTTTTGATATTGAAACTTTAACTGATTTAAAAGCGGGTGCGCATTTATATCATCTTGATTTACCTGAGGCCGATGTAGAGCAAGCATTGACGAAAATCCGTCGCCAAGAATCTGGTATGGATTTTCAGCGTTTGCCTTTACATGAAATTGTGTGTATTTCTGGCTTATGGATCGATGAGTCTGGTTTTCGATTATTTTCTTTTAGTCGAGAACAATATTCTGAAGCAGAAATTTTGCAGAAATTTCTATCTATTTTTGATAAGCGCCATCCGACTCTAGTAAGTTGGAATGGTTCACAATTTGATTTACCAGTTATCCTATTTCGCGCTATGTATCATGGGCTCTCTGCACCCGGTCTGTTTGATCAAGGTGAGATTGATAGCCAGAAGCGTTTTAATAATTACCAAAACCGTTATCACCATCGCCATATAGATTTAATGGACGTGATGGCAATGTTTAATGGTCGTAATTTTCAAAAGCTTGATGATATTGCCTGTATTTTAGGTTTACCGGGTAAGCGTGGTGAGTCGGGTTATCATGTGCCTGAATATGTTCGTAATCAACAGTGGTTAAAATTGACGAGCTATTGTGAAGGGGATGTGCTCAATACATGGTTTATTTATTTGCGTTGGTTAGTACTAAAAGGCCAATTAAATGCAGATGAGCATAACCATTGGATCAGTTCGAGTATTGAATATTTACAGACTATGCCACAGCAAGCCGATTTCCTTGAAGTATGGGAGCGTACTTCGAAACATACCGAATTTACTTCTCACTATTTTAATTCTTCAGATTTTTAGGTTCATTCTTTGAAACAACAAGCCAAATCTCGCAACCTTCAACAGCCTGAATATATTTTTCAGGTTGAAACACTTTCTCATGAGGGGCGTGGAATTGCGCATTATGGTTCTCATCCTGAGCACCCTGCAGATAAGCATGGCAAAAAAGTTTTTATTCGTTATGCATTGCCAGGAGAAACTGTAAAAGCTCGGATTACCCATCAAGCGAAGCGTCTTGAAGAAGCTGAAATGTTACAGTTGTTAGGAGAACCTTCAGCACATCGTATAGAGGCAATTTGTCCTCATTATGGTATCTGTGGTGGATGTAGCATGCAGCATATTCATCCTGATGAACAAATCCGTTTAAAACAAAATGTACTCCAGTCACATTTACAGCATTTTGCAGGTATTCAACCTGAACAGTGGCTAGAACCGATTCGATCTTTACAAAGTGATTATCGTCGTCGTGCTCGAATAGGCGTGCGCTATTTGCCAAAACCAGATCGCTTAATCATGGGTTTTCGCGAACATCATAGTAATCGTTTAACTTCGATCCATAGCTGTAGTGTTTTGGATAAAAACTTATCAAATAGTCTGCCTGAGTTACGCACTTTACTCCAAAGTCTAAAAGGCAAAGCGCACATTGGTCATGTAGAATTAGCAAAAGGTGATAATGAAATTTCTTTATTGGTTCGTCATGTAGAAAAATTAAACAATTCTGATGTCAACCAATTAAAGCAATTTGCGTTACACAAAGGGTGGCAGTTGTATTTGCAACCTAAAGGTCCTGAAAGCATTCGTCGTATTGATGATGAACAAGGTGCTTTACGTTTACATTATGCCTTAGAAAGGTTTAATGTAAATTTTGCTTTTTCGCCATTGGATTTTACTCAGGTCAATGCCACAGTAAATGAACAGATGGTTCAATTGGCATGTGAATTGCTTCAGTTGCAACCAGGTGAAAAGGTACTTGATCTATTTTGCGGTTTGGGCAATTTCTCACTCCCGTTAGCACGATGTGTTGGTGAGAGTGGTCAGGTTGTCGGTGTTGAAGGGAGTGAAGAAATGGTGCAGCGAGCAACAGCTAATGCGAGATGCAATAGTTTGGTGCAAGCAACCTTCTTTTCACAAGATTTAACAAAAGATTTTTCGCATCATTCTTGGGCAAATCAAGGATTTGATGCATTATTGATTGATCCTCCTCGTGCTGGTGCATATGAAATTATGCAGTATGTATCAAATTTTGGAGCAAAAAGAATCGTTTATGTATCATGTAATCCAGCTACACTGGCAAGGGATGCGGGTGTTTTGGTCCAATATGGTTACCAGTTAAAAAAAGCAGCAGTGATGGACATGTTTACGCATACCGAACATGTTGAATCCATTGCACTATTTGAAAAAATTCAAGAGATAAACGATTAAAAACATGAGTTACATATTGAGGAGAATGGTATGGTCACAGTACGTGAACAGTTACCTGAACAACTAACCGAGTTGTCAGAGGAAACGACTGTAGAGCATGCCGCCGAAACGCAAATCGGTTTAGCCTCATGGTTGGATCGGGTGCGTGAAATATTAGATGGGGCGGAGCTTGAACAACTTGAAAAAGTCGCTCATTTAACCCTGCAGAAAGAGTTAGATTCAACGGTTAATCATCGTTCCAATACTTTTGCTACAGGCGTTGGAATGGCCGATATTCTGGCACATCTTCACGTAGATGAAGATACTTTATCAGCAGCAATGCTTTATCGTAGTGTGCGTGAAGGCATTACCGATATAGAAGAAGTAAAACAGAAATTCGGAGAGCAAGTTTACAACCTTGTCAAAGGTACTTTGGCAATGGGTAAACTCTCAGAACTTATTGAAAAAAATAAACGGTTAGAAGATCACTTTAATAATAATCAACGAGAACATCTAAGCGGCATTTATAAAATGCTGATTTCGGTGACCGAAGATGTTCGTGTTGTTTTAATTAAACTTGCTGAACGTACTTATTCTTTGCGAGAGCTTGCAAATTCCTCTCGTGAACGCCAAGAACGTGTAGCGCGTGAAATCCTTACTATTTATTCGCCGTTGGCACATCGACTCGGTATTGCTCAGCTTAAATGGGAACTTGAAGATCTAGCGTTTCGCTATTTGGCTCCAGATCGTTATAAAGAGATTGCTTCATTACTCAATGAAAAGCGTTTAGAGCGTGAGCATTACATTCAGTTCGTCATTGACCGTTTGAAAAATGAGTTAGCGTCTTACGGCATTGAAGCTGAAATTACAGGGCGTGCAAAACACATTTATTCGATTTATCGAAAAATGAAGAGCAAAAACCTGAGCTTCGACCAACTTTATGACATTCGCGCTTTGCGTGTGTTGGTCAATAGTGTGCCAGAGTGTTACCACTCTTTAGGTATCGTACATCAAATCTGGCGCCATATTCCGCATCAGTTTGATGACTATATTACCAATCCGAAAGCCAATGGTTATCGTTCTTTGCATACGGCTGTAATTGCTGAAAACAAATCTCTTGAAGTGCAAATTCGTACTCACGAGATGCATGATGAAGCAGAGTTAGGTGTATGTTCACACTTTAACTATAAAGAAGGGTCAAAGAATACCGACCATTCCTTTAACCATCGTTTGCATTCATTGCGTGCCGTTTTAGAACACTATCAAGAACGTAATGAAACGACGGTACACCAAAACGAAGATGAAACAGAAGGCTTTGAACAGTTACAAGACTTTGAAGGCTTTGAAAAGATTTATGTTTTCAGTCGTGATGGTGATATTAAAGAATTACCGCGTGGCTCAACAGTTTTAGATTTTGCCTATCATGTGCATACAGAAGTAGGGAATAAGTGTTATGCAGCGCGGGTCAACCAGCGTTATGTGCCACTGACCTATACTTTAAAAACGGGTGAACAGGTTGAAATTTTAACTAAAAAAGATCGTGAACCAAACCGTGACTGGTTGGTGAACTCTTTGGGGTATATTAAAACCTCTCGTGCACGTGACAAGCTGCGTCATTGGTTTAGACAGCAAGACCGTAGTAAGAATCTTGAAGTAGGCCGAGAACTGCTTAATAAAGAGTTAGCTCGTCTTGCGATTCACCCAAAAAGTATCGACCTAAATGATTATTCATCACATTTTAATGTGAAGACCGGCGACGACATTTTGGTGAATCTGGTCAGTGGCGATATTAGCTTACATGCCCTGATTAATCAGGTGAACCGCCAAATGCATCTAGATCAGGATGAGCCTGAACTAGTACTTAAACCAACATTAAATCCACGTGCCAGCCATACACTATCAGCACATGGCATTTTAATTGATGGTTTGGATAATGTAGAGCTGCACATCGCTCAGTGCTGTCAGCCAGTGCATGGGGAATCAATCGCTGGATATATTACTTTGAACCGTGGTGTCAGCATCCATAAAGTCATTTGTTCTGACTATCAGCGTATGATTAAGCAAGAGCCAGAGCGTGCTGTGGAAGCTGATTGGGAAATGCAGCCAACACGTGGTCAAAGCGTTCAAATTGTGGTGGAAGCTTATGATCGTCGTGGTCTTCTTAAAGACTTAACTCAAGTGATTTTCTCTGACCAAATCAATATTCGTCAGGTTAATACAATTTCTGAGGCAGATGGTATTGCTAATATGAAGTTGCTCATTGAGGTTAAAGGTTTAGCGCAGCTTTCTCGTTTATTGGCTCGCTTAGAGCAGCAACCTGGAATTATTAGTGCGCGACGCATGATTCAAGGCGTTTAATAAATTGAGTAAAAAGGCTGTCAAATGACAGCCTTTTTACTGCAAATTATTTTCTAGATAAATAAATATTGGTGAGTCGATTTAGAAATTGTGGGCTCAACGTTGAGAGCTGATAAAGCAGTTTGGTTTTTATACCCACTGGAGTATGGGTAGGCGTCCAAAAATGAGCCCTTTTCTCTACAAGCGTAAGCACCTGCTGAGCAATATCATTGGGGGTTAAATCTATCCCCATATTTTGAATAGTGCCTGCATCCATATTATTAACCATTGCAGTTTGTACAAATAGCGGCATCACATCTAAAACACGAATACCATATTTTTTCCATTCCACATCTAAACCTTCAGTAATTCCACGAACTGCAAATTTACTAGCAGAATAAGAGATCAAATCAGCTTGACCATAAATTGCAGAGGCTGAAGAGAGGTTGATAACGCGTGCAAAAGACGCTTGCTTTAAGTAGGGTAGAGCAGCGTGACAGCCATTGATTACGCCGTTTACATTAATATTTATTGTTCTTTGGTGAGCTTTAATATCAGTCGTTTCAAACGCGCCAGAATATAAAATACCTGCATTATTTACTAAGATGTTGAGTTCGCCAGCCCATTCGGTAAATTCTTTTAATATGTGTTGCCACTGGCTGTAATCACTTACATCTAGATAGCCGGCACGGGCATTTGGGCCTAAGTCATTTGCTAGTTCCTGAGCAAGCGATTCATTAATATCATAAATGCCTACTTTATATCCTTGTTTGTAGAATACGCGTGCAATTTCAGCCCCAATACCTTGAGCGGCACCACTAATCAGAATACTGTATCTCATCTTTTTTCTCTTTGTCAGTACAATAGTGCGACAGATTTAATCGCTTTGATTTTGATCATAACAAATTAAAATCTTAGTTTGACTGACCGACTTTTTAAACTTGAGGGTTACCATGGATAAATTGCTTAAAATCATGCAAGAGTTACGTGAAAAATGTCCGTGGGATCAACAACAAACCCCAATGTCACTGACTAAATATGCGATTGAAGAAGCATATGAAGTCGAGGCGGCCATCCGCCATGGCGATATTAATGAAATTAGAAATGAACTAGGCGATTTGTTATTACAGGTTGTGTTTCAATCACAAATGTTTAGTGAGCAAGGCGCTTTTAACTTTCAAGATGTTGTTGAGGCAATAAGTGAAAAGTTAATACGCCGCCATCCACATGTTTTTCAGGCAGATCAATTTAATAATTTAACACCAGAACAAGTAAGTGAGCTTTGGAAACAAATTAAGCAACAAGAAAAACAAGGCAAGCTGCAATCAAGATTAGATGAAATTAAACATGGGCCAGCCCTGTTACAGGCACAAGAAATTCAAGCAAATGTAGCTAAGGTTGGGTTTGATTTCGAAACGGTAGAAGATGCTTATGAAAAACTAGAAGAAGAGTTGGATGAGTTTAAACAGGCCCTAAAAAATCAAAATATTGATGAAATTCAAGACGAATTTGGAGATTGCCTGTTTTCATTAGTCAATGTTGGACGTAAACTTGCGATTTCAAGTGAAACATCACTTTTATCGACAATACATAAATTTAGAAGCCGTTTTGCTTTTATTGAAGATCAAGCGCAAAAACAGCAAAGAACATTAGAGGACATGACTCTGTCTGAAATGGATGAATTGTGGAATCAGGCAAAGCGGCAGTTAAAGTTAGGGGAAAAAACACATGCAGCTCAGCATGAATCTTTGGAAGAATAAACACAATATTTTCATTGTTTTATTTTGGAGCCTGATCTCATCAGCCCTAGTTCAGGCTCAATCTTTTGATCAAAATTTTAAGGAGTGGAAAGCGAAACAGCAGATGTATGATCAGAAGTTGAGCGTGCAGCGGCCCTCTCATTCTAATAGTCCAAAAAGTTCAGTTATGACTGATTCGTCAGGGCAAATTCACTTAAATCAAGCCAATATTGATGAGCTCCAAAAGCTAAAAGGTATTGGTGAGAAAAAGGCTCAGGCGATTGTGGAATACCGTCAAAAGAATGGTGGCTTTAAAAATATTGATGAATTTAAAAACGTAAAGGGTATTGGTCCAGCCATTTTTGAAAAGAATAAAACGCGTTTGACTTTATAAAGCATCTATCTGTCAATTATCATTTCATGCGCAAACTACAGAGAATCAAATTGCCCTTTGTGTGCGTTAGAGCTATGATTAGCGACAACTTGTTATTTACGTCCTGACGTAGGAGACAGCGTCTTTTGCAAACCTTGCGAGCGTCAAAATGTGGTTTGTCCACAGCCCAACTTCCTTCTTCGATTTTAGATGTGATCGATAGCCTGACTAAAGCTGGCTATGAAGCTTATATTGTTGGGGGTGGTGTCCGTGATTTAATGCTAGGGCTTAATCCTAAAGATTTCGATGCAGTCACTAATGCAACACCTTCCCAGATTAAAGAAGTTTTTGGTCGACGTTGTCGAATCATTGGCCGTCGATTTGAATTAGCACATGTCTATTCAGGGCGTGAGCTTATTGAAGTCGCAACTTTCCGTGCTCCTCCTAAAAAAGCAGTCACCAGTGCTTCAGGCATGATTTTACGTGACAATAACTGGGGAACCATCGAACAAGACTTTGCTCGCCGTGACTTTTCAATCAATACGCTATATTACCAACCGCGTAAGAGTATTGTGCTTGATTTCTGCAAAGCAATTGACGATGTAAAAAATAAAACCCTACGTTTATTGGGCGATCCAGCACAGCGCTTCGAAGAAGACCCAGTGCGTATGCTGCGAACTCTACGTTTTGCAGCCAAGTTAAATTTCAAAATTGATTCAGATATTCTCGATATCTTTGATGCAGAGATGACGCAACTATTGCGTGATGTTTCTCCGCATCGTTTATATGATGAATCTCAGAAGCTCTTTACAATGGGACATTTGGCGCGTGTTTTGCCAATGTTGATTGAGTTTGGAGTTTGGAAGCAGCTCTTTGCCGATATTCAGCCTAACCTCACTCCATTTATTCTAAGAGCAGCAAAGAATACAGATCAGCGTATTCAAGTGGGTAAAACAATTAACCCTGCATTTTTCTATGCGGTCTTGTTGTGGCAACCATTTTTAGAGCGTTGTGAATTTTATTTATCTAAAGGTGTGGTACCAGCTGAAGCGCGTGCACAAGCTGGTTTAGATGTCTTAAAACGTCAGGCAACACGCACTGTGATTCCTCGTTTTGCAGAAACTTTTATTCGTGAAGTTTGGGAAATGCAGACCCGTTTGCTTAATCCGAAATCACAGCAAATTGAAGCATTAGCTGGACATGCGCGTTTCCGTGCTGGTTTTGATTTCTTGTTACTTCGTGAAAAGTCAGGTGATGACACAACACAGGGAATGGGAAGCTGGTGGGAAGCCTACCAAGAAATGTCGAATGACGAAAAAGAAGCTGCAATTAGCCAGTACAATCGTCAGAAGGCTAGAAACCGTCGTAAAGCTGTTGCTGAACCTGTTGAAAACAATAAAGTTGAGACGGAAATCGAACCTTTGGTTGATATTCCTGAACCACGCAGTCGTCGTGGGAAAAAAGAACGTGCTCGACAAGAACAATCGATGGGTCGTTTCGTTGAAAAAGCCTCTGCTTCAGAAGCTGGGGTGATGAGCGACCATCCGATTTTGAAGCGTAAGCGAGTACAACGCGATTTAAGCCAAGTTATTTTTGGGCCAACGCAATGACAACGAAGACCTATATTGGTTTAGGAAGTAATTTGGGTGATTCGCGCCAAATCTTATCTGAAGCCATTGCTAAGCTTAAAACTTTAGGTGAAGTGAAAGTTTCTAAACTTTATCAAAGTCCACCTATGGGGCCTCAAGATCAACCAAATTATTTAAATGCAGTTGCAGAGCTAAATACCGATCTCACGCCTTTAGATTTGTTAGACCAGTTACAGCGATTTGAGAAAGAAGCTGGTCGTGTACGCCTTCGTCGTTGGGGAGAGCGTACATTAGATCTGGATTTGCTTATATATGGTGATGAAAAAATTCAAAATGAGCGCTTAACTGTGCCACACATTGGAATTCTAGAGCGAGATTTCGTTGTAATTCCTTTATTAGATTTAGATGCTGATTTACATATTAACGATCAGCCACTTAAAAATTTAGAACTCATACAGCAGCCCACGCTGACTGTACTTGCTGATGAGTCTTGGGCTTAGAGCCTGACTTATTACGTTCTGCAAACTCCTGTAGAGGATACCATCATGATTAGTCTAAGTGACTTAAGAAAATTTAAAGCCGAAGGACGTAAGTTCTCTTGTCTAACTTGTTACGATGCGAGTATGGCAAAAGCAATGGAACTTGCTGAAATTGATACAATCTTAATTGGTGATTCTCTTGGAATGGCAATTCAAGGTCGTGACTCAACTTTACCTGTAACTGTTGAGGACATGGCTTATCATACGGCGGCGGTGCGTCGTGGTAACCAGCATGCTTTGATTATGACTGACTTACCATTTATGAGTTATGCCACCTTAAATGATGCTTTGCAAAACGCAAGAACAGTTATGCAAGCTGGTGCTCAGATGATCAAAATCGAAGGCGGCGCTTGGCTAAGTGAAACTGTACAAGTGTTAACTCGTAATGGTGTACCTGTGTGCGTACATTTAGGTTTAACTCCTCAATCTGTACACGTATTTGGTGGTTACAAATTACAAGCTAAAACACGTGAAGCAGCTGATCAACTTATTGCTGACTGTACGGCAGTGGTTGAAGCAGGCGCGGCAGTCCTATTGCTTGAATGTGTTCCTGCTCAGTTGGGACAAGAAATTGCTGAGTTATTTCCAAATACACCTGTGATTGGTATTGGTGCGGGTAATGCGACTGATGGTCAGGTACTTGTAGTACAGGATATGTTGGGTTTAACTTTTGGTCGAGTTGCGCGTTTTGTCCGTAACTTTATGAAAGAACAATCTGGCGAAACAGCAATCCTAGACGCTTTTAAAGCTTTTCATGCTGCTGTGCAGGACCAGTCATTTCCAGCCAAAGAACATACTTTCCACGTTGAGCTGTAATTCATGAAAACAGAAACCACCATACAAGGTCTTGCAGCTTCTTTAAATCCTGCTAGAGCTGCGCGTAAAATTATTGGTTTTGTCCCAACAATGGGAAATCTACATGAAGGACATCTCACACTTGTTCGTGAAGCGAAAAAGTTATGTGATGTTGTGGTTGTTAGTATCTTCGTAAACCCAACTCAATTTGGACCGGGTGAAGATTTTGATAACTATCCTCGTACTTTAGAACAAGATAGTCGTCTATTAGCTGATGTAGGTTGTGACATTATTTTTGCACCATCAGTTGAGCAAATGTACGGTACTCAGCCACGTTTAACCAATATAAGTGTTAGCCAAATTACTGATGCTTTATGTGGTAGTTCACGTCCTGGGCATTTTGATGGCGTAGCTTTGGTGGTCACTAAACTCTTTAATATTGTACAACCTAACTATGCTTTCTTTGGTCAAAAAGATTACCAGCAGTTAGCAGTGATTCGTCAGTTTGTACAAGACTTAAATATCCCGCTAGAAGTAATTGGTGTGCCAATTGTTCGTGCAGCAGATGGCTTGGCTCTTAGTTCAAGAAATGGTTATTTAAGTCCAGAGCAACGTCAGGTCGCTCCGGTTATTTATCAAAGTTTAAAGCAAGCTGAGCAGCAGTTACATCAAGGCAAAGATCTACAACAAGTTTTAGAAGATATCAAAACTCAGTTGACAGATAATGGGTTTGTTGTGGATTATGTCGAAGCTCGTCAGTCAAATCTGTTACCTGCTACTCAGTTTGATCGTGATATTGTGTTGTTCATCGCGGCAAAATTGGGTGCAACTCGTTTGATTGATAATTTAGAAGTTGCCTTTACACCCCAATAAACAGATCAAAGGACAGCCATGCCATGAAGCGTATACTTATCGTGACAGGACAGTCTGGTTCAGGAAAATCTTCGGCTCTCCAAGTGTTAGAAGATTTGGGCTATTACTGTATTGATAATTTGCCTTTGGCATTGCTGCCCGAAATTGTGGCAAAGCTAGATCATGAAAATAATCTAGAGCAGTTGGCATTAGGTGTGGATGTTCGAAGCACTCGTGCAGATATGCAAGAGTTTGATCATGTTTTTGAACAACTACAAAAACATGGCACAGTTGATGTGATTTATCTGACTACGCAAGATCAGGATTTGATCGCACGTTTTAGTGCATCGCGTCGTCCGCATCCATTGGCCAATCGTTTTAAAAGTCTGTTGCAATGTATTCATGAAGAAAAGCAATTGCTGCTCCCAATTCAGTTCCGTGCTACGGTTCATATTGATACAACGGATAAAAGTGTTCATGATTTAAAGCATATTTTACTGTCTAAATTGGGGCAGTCAGATAAGCTTATCGTGATATTGCAGTCATTTGGATATAAACATGGCATTCCTTTAGATGCTGATTATGTTTTTGATGTACGGCATTTACCAAATCCGCATTGGGATTTAGAATTGAGACGTTTTTCTGGTTTGGATGAGCCAGTAAGACTATTTTTAGAAGCAAGTCCGCAAGCAAACGAAATGTTTGATGATATTCTTCACTTCTTAAAAAAATGGCTTCCAGCATTTGCTGAAGGGCATCGTCACTATATGACGATTTCTATTGGTTGTACTGGTGGTCAACATCGTTCCGTTTATATCGTAGATAGACTAAAACAAGCACTTGAGGCAGAATGGTCTGTTCAGGTCTTACACAGAGAAATGAAGCACTGGTCATGATAGACACAACTGTTGATGTAATTAATAAACTCGGTTTACATGCTCGTGCATCAGGAAAACTGATAGAGGTCACTACAAAATTTCGTTCGTCGATCCAAATTGGAAAAGGCGATCATTTAGTAGATGCAAAAAATATTATGTCTTTGCTGATGTTAGGTGCAGGTAAAGGGACCACTTTACGATTGGTCATTGATGGTACCGACGAAGAGCAGGCATTAAATGAAGTACAGGCGTTATTCGCTGCAAAATTTTATGAGGCAGATTAATCGTGGCACGTCGTCCCCAACGTTATACTGAAGAAGATTTTGGCTCTTTAGAAGGACGTGCAAGTAAGACAGAGCAGAAAAAAGCAGTTCAACGTATGGCTGCTTTAGGTGAGCAGTTAGCACAACTTTCTATTAAGCAGATTCAAAAACTCCCAGTTGATGAACGTTTAATTGATGCGTTAATGGAAGTACAGAACATTAGTTCTTTTGAAGCTCGTCGTCGTCAGTTTCAACGTATTGGTAAATTATTGCGTAATGAAGATGAGACAGTTATTTTGTCTTATTTAACTCCGCAGCAAGGCGCAAAAAAGCAGGCTCAATTGATGCGTTGGGTTGATCGTATGATCGAACAAGGTGACCCTGCAATTAATGAATTTAGTAAAATTTATAATGCTTCGGAACGTCACACCTTGCGTCAGCATGTGTTGAGAATCAAGCGTGATAAGACTCAAGAAGTGAGTGAAGCAGAGCTTGAGGCATCAAAAGGTAAATTTGTTAACTATGTGCAGCAAATTGCCCTATTGTCTGATCAAGGCTAATTGCTCTTCAATAGTAAAAAGCGACGCTCAAGGCGTCGCTTTTTTATTTATACATTTTCAGCTCTTTCTTTTGCCCATTCACGCAAGATAAATTTCTGTAATTTACCTGTCGATGTTTTCGGAATTTCTGTAATAACCACATCTTTAGGTACTTTAAAGCGCGCTAATTCTTTTTGGCAGTGTGCAATAATTTCTTCAGGTGTTGCTGTAGTACCCATCTTTAATTCAATAAACGCGCATGGTACTTCTTGCCAACGTGCATCGGGTTTAGCGACTACCGCAGCGGTTAATACAGCAGGGTGTTTATACAACACATCTTCTACTTCTAAAGATGAAATGTTTTCTCCACCTGAAATAATAATGTCTTTCGAACGATCAGTAATTTTTGCATAACCATCTGGGTGGCAAACGGCTAGGTCGCCTGTGTGAAACCATCCGCCAGCAAAGGCTTCTTGAGTTGCTTTAGGGTTCTTTAAATAGCCTTTCATGACAATATTGCCACGGAACATGATTTCTCCCATGGTTTGACCATCATTAGGCACAGGTTCCATAGTCTCGGGATCTAACACACGCATGCTGTCTTGCAACGGGTAGGGTACACCTTGACGGGAATGAAGTTGGGCTTGTTCAGCAATTGATAGCTCATTCCATCCAGATTGAGAAGCGCATAGAGCAGAAGGTCCATAAGTTTCTGTTAAGCCATATACATGGTTTACGTTAATCCCCATGTTTCGCATCCCTTCAATAATGGCAACAGGGGGAGCTGCCCCAGCAACCATGACTTCAACATGGTGATCAAAGTTCGCTTGTTTTTCTTTAGGTAAGTTAAGAATCATTGAAAGAACAATAGGTGCACCACAGAAATAATCAACTTTATGGGCTGCAATCAATTGCATGACTAATTCTGGATCGACTTTGCGTAAACAAATATTGGTTCCACCACTTGCTGCTATGCTCCACGCAAAACCCCAGCCATTACAATGAAAGAGGGGTAGTGTCCATAAATACACAGCACGTGGTTTCATTCCACAAGCCAAGATATTGCTTGCAGCATTAAGATAAGCCCCGCGATGATGATAGACCACACCTTTAGGATTACCTGTAGTTCCAGATGTGTAATTTAAGCTAATCGCATCCCACTCATCTTCTGGTAAATGCCAAGAGAAGTTAATGTCGCCTTGAGCGATCCATTCTTCATATTCAAAGGAACCTAAAAACTGATTTTCACCTTCGTATTCCGTATCGGCTACATCAATTACAATAATGTGTTGATTCGGAATAAGTGAGAGAGCCTCTCTTGCCAAATTCACAAATTCAGGGTCAACCAACAGTACTTTACTTTCAGCATGTTCCAGCATGAAAGCGATTGTTTTTGCATCTAAACGTGTATTGAGGGTATTAAGTACCGCACCCGCCATAGGAACTGCAAAATGCGCTTCAATCATGGCTGGAATATTTGGCAATAAAACGGATACCGTATCATTTTTCTCAATTCCCAGTTGCTTGAGCTGAGATGCAAATTGGCAACAGCGTTGGTAAGTTTCTTTCCATGAAATTTGGCGCTTACCATGAATAATTGAAGCTTGATCTGGGTAAATATAAGCCGCACGCTCTAGGTAGCGTAGAGGTGATAACGCAACAAAGTTTGCGGGTGTGCGTGGTAACTCATCATAAGCACTAACCATGTGAAACAACTCCGTGTTCTATTTTTAATTCATTCTTTGAACATATGATTTAATATTAATCAAAGCATCTATGCTTTAGTCTTAAAGAGCGATACCCTCCAGTCAAAAAATGAGCAGAAATGCTATTTTCTTCATCTTAAACCACTTGTGTTAAACATGTTTAAAAATCATCTCAATATATTTTTAAGTCATTTATTGCTGTTTACGCGATAAGCAAAATGTATTTATGATTTTATGGACTCAAAGGTTTTCACATTGCTTGAACAAGTGTAAAATCTTTCAGGTTTTTAACTTTGATTTACACCGTTTTTATATTTTGAGGTTCGCCTCGATCATAATCTCGCGGTGAAATGCTCCTTCGTATAGGGCATCACTCCTTAAGGATTTTTTTATGCCAATTATCACATTGCCAAATGGCGATCAAAAGAGTTTTGATCACGCTGTATCTGTTATGGAAGTTGCCCAAAGTATTGGGCCTGGTCTAGCAAAAAATACTGTTGCTGGCCGTGTAAATGATCGCTTAGTTGATGCATGTGACTTAATTACCGAAGATTCGACCTTACAAATTATCACTCCAAAAGATGAGGAAGGTCTTGAAATTATTCGCCATTCTTGTGCACACCTTGTAGGGCATGCTGTTAAACAGCTTTTCCCGGAAGCCAAGATGGTGATTGGTCCAGTCATTGAAGAAGGTTTTTACTACGACATCTGGATGCCACGTCCTTTTACCTTGGATGATATGGCAGCTATCGAAGAGCGTATGAAAAAGCTCATCGATCAAGATTACGATGTCGTTAAAAAAATGACACCGCGTGATGAAGTTATTGCTGAATTTACTGCGCGTGGCGAAGAATATAAATTACGCTTGATTGCAGACATGCCTGAAGAAACACAAATGGGCTTGTACTACCATCAAGATTATTTGGATATGTGTCGTGGTCCACACGTACCGAATACCAAATTCTTAAAATCGTTCAAGCTCACTAAAATCTCTGGTGCATACTGGCGTGGTGATGCGAAGAACGAACAGCTTCAACGTATTTATGGTACAGCTTGGGCAGACAAAAAACAGCTCGCTGCATACATCAAACGTATCGAAGAAGCTGAAAAGCGTGACCATCGTAAAATTGGTAAAGCTTTAGACTTGTTCCATATGCAAGAAGAAGCACCGGGTATGGTGTTCTGGCATCCAAATGGCTGGACTATTTACCAAGTACTTGAACAATACATGCGTAAAGTTCAGCAAGACAACGGTTACCTTGAGATTAAAACACCACAAATTGTAGATTTTACACTGTGGGAAAAATCAGGTCATGCGGCGAACTATGCTGACAACATGTTTACGACTCATTCTGAAAATCGTAACTATGCCGTTAAGCCAATGAACTGCCCATGTCACGTGCAAGTGTTCAACCAAGGTTTGAAGTCTTACCGTGATTTACCGATTCGTTTAGCAGAGTTTGGTTCTTGTCATCGTAACGAACCATCAGGTTCTTTACACGGCATTATGCGTGTACGTGGCTTTACACAAGATGACGCGCACATCTTCTGTACTAAAGAACAGATCGGTCAAGAAGTTGCTGACTTTATTAAGCTGACTTTAGAAGTTTATAAAGATTTTGGTTTTGAAGAAGTGCAAATGAAACTTTCTACACGTCCAGAAAAACGTGTGGGTGATGATGCACTTTGGGATATGGCTGAAAAATCTTTAGCAGATGCTTTAGATGCAGCGGGTCTTGAATGGGAATTACAACCTGGTGAAGGCGCGTTCTACGGTCCGAAAATTGAATTCTCATTGAAAGACTGTCTCGGACGTGTATGGCAGTGTGGTACTATTCAGTGTGACTTCAACTTGCCAGAACGCTTAGATGCGTCTTATGTGACTGAAGACAATGATCGTGATCAGCCTGTGATGTTGCATCGTGCAATTCTTGGCAGTTTTGAGCGTTTTATTGGTATACTAATTGAACACTACGCTGGTTTCATGCCACCTTGGTTGTCGCCGTTACAAGCATGTGTCATGAATATTACGGACTCTCAAGCTGAAGCTTGTGAGAAAGTCGTAGCAAAACTCAAAGAAAATGGTCTTCGTGCTATTTCTGACTTGAGAAATGAAAAAATCGGATTTAAGATTCGTGAGCGTACTCTAGAGCGTATTCCTTACCTATTAGTTCTTGGTGATCGCGAAGTTGAAGAAGGAACAGTGAATGTGCGTACCCGCTCAGGAAAAAATTTAGGTACTATGTCAGTAGATGCATTCATTGACTTAGTGAAGTCTGCCGTCGCCGAACGTGGCCGGTATATTGTGGAGTAAGAAAGATTAAACAGCCTGACCGTAACCAACAACAAGGTGCAAAAAGCAACCGTCCAGCAATTAACGACGAGATCCGTGCAAAAGAAGTACGCCTCGTTGGTGCTGACGGTGAGCAAAAAGGAATTGTTTCATTAAATGAAGCACTGCGCGCTGCTGAAGAGGCAGATCTTGACCTAGTTGAGATCGTTGCAAACGCCGAGCCGCCTGTTTGTAAAATTATGGATTACAACAAGCACTTGTTTGACCTTAAGCAGAAGCAAAAAGATGCGAAGAAAAAACAGCATCAAGTGCAAGTGAAGGAAATCAAACTGCGCCCTGCAACTGATGTTGGTGATTATCAAGTTAAGCTTCGTGCTATTTTGAAATTCCTTGAAGAAGGAAACAAAGTGAAAATCACTTTACGTTTCCGTGGTCGTGAAATGGCTCACCAACAACTTGGCTTAGCTCAATTACAAAAAATTGAAGCTGATGTTGCTGAGTTTGGGGTTGTGGAACAAGCACCTAAAATGGAAGGCCGTCAAATGGGTATGTTACTTGGACCTAAAAAGAAAAAGTAATACTCAAAAAAAGCACTGCAAAAGCAGTGCTTTTTTATATCCTTATCATAATAAAAAAGATGATTTAATTTTCTCTGTTCAGTTTTATTTAAGACAATTGCTATATCTTTTAAAAGAAATTCAATTCTTGAATTTTATATATTTTTTAGTGTTGGAAATCTCATCGCCTCTCTTAAAACATGCTATAACGCAAGACGCAGTCATGATAACGATGAATAGGAAAATAGAATGATTGATCTATATTATTGGGGAACTCCCAATGGACATAAAATCACAATTGCCTTAGAAGAAATGGGACTGGACTACACTCTTTACCCAATCAATATTTTAGAAAATGATCAATTTCAACCAGACTTTCTGAGAATTTCTCCAAATAATAAAATTCCGGCAATTGTTGACCAAGATGGACCTCGTGGTGAGCCAATTTCAATATTTGAATCAGGCGCGATCTTGCAATATCTAGGTCGAAAAACTGGATTATTTTATCCAACTGATGAGCAAGAGCGAGTTGAAGTTGAACAATGGCTCATGTGGCAAATGGGTGGGCTAGGGCCTATGCTAGGGCAGAACCATCATTTTAACCGTTTTGCACCAGAAAAAATTCCATACGCTATAGACCGCTATGTAAATGAGACTAAGCGCTTATATGGTGTGCTGAATAAGCAGCTCATTGGCCAGAAGTTTGTTGCAGGTGAATACTCGATTGCTGATATGGCAATTTTACCTTGGATTTTGCGCTATGAATGGCAAGGTATTCAGTTAGAGGATTATCCTTATGTACAAGAATATATTGTTCGCTTGACGGCACGTCCTGCGGTACAAAAAGCACTATCAATTAAAGTCATCTAACTTTTATTGGTCGCGTAATGAATAAAGTGAAAGGTGATTTGGTCTAATTTAATATGCTAAGTTACTTTTTACTTTTTTTGAGCGCGTTTGGGGCGGCTACATTATTACCGTTACAATCAGAAGCTGTACTCGCCACCTTATTATTAAAAAAAGAATATTCTGCTTTTCTTCTAATTTCTTTCGCCACTTTCGGAAACGTACTGGGCTCGTGTGTGAACTGGTGGCTTGGTTTAAAAATAGAGCACTTTAAACACAAAAAGTGGTTTCCTGTTTCTGAAAAGCGTTTAGAGCAAGCTCAAAGCTTTTATCATAAGTATGGGTTTTATTCGCTGTTGCTAAGTTGGACACCTGTGATTGGTGACCCAATTACTTTAGTTGCAGGTTTATTCAAAGAAAATTTTTGGCGCTTTTTAATTATCGTTTTGATTGCTAAAGCAGGGCGTTATATTTTTATTTATTGGGTAATTACAGGTTTTATTTAAAATAAAAGCATCCGAAGATGCTTTTAATAAAATGGTCTAACTAGTCTTCTGAGCTTTTGGTAATATCGACTTTAAATAGATCATTGGTTTTTAGCCAACAGAAGGTGACCACTGCAAGTGTCATACAACCCCCAAAAATAGTGGCTGCAATTGTTCCTAAATATTTGGCTGCTAAACCTGACTCAAATGCACCAAGCTCATTACTTGATGAAACGAACATTCCGTTTACAGCAGCAACGCGACCACGCATATTTTCTGGTGGAAAAATTTGCAAAATGGTTTGTCTAACCACAACTGAAATACTGTCACAAGCGCCTGTCATAGCCAACGCAAATAGTGATAACCACATGTTATTTGAGAACGCGAAAAGAATCGTGAAAACACCAAATCCTGCAACAGCAAGTAGCATGTTACGCCATGCATGTTGAGTTGGTGGAAAGCGAGTCAAAGCAATCATAGTGACGAGCGCTCCAATAGATGGCGCCGCACGTAAATATCCCAGTCCTTCTGGACCGACTTTTAAGATATCTTCTGCAAAAATTGGTAATAATGCGATGACTCCACCAAATAAAACAGAAGCTAAATCAAGAGAAATTGCCCAAAGAACAATTTTAGTTTTCCAGATAAAACGGAAACCATCTCCTAAACTTTCTAAAACATTAGCAGTTTCAATTTTAGGAAAAGTACGCTTATGCAATAGGTTAATTAAGATGAAACAAATACCAAGTAAAACCGCAACACTAAATAGACTTGTTTCTCGGCCTAAATAGGCAAGCATGAAACCACCAAGCATTGGCCCGATAATTACACCACTTTGCCAACCGATTGTCGTCCATGTTGCACCATTTGCATACAGTTCACGAGGAATCAAAAATGGTTTTAAAGACGTTGCAGAGGGATTATAAAACCCACGTATAGTACCTAAGCCAAAAATAACAGCATAAATACCCCAAGAAAGGAAATTTACGCTGATATGACCTAACCCATGCAGATGGAACAGCGACCACAGCACTAAAGGAAGAGGAACCGAGAAAAACAAACAGATTTTCATAATAATCTGTTTATTAAATCTATCTGCAAAATAGCCACCCCAAAGCGATAGGGCAATAAATGGAATGGCTTCTGCTAATCCAATTAAGCCTAAAGTTAGAGGATCTTTGGTAATTTGATAAAGTGAATAAGCAACAATAATTTCTTGAATCAAAATTGCTAACGTTAAGCAAAATTGATTAATCGTAACAATTGAGAAATCTCTGTAGCGTAAGGCTGCAAATGCATCATGTTTCTGCATTAGAAATATCGTATGTTGATAATTTGATCGTATTATAAATGGAAAAAAGCATAGGCGCTTTATTTATTATTGATATTGCTGACAAGGTTGAATTTGGAAAAGTCTTTCTTGCAACCATAAAAACAGTAACTAATAGTTTTAATTTTGCTCAGGTTGCTATAAAATACGCGCTTCCTTACCTGCAGGTCGATTTTGCAATGGTGCAATCGCGCCGAACAGGTGCCTAAAAGAGGTTACTATGGCTAAGTTAAAAACTCGCCGTGGTGCAGCTAAACGCTTCAAAGCGACTGCAAACGGTTTTAAGCGTAAACAAGCGTTCAAGCGCCACATCTTGACCAAAAAATCTGCTAAACGTATCCGTCAATTACGCGGCTGTGTAATGGTTCATGTTTCTGACATGAATTCAGTTCGTCGTATGTGCCCATACATCTAAGGAGATTATAAATGGCTCGTGTAAAACGTGGTGTAGTGGCTCATCGTCGTCACAAAAAAATTCTTGCTCGCGCTAAAGGTTACTACGGTGCTCGTTCACGCGTTTACCGCGTAGCATTCCAAGCGGTAATCAAAGCTGGTCAATACGCTTACCGTGACCGCCGTCAAAAGAAACGTCAATTCCGTGCTCTATGGATTGCGCGTATCAATGCTGGTGCTCGTCAAAACGGTTTGTCTTACAGCCGTATGATCGATGGCTTGAAAAAAGCTCAAGTGATCATCGACCGTCGCGTATTAGCTGACATCGCTATGCATGATGCAGTAGCATTTGCTGCTTTAGCTGAAAAAGCTAAAGGTGCATTAGCTGCATAAGCTTAGAGATTTAAAGAAAGACCGCTTTTTAGCGGTCTTTTTTATTTTTAGCGGTTCTATTTTAAAAAGAGATAACAATCAGAGATAAAAGATGAAAGACGAAAAATTTCTTAATGATTTAATTAAAAAAGTACAGCAAGGTCACCAGTTCAAATATTTATATTTCTGGGGGCATACTCCTAAGAAAGCTGATCTTGTTGATAAGAGTTGTTTTAGCCAGTGGTTTCCTGCGCAATTTGAAGTAGAGAGTATCGAGTACTTTACTGCTGAGCACTATATGATGGCGCAAAAAGCAAAAATATTTAATGATGAAGAAATTTTTGCACGGATTTTGCAAGTTAAACATCCTAATGAGGCGAAACAACTAGGTCGCAAAGTACGTAATTATGAGGAACAGATATGGCAAGAAAAACGGTTTGATATTGTCGTACAGGCGAATTTTGCCAAATTCTCACAGCATCCTGAGTTGAAGAAATTCTTATTAGCAACGAAAGACCGTATTTTAGTTGAAGCATCTCCAGTCGATAAAATTTGGGGAATTGGTATGGCGCAGGACCATCCATATATTCAAGATCCATCTCTATGGCAAGGACTAAATTTGTTGGGTTTTGCTTTAATGCATGTTCGAGAGCTACTTTTAACTGAGTAGGTTGGTGTGAGACCAATCAATGCTTCACTTTAAAAGTAGTGACGTGAGGGAAGTAAATTGAAATCATTAAATGATATGGATATTCGTATAGCATCACTCAAGGATGCATTATCTATTGCAGAAGTACATGTACAGGGGTGGAAAGAAACCTATACAGGTATAATTAAGCAAGAAATATTAGATGAGCTTAAAATCCTAGATAAGGAGTTATTATGGAAAGAAATAGCAAAAAGCCCTGATCATAAGTTATTTGTCTATACTGAAAATGGGGCAGTGAAAGGCTTTCTCGATGGTTATTTAAACCCAGAAAATAATATTGCTGAAATTATGGCTTTTTATCTTTTAAAAGAAGTTCAAAAGCAAGGCATGGGACGTGAGTTATTTCAAAAGTTCTACCAATGCGCTTTAAATCAAGGATACAGTTTTATTCGCTTAGAAGTTTTTAATAAAAATCCAAGTCGTTTCTTCTACGAAAAAATGGGAGCTAAATTAATTGGGGAAACCGAACTACTTGAGTTCGGTCCCGAAATAACAGAGTTACTTTATCAATGGGAACTCTAATCTTTAAAGTCCAAAATAATAAGCCAAAGCACAAATAATAATCGTTAGAATAACCAGTTTAATAACGCCTGAACCAGTGCCTTTATGGTGCTGAGACTTGAGATGCTGTGGATTTTCATTTGATTGCTCAAATGGAGATGCTTTAACTACAGGCACCATCTGAGCTGTCTGATAATGGTTGGCAACTTTCACAATAAGCTTGGCAAACAAATCATCAGTTTTTTGTGTAAAGTTTCTTAAATTGATGAGTTGCTCTTGGTCTAGTTCTTCTCCCAAAGGATCATTTGCAATACGTTTCTTTTGTTCTAAGTAGTCAGCTAATGCTTGAGTGCGAGATAAAAGTTGATGGGCATAATCTGCGGGATAATTCTCTGGAATTAATGCAAGTTTTGGCTCTAAGCTTTTAATATTTGTACCATCAAAAAGAGCATTTTGAAGTTCTGGCTCCTCAAAGCCTGCTGCATATTTACTATGAAATAATTCACTATCCATAAAATCAGCTATTTCTTGCCATGGCGGATTTTTTAAATCAGCTTCAATTTTTTTTGATAATTTTTCATTGAGTTCAAAACGCCAGAAAGTTTCTAAACGAAGCTCACAGGTTTGTGAAGCAGGAGCTTCAAACTCATTATCATTGTTATACCATTCGGCAAGCTCATGGCCAAAAATCCAAGCAAATTTCTTATCATTTTGATGGCTCACGATAAAATGAGTATAAGGTAAGAGCTCGACATTGCTATTTGGATTTTGTTCTTCATTGAGAAGGCTTGATAAATGTAAGCTGAGCTTTGAGGTACCTTGTTTTTTTAATGCTTCTAGCCAAACTTGGAAGTGTTGGGCCAACAAATGTTGAGAAGTTAAGTCACGAAACTGAAAACTATGATGGTCGAAAATATGATGTTGTCGCCATTGGTTAAAGCTTAAATTCTGACGGAGGTATTCATTACCATATGTCACAAGCGTAAGTTGTTGTTTCCAAATCTGATTAAGCGCCATAATAGTTGATCTCATTGACGATACTACTATCTTATACGTTTTATCTTTTTGTTGCCTAATACATTTTTCATGATGGATAAACTTCATCAATTCAATGAAAAACTGTTAGAATGCAGTGTTTTATTATATTTTTTAAATTTGTTGCTTTGAGAGTTAATATGTCACTGGAAGCCCTGACCACAGAAGCGCTTGCTGCCATTGCAGCAGCTCAAGACCTTGTTGCACTTGATCAGGTGCGTGTGCAATTTACAGGGAAAAAAAGCCAGCTTGCAGAACAATCGAAAGCATTAGGGAAAATGGACCCTGAAGAACGCAAAGTACAAGGTGCTGCGATTCATGCTGTTCGAGAAACAATTAATACTGCATTAACAGAACGTCAAGCGGCACTACAACAGGCAGCACTTGCACAAAAGCTAGCAAGTGAAACGATTGATATTACATTGCCGGGCCGTGGTCAACGTATTGGTACAGTTCATCCTGTTACTCAGGTACAAGAGCGAATTTGTCAGTTCTTCACTAAAGCTGGTTTTACAGTTGCAACCGGTCCAGAAGTTGAAGATGACTATCACAATTTCGAAGCATTAAATATTCCTGGTCACCATCCGGCACGTGCTATGCACGATACTTTCTACTTTGATGCTACTCACTTGCTACGTACGCATACCTCTGGGGTACAGATTCGTACAATGGAGACGAGTGAGCCGCCAATTCGTATCGTATGCCCTGGCCGTGTTTACCGTTGTGATTCGGATCAAACGCATTCACCAATGTTCCACCAGATCGAAGGCTTATATGTTGCTGAGAACACAAGCTTTGCTGAATTAAAAGGTTTATTGATTAACCTACTGAATGAATTTTTTGAGAAAGATTTAAAAGTACGTTTTCGTCCTTCATATTTCCCATTTACAGAGCCTAGTGCAGAAGTAGATATCATGGATGAGCGTGGACGTTGGTTAGAAGTTTTAGGCTGTGGCATGGTACATCCAAATGTATTGCGTGCTGCGGGTATTGATCCTGATAAATACAAAGGCTTTGCTTTTGGTTTAGGGGTAGAGCGTTTTGCAATGTTGCGTTATGGCATTAATGATTTGCGTATGTTCTATCAAAATGATGTGCGTTTCTTACGCCAATTTGCCTAACATTTTTTCAGGATTAAAAAAGGTTTATAAAGATGAAGATTAGCGAAAATTGGCTACGCACATGGGTTAACCCGGCAATTGATAGTGAGACATTGTCTGATCAGTTAACTATGCTTGGTCTTGAAGTTGATGAACTTGCACCTGTTGCTAAGCCATTTACTGGCGTCGTGGTCGGCGAAGTTTTAACAGTTGAGCAGCATCCAGATGCAGATCGTTTGCGTGTAACGACAGTTAATATTGGTTCGGGCGAGCCTTTACAAATTGTTTGTGGGGCACCGAATGTTCGTGCTGGCATGAAAGCTCCAGTTGCAACGATTGGTGCTGTATTACCGGGTGATTTCAAAATCAAAAAAGGTAAACTTCGTGGAGTTGAGTCACAAGGCATGCTTTGTGGTGCTTCTGAAATTGATCTTGAAGATAAAATCGATGGTTTGCTTGAGTTACCTGCTGATGCTCCAGTAGGGATAAATATCCGTGAATACTTAAAACTCGATGATAACGTCATCGATATCAGTATTACACCAAACCGTGGTGACTGTTTCAGTATCCGTGGTATCGCTCGTGAGATTGCAGTAATTAACCAACTGCAAATGAATGAACCTGATATTAAATCAGTTGAAGCGACAATTGCTGATGAGAAGAAAGTAGTGATCAGCACTGAAGGTGCTCCACGCTATTTAGGACGTGTAATTAAAAACGTTAATGTAAAAGCTGCTACTCCTGAGTGGATGGAGCAGGCTTTAGCTCGTTCAGGAATTCGCACGCACAGTATTTTGGTTGATGTGACGAACTATGTCCTTATGGAACTGGGTCAGCCAATGCATGCTTTCGATTTAGCTAAAATCGAAGGGACTGTACATGTGCGTCAAGCTCAGCCACAAGAAAAATTACAACTCCTTAATGATCAAGAAGTTGAATTACAAGAAGATATTATGGTGATTGCTGATGACCAGAAAGCTTTGGCAATTGCTGGAATTATGGGTGGTTTAGCATCAAGCGTAACTGATGATACTACCGATATCTTCCTAGAAAGTGCTTTCTTCGCGCCACTTGCTATTGCTGGACGTGCTCGTCGTTTTGGCTTGCATACTGATTCTTCACAGCGTTATGAACGTGGTGTAGATTTTGAGTTGCCGTTAATTGCCATGAACCGTGCTTCGCAGCTTATTCAAGAGTTGGCAGGTGGTGAATTTGGTCCAATTACTGTGGCTGAAAAAACTGAAATTTTACCAAAGCGTGAAGCAATTGAACTGAAACAAGCTCAGGTAGACCAATTGTTGGGATATCAATTGACGGCTGATTTCATTGCAGATGCTTTAACTCGACTAGGGTGTGAAGTAACTGTTAAAGCTGAAGGTGAGTGGAATGTAGTACCTCCATCACATCGCTATGACATGGCTATTTATCAAGACTTAATTGAAGAAGTGGCACGTATTGATGGTTATGACAATATCCAAATTAGCTTACCAAGCATGGATGTTCAATTAGCTAAATATCAAGACCGATTTGAAATTGCAGAGTTACGCCAAACTATCGTGACTTTAGGTTATCAAGAAGCAATTAGTTTTAGCTTTGCTGATGCAAAACTTGAAAAGCAATTGAACCCGCAAGTAAATCCGTTAATGCTAGCAAATCCAATTTCAAGTGATTTGGCTGCAATGCGTAGTACTCTACTTTCAAGTTTAATCCCTTGCGTACAATATAATCTCAATCGTCAACAAAGTCGTGTTCGTTTCTTTGAATTAGGACTCCGTTTTGATTATCAAGATGCTAAAAGTATTGAAGATCTAAAACAGATTCCAACTTTAGCTCTAGTGGCCGTTGGCTCGCAACAACCAGAATCTTGGCATGTGAAGCCTCAACCAATGGATTTCTTCGACTTCAAAGGAGAGATTGAAGAGATTTTAGCTGCTGGTCGTGTCAAAGTTGAATATGTACGTTCAGAGCGTGCATGGTTGCATCCAGGGCAGTCTGCTGAAATTTTAGTTGATGGGCAATCAATTGGTTACTTAGGCCGTCTGCATCCATCTTTAGAAAATGAGCTAGATTTAAGCACAACTTGGGTTGCTGAACTTAATCAAACAGCCGTTTTGCAATCTTATGTATCTAATTTTACAGAATTATCACGTTTTCCTTCGATTAGACGTGATATTGCGCTTTTAATCTCTGATAATATAAATGTTAGAGATATTCAGCAGTTAATCGAAAAAACTGGTGGAGAGCTTTTAGACTCTACATGGTTATTCGATGTGTATACGGGGCAGGGTGTCGAAGAAGGTAAGCGCTCATTGGCGTTTGCATTATTATGGCAACATCCTTCACGTACGCTTGAAGATGCTGAAATTAAATCTGGTATGGACAATATAATCCAAGTGTTGGAAAACACTTATCAAGCGACATTGAGGGCCTCATGACAGCATTAACTAAAGCAGACATGGCTGATCATTTAAGTGAGTTAACCAGCTTAAATCGCCGTGAAGCAAAACAAATGGTCGAGTTGTTCTTCGACGAGATTAGCCAAGCGCTTATTGCAGGGGAGCAGGTTAAGCTTTCTGGTTTTGGTAATTTCGAGTTAAGAGATAAACGCGAACGTCCAGGACGTAACCCTAAGACAGGTGAAGAAATTCCAATTTCAGCACGTAGGGTAGTGACCTTCAGAGCGGGTCAGAAGTTTAGACAACGCGTTGGAAATGAGCAGATCGATTGATCTGCTTTTTTATATTTTAAATAGCTTTATATAGTTTATTGGGCAGCAATATAGGACCGCTTAATCTTAGAAAATCAAAATTTAGATATAAAAAAAGAGGACAAAATGTCCTCTTTTTTATCTAATCTAGAATATAGATTAGTGTGCAGCAGAAGCAGCAGCAACGTCAGAAGCAGCAGCAGCAACGTCAGAAGCAGCGGCAGCAGTTTCAGAAGCAGCAGCGTCAACAGCTACAGCAGCTTCAGAAGCAGCTTCAGTAGCTTCAGAAGCAGCAGCTACAGCTTCAGAAGCAGCAGCAGGAGCTTCTTCTTTCTTAGAACAACCAACGAAAGCTAAAGTAGCAGCAACAGCAGCAGCAACAGCGAATTTTTTGAATAACATGGCATCACTCTCACAAAAAAGATTTGAGATTAAAAAAACCTAAGTTGGACTGTTTTGCTTTTATTATTCCTAAAACGTAGCTAGGTAACAACGCATGGAGCAGTCTAACTGGTCTGCCGCTATGCTATCACTGCAAATGCTGAAATACTACTGTCGTCTGTCAAAAAAACGTATGAAAAAGAGAAAAACAGACTGTTTTTTAACAGAAAAAAACAATTAATCAGCTCGTGTATATTGGAAAAGGTAGAGGTAAGCTACTAAAAAAACTAAGCTTTTTTATGCAAAAATATTTATTATCAAAAGCTTATAAATAATTTTACATAAAAATAAGCAAAATGTATTTTTGTGTAAAGCTTGTCAACCAAATAAAAAGCCACTCAAAAGAGTGGCTTTTTATTAAGGTTTAAGCAATTAAGTTGAAGCTTTACGTTTCATTTGATCAAAGAAATCATCATTTGTTTTGGTTTCTTTCATGCGGTCAAGTAAGAATTCCATTGCTGCCAACTCATCCATAGGGTGAAGTAGCTTACGGAGGATCCATACTTTGCGTAATTTATCTTCATCCATTAAACGCTCTTCACGACGTGTGCCAGATTTTTTGATATTCATAGCAGGGAAGACACGTTTTTCAGCAATACGGCGATCAAGAGTAATCTCTTGGTTACCTGTACCTTTGAATTCTTCATAAATTACATCATCCATTTTACTGCCTGTTTCAATCAAAGCAGTAGAGATGATTGTAAGTGAACCACCTTCTTCGATATTACGTGCAGCACCGAAGAAACGTTTAGGACGCTCTAATGCATGAGCGTCTACACCACCAGTTAACACTTTGCCTGATGACGGAATAACAGTGTTGTAAGCACGTGCAAGGCGGGTAATAGAGTCAAGAAGAATCACAACATCTTTTTTATGTTCAACAAGACGTTTAGCTTTTTCAATTACCATTTCTGCAACTTGTACATGGCGAGCCGGTGCTTCATCAAATGTTGACGCAATAACTTCACCGCGAACAGTACGCTCCATTTCGGTTACTTCTTCTGGACGTTCGTCAATTAATAGAACAATCAAGAATACTTCGGGATTGTTTCTAACAATCGATTGAGCAATATTCTGAAGTAACATTGTTTTACCCGCTTTCGGCGGTGCAACAATAATAGAACGTTGGCCTTTACCAATTGGCGCAACTAAATCAACGACACGAGCAGTTAAGTCTTCTGTCGTACCATTACCTAATTCCATAACCAATTGTTCGGTCGGGAAAAGGGGAGTTAAGTTTTCAAATAAAATTTTATTTCGAGAATTTTCTGGCGTGTCATAGTTAATCTGGTTAACTTTGAGCAACGCAAAATAACGCTCACCTTCTTTTGGAGGGCGAATAGTACCTGTGATGGTATCACCTGTACGCAAGTTAAAGCGTCGGATCTGTGAAGGACTCACATAAATATCATCCGGACCTGCTAAATACGAACCTGCGGCAGAACGCAAAAAACCAAAACCATCAGAGAGAATTTCGAGAACGCCATCACCAAAAATTTCTTCGCCATTCATCGCATGGCGTTTCAAAATGGCAAAAATAATATCTTGCTTTCTGTTACGAGCCATACCTTCCAGGCCCATAAATTCAGCAATTTTAATTAGTTCGCCGATTGGTTTTTTCTTGAGTTCAGTTAAATTCATAAGGGTCAGAATTAGGAAAGAGTAGAGTGTGGTTTAAAAAGAAGAAAAATCGCTCGCATACAAAAAAGATTATCGCAATTGTATTTACACAATAACAATTCAGAAGTCTGATTAATTGTTTCGAAGAGAAATGTGAAAAAACAATTTCTGTTGCCGAGTGGCGATCTTTATGTTTGTGTCTTGTAAGAAGCCGGACGAAGATGATTCCCTTCAGTGCCTCTTGAGCATGCAATATAAGCCAGCCTAGCAAATTTGTCAATTTATAGGCGAAAAAAATACGCTATAAAAAAGTATAGCGTATTTTCTTTTTTAGCATTTTGACTTAAACGTTTTCATCAATAAAGCTAACAAGTTTAGAGCGAGGTACAGCACCAATTTGTTGAGCTACAACTTCACCATTTTTGAAAAGTAGTAAAGCAGGAATGTTACGGATGTTGTATTTCACTGCTGTATCTTCGCAAGAAGTCACATCAACTTTAACAATTTTTACTTTACCAGCATATTCACTTGATAGGTCTTCAAGCACAGGTGCGATTGCTTTACAAGGTGCACACCATCCTGCCCAGAAGTCAACAAGTACAGGGGTTTCAGCATCTAAAACATCTGCTTGGAAGTTATCATCAGTTGTATTTACAATAGTCGCAGACATGGTACGGCTCCAATTTTTAGAAAAAAGTGCTATTACAGGAGAAAATTATCTCTATCAGTATTACATAGCTACTTAGTTCAATGTAAGGGTTTGATGCTATTATTCAAGGCTTAACTAAAATTGTCTAATGGATGCTCACGATATTCATCATCGACTTGTACAATCAACTTATAAATAGAAAAATTTAAATCACAGCTAATTGTTGATCAAAATGGCTTTTCAATTGCATTCTTGTGAATTACTCTAGGCGTGAATTGTTATGGGTTTAGTTCAATAATGTCTGATTTTCTGATTGATGAAGAATTACTTGCCGCCATAGATATGGGGTCGAACAGTTTTCACCTTGCAATTGCACGGGTAGATCATGGCGAAGTTAAAAAAGTTGCTTCGATGTCAGAAAAAGTACAGCTCGCAGCTGGTTTAGATGAGAATAAAAACCTAACAGAAGCCGCTCAGCAACGAGGCTTAGCCTGCTTGGCTCGTTTTGTAGGAAGATTAAGTTCTGTTCAACCAAATCGCTTACGAATTGTGGCGACCAATGCTTTGCGTCAGGCAAAAAATGGTCATGAATTTATTCAAAAAGCAGCAGAAATTTTGCCTAAACCTATTGAAATTATTGCTGGGCGAGAAGAAGCGCGTCTGATTTATCTTGGCGTATCGCATACCATGGCAAATGGTGGTCGACGTTTAGTTGTAGATATTGGTGGTGGTTCTACTGAGTTCATTATTGGTGAAGAGTTTGAGCCTATTTATACAGAGTCATTGCAAATGGGATGTGTGGCTTATACAAAAGCCTACTTTGCCGATGGCGAAATCACACAAAAAGCCTTTGATAAAGCAGTAGTTGCTGCCCGTAAAGAACTTTCAGCTATTGCAACAACGTATAAAATGGAAGGTTGGGATACTGTCGTTGGTTCTAGTGGAACGATTAAAGCTTGCCGCCAAATTATGGTGAATATGGGCTTGAGTGATGAGCAAGAAAACGTCACTCGAGAAGGGTTATACAAACTCAAAGATAAATTACTTAAGTTTAAAAATATTTCTGAAATTGATTTTGAAGGGTTAAGAGAAGACCGACGAGCAGTTTTGCCAGCCGGATTGGCAATTTTGTACGCAGTTTTTGAGGTTTTAGAAATTGATCGTTTGGCATATTCTGATGGTGCATTACGTGAAGGAGTCATGTATGACCTATTAGGTCGTTTTAAACATGAAGATATCCGTGATCGTAGTGTACAAGCTTTAATGGGACGTTATAACGCTGATCCAAAACAAGCAGAAAGAGTCGTAAATACAGCACAACAATTATTTGATGGTGTTGCAGAACCTCTCAATTTAACGAGTGAAGACAGTGACTTACTGCGCCGAGCTGCCTATTTGCACGAAATTGGTTTGGCGATTAGTCATGGTGGGTATCACCGTCATGGTGCTTATTTATTGCAGCATTCTGATATTCCGGGCTTCTCACAAATTGACCAAAATCACCTTTCACATTTGGTCGCTCACCACCGTCGTAAATTGCGAAATGATGTAAAAAATGAAATTTTGAAGGCTGGTGGTCATAAATTACTTTATCTATGTTTATTACTTCGCCTAGCAGTTTTACTCAACCATAGTCGAAGTGATCAGATGCTTCCTGCCATTGAACTGACCATCATAAATGATCAACAATGGCAACTTAGTGTTTCTGGTGATGCCAAACAATGGCCATTGTTAGTTGCCGACTTGCATGATGAGCAAGAGCAGTTTAAGCATTGGGACATTGAATTGAATATTCAGTCGGAAAAATTTATCGATTAAAGGGATAATATTCGACCTATGAAAAAAGCTACTCAGTCCAAAGCGTGGACAACGGTTCAAATTGCACGTCATCCTGATCGTCCGCAGTTTCTAGATTATGTCGGTGAAATCTTTACAGAGTTTGATGCCTTGCATGGTGATCGTTTGTTTGGTGACGATGGTGCGATGGTAGGTGGTCTTGCTCGTTTTGATGGTCAGCCTGTGATGGTTATTGGCCAACACCGTGGTCGTAGTACCCGTGAAAAATTAAAGCACAACTTCGGTATGGCTAACCCTGAAGGTTACCGTAAATCTCAACGCCTATTAGATATGGCAGAGCGTTTTAACCTTCCGGTCTTCACATTTATTGATACTATGGGTGCTTACCCAGGTGTTGGTGCTGAAGAGCGTGGACAAGCTGAAGCAATTGCAACTAGCCTTGCTCAACTTTCAAGTTTGAAAGTTCCTGTTGTTGCAACAGTACTCGGTGAAGGCGGTTCTGGTGGTGCTCTAGGTATTGGTGTTGCTGACCGAGTAATTATGTTGTCGCATAGTATTTATTCTGTGATTTCACCAGAAGGCTGTGCATCTATTTTGTGGAAAACTGCTGAAAAAGCGGCTCAAGCAAGTGAAGCTTTAGGTTTGACAGCAGATAAATTACAATCTCTAGGTATTGTTGAATATGTAGTAGATGAAGGCGAAGGGGCTCATTTAGACCCTGAGCAAGTCATGCAAAACCTAAAAGTAGTTTTGAAGCAAGCTTTGGATGAGTTGCTACCAATGGATGCAAATGAACGATGCGAAGCACGTTATCAACGTTTAATGAAGTTTGGCAGCGAAAATTTAGGCATCGCGTCTTAAAACAGGCTCAAGAGTTTTCAGAAAATAGTATTTTTCTTATTGGATGTAGTGGCGGCATGGATTCAATGCTGCTACTACATTTGATGTCTCAAATTTTCCCTCAAAAGATCCGAGTAATTTATATAGATCATCAACTGCAATCAAAAAGTGCAGAGTGGGGCGAATTCGTTGCTAAACAAGCGACTCATTTAAATATTCCTTATACCATTCAAAAAGTTCAAGTTACTGACGGTAATTTGGAAGCTCAAGCACGTCAGGCACGTTATCAAGCTTATCTACAACATTTGCAAGCCAACGAAATTTTAGTGCTTGCTCATCACCAGCAAGATCAGGCTGAAACCGTAATATTACGTTTATTGTCGGGTGCGGGGGTTGATGGGCTTGCTGCTATGCAGTCTATTGATCATCGTGTAGATATGACAATTTGGCGCCCTTTTTTGGATTTAACCCGTGAGCAGATTGCCGAGTGGACTACTCAACTTGAGATTGAGTATGTAGTTGACCCTACAAATTACGATATCCATTATGATCGAGCATGGTCGCGTGAAGAACTTTGGCCCTTCTTACAAAACCGTTTTCCAAAAATGCAGCAAGCACTTAGTCGTACTAGCTATTTGATGCAAGATGCTTCTGAAATTTTAGAAGAAGTTTTAAAAGCTGATTTGCAAAATTGTGGTATGGACGAATGTTTGGATTTAACTCAGCTATTAGAACTATCTTCTGCTCGACAGCGTCAATTGCTTTCGGTTTGGATGAAAGGTGATGGGCAATATCGCCCTGCATTTGAAATGGTTGAGCGGTTAAAAAATGAAGTAATTGTTTCAAAGTCTGATGCACAAGCGGCATTACATTGGAACCAGTTTTACTATGTCCGTTATCAACATCATCTTTATAGATTGAGTCGACAAGTTTTTCTTGCTGAAAAATTAAACCCAGTTGAAACCGAGATGGAGCATTATTTTCAACTAGGGGAAATAGTGGAATGCGCTTCAGGACAATTTCAAATTACTCAAAAAAATATGGGTTTGTCTGCATCTTTATTAAATAAAAAATTAAAAATTATTCGACGCCAAGGTGGTGAAAAGGTCCATTTATATGGTCGTGTTGGGCAATGGCCATTAAAAAAAGCAATTCAAGAAGCACATATTTTGCCTTGGCTTCGTCATACAATTCAAATATTAGTCATAGATAATGTTATGCTTGGGGTTTTTACACCGAAAGGATTTTGGTTGGCTCAGTCTCCGTATTGTGAGCAAGGAGGGTGGCAACCAGATTTAATTTCTTATTCTTGTAATCTGGTAAATGGCGAAGATGGTTATGACAAGTGCAGTAAATAGTAATATCTGTTTTATTGGTGGTGGTAATATGGCCCAAGCTTTGATTGGTGGGCTCATTTCAAGAGGTTTACCGCCAACACGTATTACCGTTTCAGATCCTGTTGAGCAAATACGTCAATTATTGCAAGAAAAAGAAGTCCATGTGACACAAGATAATGTAGCTGCAATTAAAAATGCTGATGTCGTTGTACTGGCAGTAAAACCACAAGTTTTGGCGACTGTTTTACGTCCTTTAAAAGGACTGTTATCAGATAAGTTGGTTATTTCAATTATTGCTGGTGCTGAAATCCAAACGATATCAAACTTAATTGATAGCAATCGAATTGTTCGAGTTATGCCAAATACGCCAGCTCTAGTTCAGACGGGTGCACATGGTATCTATGCAAATGATGTAGTAGGTACTTCGGATCGTGAATTAACAAGTCAGATTTTAGCAGCCACAGGCTTAACAATTTGGGTAAACTCCGAAGCTCAAATTGATGCGGTAACAGCGGTTTCTGGCTCAGGTCCTGCATATTTCTTCTATCTCATGGAAAGTATGATCCGTGCGGGTAAAAATTTAGGACTTGATGAAAAAGTTGCAACTGCGTTGACTCTTCAAACGGCATTAGGTGCAGCTCAAATGGCAATTACGAGTTCAAACACTCCTTCTGAACTTCGTAAGAATGTGACATCGCCAAATGGCACAACTCAAGCTGCACTTGAAGTTTTTGACCGTGCACAAATCTCCCAAAATATTCAATCTGCATTGGCTGCTGCACAGAAGCGTAGTCAAGAATTGGCTCAAGAATTGAGTGACAGTGCGAAATAGCTTAAATAGGATAAGACAACTATGGGTGCAAATTCTGCGCTAATTTTTGGAATTTTAATTAATGTCGCGATTTTATTGGTCTTTTTCCGTTTTTTAATGCAATTGGCGGCAGTAAGTCCTTATAATCCTGTGGTTTTATCGACCGTAAAGGCGACTAAAATTGTTGATATTTTTGGCCGAATTTTTCCGACGGTCGCAAAAGGCCGATTTAATTTGGCTGCGTTGGTTCTTTTAATTATTTTATATTTGCTGAAAATTTTTGGCGTGATGTATCTTTCTGGTTCTATGCCAAATAGTCCGGTTCACTTAGTGATTCTGACATTTGTGACTATGATTCAGGACCTAATTCGTTTCTGCCGTTATTTAATTTTCGCGACAATTATTTTGAGTTGGGTGGTTATGTTCACTCAATCGCGTTCACCTTATATTGAAGTGATTCAAGATTTAGCTGAACCATTACTCGCACCATTCCGTCGTTTATTGCCTAATATGGGAATGATTGACTTGTCTCCAATTTTGGCGTTTTTGGCGCTTTATATTGCCGAGATCTTAATGAATGAAGTTGCAAAAGTTCTTTTAACGGGACTTTAAGTTAACGCAAAAAAAGGGCTGTTAATACAGCCCTTTTTTTATTTCTACTAATTAATGGGCATCATCCCAGTTTTGCCCTTGCCCAACTTCAACAACTAAAGGCACAGAAATTTTTACTACAGATTCCATGACAGTCGCGATTTGCTTAGAGAGCTCCTCGGCAATGTTTTGATCTGCTTCAAACACTAATTCATCGTGTACTTGAAGAAGTAACTTGGCTTGATCTTTTGGCAAGATTTTATCGACTTCAATCATTGCGAGTTTAATGATATCAGCAGCACTACCTTGTAAAGGCGCATTAATTGCAGCACGTTCGGCAGCCTTACGTACCATTACATTTCGTGCATCAATATCTGGTGTATAAAGACGACGACCTAAAATAGTTTCAACAAAACCTTGCTCTGATGCAACTTGACGTGTGCGTTGCATATATTCATAGATGCCAGGATAGCGTTGGAAATATTGCTTAATATAGTTTTGCGATTCTTGACGTGTAAAGCCTAATTGACGAATCAAACCAAACTCAGACATACCATACAGTAGACCAAAGTTTACTGCCTTAGCTTGACGACGTTGATCATTGGTCACATCTTCAATTGCAATGCCCAATACTTCTGCAGCAGTACGGCGGTGAACATCTTGTCCATGCTGGAATGCATGTACTAAAGCATCATCTTGAGAAAAATGAGCCATTAAACGTAATTCAATTTGCGAGTAATCGGCAGCCAATAATACTCGACCTTCTGGCGCAATGAATGCTTTACGAATTTGGCGCCCAATTTGTCTACGAATTGGAATATTTTGTAAGTTAGGATCTGAAGAGGAGAGGCGACCTGTTGCTGTAAGTGCTTGGTGATAACTTGTATGTACACGATGCGTGTCGTTATGAGATTGCTCAACTAGACGATCAGTATAGGTACTTTTTAGCTTTGCTAAACCGCGATGCTCTAGAATAATTTCCGCTAAAGGATGTTCAATTTTTTCTAAAACACTTTCACTGGTGCTGTATTGTCCAGTTGCAGTTTTTTTACCGCCTTTGATTCCTAATTTATCAAATAGGATTTCACCTACTTGTTTAGGAGATGCAATATTAAAAGTTTCATCTGCAATTTCCATCGCTTGATTTTCAAGCCCTTCCATCGTTTTTGCAAATTCAACGCTTAATTTATCTAAGAAGGCATGATCTAGACGAATACCATCTTCTTCCATACCCGATAAAATACGGGCAACTGGCATTTCGATGTTATATAAAATATTTTCTAGCTCAGGAAATGGCTTAAGTTTGTTTGAAAGCACTTCATACAAACGATAGGTCACATGAGCATCTTCTGCAGCATAGTGAGCAGCAACTTCAATCTCAATTTGATTGAAAGTCTTTTGTTTAGCACCCTTACCAGCAATTTGTTCAAAAGTGGTGGTTAAGTGGCTTAAGTAGACACGAGCTACGTCATCCATGCCGTGACGAGTGGCCGCTGCATTCAATACATAAGATGCAAGCATGCTATCGAAATACCAGCCTTTAAGTTCTATGCCATGATTGGCAAAGATATGGGCATCATATTTAAGGTGATGCCCAATTTTTTTAACTGCTTCATTTTCTAGCACAGGCTTAATTTGAACCAGAATTTGATCACGATCTAATTGCTGCGGCGCATTTTCATAATTATGCGCTAATGGAACATAGTAGGCATCTTTCGCATCAAATGCGATTGAAAAACCAACCATCTCTGCAATACGGTAATCAAGGCTTGTAGTTTCTGTATCAATAGCAAAATGATCGGCATTTTGCATGCGTTGCCAGAGCTGATCCCATGCTTCTTGGGTTAAAACAGTGTGATAATTTGCAGTTCCAAGCTGGTCATCTTGACTAGTTAAGCTTGCTTGATCTTCGGTTTCTATAGATTCAGCAGGTTTAACTTCATTTTGAACAACAGTTTGTGAAGCTTGTTGTTTATAGCTTGAGCTATTTGGATTGTTTGGATGATCAAGCGACTGTAATTGGTTTCTAAACTCAAGCTCAGTATAAAGATTACGTAGAGCCTCTACATTTGGATCAGTAAGCTTTAACTCATGCCAATCGAGTTCTAAAGGAAGATCACAAACAATGCTAGCTAACTGGTGGTCAAGCTTAATATTGTCTAAGTTATCTTTAATATTTTGGCTAAGTTTGCCTTTAAGTTGGTCTGCATTGGCAATAATATTGTCTAAAGTGCCATATTCAGTTAGTAACTTAGCTGCTGTTTTTGCACCTACGCCAGGTACACCCATGATGCCATCAGACGCATCGCCCATAAGGGTTAAGTAATCGATAATTTGATTTGGCCAAACACCAAATTTTTCAAATACCCCGTCGGTATCCATGACGCGATCTTTAAAGCTATCTTCAAGCTTTACATGATCATTGACGAGCTGAGCCATGTCTTTATCTCCGGTTGAGATAAGTACATGATGGCCTTCGAGTACGGCACGTTTAGCGAGCGTACCGATAATATCATCTGCTTCTGCACCCGGAAGACTATATAAAGGAATTCCTTGAGCTTTAATCAATGCATGTAAATATGGAATCTGTTGAGATAACTCTTCCGGCATGGTTGGGCGATCACCTTTATAAATAGGTGAAAGCTTGTGACGAAAAGTTGGCTCAGGCGTATCAAAAATGACAGCCATATGTGTTGGCTGCATACGGCGCATTAATTTTTGAATGGCAGAAATTGCCCCACGTATTGCATTGGTATGTAACCCTGTAGAGGTCGTCAATGGTGGTAATGCATGATATGCACGAAATAAAAAATAGGACCCATCAACCAAGACAAATGGTGGCATTGAACAATTCCTTAATCTGAATTACGGGTATTTTACGTGAAAACGGCTATGAATGCAGGTTTATGATTTTTGCAGTATTTTGTATGTATAAATATACGCTTGTATTGGCTTGAAGTAAGATGACCTGTAATGAAGGTGTCATATTGCTAAGCCCATGTATAAAAAAGACAAACAGGGAATGATCATTGTTTTGATCGCTTTGACTTTGTTTTTAGCCATTTCAATTGGTTTTAAATTTCAGAGTGCCGTTATTGCTTTATCTATTGCACTTACTGTCATTCTAGTTCAATTACTATCAAATCTACATGAGCGTTTAACTCATTTAGAACAGCAGTTTTCTCGGCAGAAAACGCCACTTTATTCTATTCACATGCAAAGAACAGTGATTTATGCAGCCGCCTTGGTTGCATTAGTTGCTTATATAAATCATTGGATGTGGATTGCTGGTGGGGCTTTACTGGTTTTATTGCTATGTTTGATTCAAACCATTAGTGCATTTCATACTCGACTATTATACCTCGAGTCAGCAAAACAAACTGTTCATGTAAATGAGACCATACAAACAGAAGTTATAAATCCTGTAATAGAACAAGTTAGTGCCAGCAATACGGACACGCTAGTCCCAGCAGAAACGGCACCTTTAAATCAAACAGAACAATCAGCCCATGTACAGACTGCATGGTGGCAACCAGCCGTGGATTGGATGATTCATGGTAATCCAATCTTAAGAGTTGCTGTTGCTGTGCTTATGGTTGGGGTAGTGTTGCTATTACGTTTTGCAAGCGAGCATTGGCAACTTAGTTTAGGTGTGAAACTTGGATTTATTGCGATTGCTGGAGGTGTGTTAACGGCATTTGGGTATACATTGCAAAAGAAAAATCAGCTGTTTGCTGTGGCATTGCAAGGTGTTGGGCTGGCTGTTGTATTCCTGACACTTGTGTTCTCACATCATTTTGGTGTAATTGCCAACCTAACTACAGCGAGTATTCTGTTTACGATTTTATTAGCTATTACTGTATTCCTGAGCTTAAAACAACAAGCTATTTATTTGGCAATATTAGCACTGGGTATGGCTTATGCGGCTCCTTTAGTTATTCCTCAATATCGCCCTGATGTAACCTTCCTATTTAGCTACTACTTAGTAATTAACTTAGCAGTTGCTGCGGTTAATTTTATTCAGCCTTGGAAAATCTTAAATCAAATTGCTTTCTTTGCCACAATGTTTATTGGTGGTAGTGCAATCGCATTTTATGCAGAACCCGCAAAATTTAATACATTAGACTGGATTTTGTGGTGCCATATAGCGCTGTTTATTTGGCTTAGTGTTCGTTATAGCCAAAATATATCTCGGACGTCAGCAAGTGAAAAACAAGAAGGCATTCGTTTACCTCCGCTCTTAGATGTTGGTCTTATTTTTAGTGTGCCAGTACTGGGCTTTACCCTTCATGCTTACTTGGTACATGAGTCTACACAAGCCTTGACGATTGGTGCCGCCGTCTTGGCGGGTACCTATGCGCTATTAACTTTTTGGATTAAAAAAACTCATCCTCAGCTTTCGGTCCTTGCGAAAAGCTTTTTCATTCTCGCGGTTGCGTTTTTTGCCTTAATTTTCCCGCTTGCAAAAGGAGCACATTGGACAGCGATTGGTTGGGTTGCCCAAGGTACGGCTTTAATTGTGTGGGGAGTAACTGAGCGCTACCGTTTAAGCCGATATATTGGTGTGGTTTTAGTTTTACTTAGTTCTATTGCGCTGTTTTATCAGGTGTGGGTAAACGAAGAGTTCCCAACGCTAAGCACAAGCATCTATGCAATTGCTCAATTTATTTCTGCCTTTTATTTATTGCAATACAACAGTAAAGAGCAACGCTATTTTAGCGCAAGTATGTTTAGTGGCATTTTCTTGTGTTTAGGGATGTATGCGGGTGCTGTAGCTGGTGTAGAAATAATGGCATGGCATCATCATGCTTTGAGTCCGTATTTGATGTTCGCCGTAGTTCTAATCGCAATATTTAGCGCAGTTGTTCACTATAAACTTCGTGTGCAATGGCAAAGTTTGCAGTTAATTTTAATTAGCCTGTTACTGTTGTTAGTTTTGGGCGAAGCCTTTGCGAGTCAAGTGTTTACGTTGTTTAAATGGGTAGACTCATTACAACAAACTACTTTCTTAGTCGCTACCATTATTCTAAGTGCCTTATTTATTATGGCTCAACCGCAGTCGGATGAGTCTGGGTACTTAAATGTCTGGGTTGGTTTAAGCTGGTTGGCGTTAGCAGTAGTTGGTTTGGCAATCTTTCCAAAAATGCCAGTTGTTGCTCTGGCTTTTATCCCTGTGGTTTATTCGCTTTGGACGTATAAGGCTCATAAAACTACATTGTTGCATCAAATTCCGGTTTGGTGTTTAAGCTTAATTTGGTTGCTAGTTGTGAGCGTTGATCGCCACTCTGCTGAGTACCTTTATTTTGTTCCTTTATTTAACTTAACTGATTTTCTTTCTATTGTAGTATTTGCAGGTCTGCTCTTTATTATTTATCAACATGCTTTTGATCAAGATAAATCACAAGAGTGGACTTTTAAAATTACAACAATTTTAGCTGGGTTATTGGTATTCAGTAGTGTGGTCGTTAGGGGCTTACATCATTACTGGGGGACACCACTATGGAGCTTAGCAATTTGGACGAATGGTGAAGTGCAGTTAAGTTTGACATTGCTTTGGGTCATTTTGGCATTTGTATTAACTACATTCTAAAGCCGTAAAATGATTCGTCAACTCTGGTTTGTAGGTGCTGCTCTTTTAGGTATTGTGGTATTAAAGTTGATTTTACTTGATCTATCACAAAGTGCGACATTAACTCGAGTCATTTCGTTTATTGGGGCAGGTGGAGTAATGTTAATTATTGCTTATCTTGCGCCATTACCCCCGTCATCTACCGTACAGAAGAATCAAGAGCCTAAGCTTTAGGCTCTCGTTTTAATTCTTTTTGATTGCTATATTGATCGATATCGTCTTCAGCAAAACCAGTAGATGGTCGATCAATCAAGCCCATTTTAGGAACAGGAATTTCAATTCGGTTATCTAAGAATCCATTTCGGATTCGTTCTTGCATTTCATCTCGAACTTTTAAAGAGTTCTCTTGTCTACACCACATTGTGAATAAAAGCTCAATTGATGATTCCCTGAATGCGGTAACCGTAACTGCAGGTTTGGGATCATCCAGTACAAGTGGATAATGGGCTGCTACATTCAGTAAAACCTCACGTACTTTAATAATATCTTCGTGAAAGTTGATTGCGAGCGTAATTGGGATACGTCGTATCGGATATTTAGACAAGTTGTGTACAGGCGCACGAATGAGTTGTTCGTTCGGTAAACGAATATAGACATTGTCGAGTGTAAGTAATTTTACCGAAAGTAAATCAATTGAGATGACTTCGCCTTCAATTGTATTACCACGAATGAGAGTAATTTGGATCGTATCACCGACTTCAAATGAACCTTCACCAATCAAAAATAAACCACTAATCAAGTTACTGGCAGATGTTTGCGATGCAAAACCGAGTGCTACAGTTAAAATCCCTGCTGCACCGAGGAATACACTAAGTTTGAACCCAGCTTCTTTCAAACTCGTCATGATGAAGAGTAAAAAAATAAAATAAAAAATACCACGGCGCCATACAAGGCGTTGGTGAGCATTAAAACGTGAGCCAATGGTTCTAATAAACGTATTCGAAATAATACGAGCAAGAACAAAGCCAATGAAACACAGTACAACAGCGACTAAAATTTCACTAATACGTTCGGTATTGATATTGGTAAATATACTTTTGAGGCTATCAGCGATATCTTTTGGAATATTTGAATCAGCCATATAAACCTCTTAAAAGAATGAATCAAACATATTGAATAATGCTCCACCAGGTGAGCGTGGTGGGTGAACATAGGTCACTTCACCAGCAAGAGGTGGCGTACGATTTTCAATACGAATACGTGCCGGACGATCAGAACCCTCATAATAAACTTTAATTTGAGAAGTCCATAAGCGTCCCGTACTTTCACTATAAAATAGCGGTAGGGCCGTCACTGGCACATTCATGCGATCAAAGCGTAATTGATGATTACTTGTGTTGTGAAAGTCGATTGGAGTAACAGCACGGAAAGCGCGTGGTGTTAATAGATTCAAATCAGTACGGCCATCCACGGAAGTGGCATAACAGATTTCTCCTTGCTGCGCATTAGGACCAAACCACGTATCTTTAGGCTGAATCACAGGAATCTCAAACAAAGGTTCATGCTGACTTTCAACTAAGCCTGCAATCCATAATGGTGTGCTGATATATAGAGTCCCACGTTGACCTGCTGGAATGTAAATAGGATCAACAGGTTTAATGACCACAGAACGATCTGCCAGACGTGGCATCAGTAAAAATTCTGGATTGGTCTTTCGAAACATGTAACGTTCTACTTGAACCGTATGCGGAAAGGCAAAATGTGGATCGGCAATTGGGTGCCAATCTTGTTCATTATCATCTTGGAGAGATGGACGATAATATTCGATGCGCCATTCTTTTATGCCACGTGTTAAACGAAAGAGCATTGAACCGAATTGCCATGCTTTGGACTGGTTAATTTCAAAGTGCTGTTCACCCCACCATTTTAAAGAATTCTGGGGGTGAGGCTGATATTCATTATTTTCAAACAAGACGCAAAATTCCTCTACCGAGTTGTTAAACAGACTTCACGCTGTAATCTGCTTAGAGTACACTCAAAATCATCTTACTCATCATTATAAATTGTGATGCAAATATTGAAACAAATACAAGTTCCATATAGTTTTGCCAAGCGTCATGGTGTTTTATTTCGTTATGACGGTGATCAGGTATTTATTATTAGACGCCAAAACACTGAAAAAATTGCATTACAGGAAGCAAGACGCATCTTGGGTAAGCCAGCTCATTATCAATTATGTACTGAACAAGAATTTAATACGCTCTTAAGTACGAGTTATGCAGGTGATACAGGGGAGTCACAACAAGTTGCAGCTGGTTTAGAAGATCATCCGGACTTATTGAGTTTGGCCGATCAGGTTCCCGAAACAGAAGATTTGATGGACCAAGAAGATGACGCACCTATTGTTCGTCTGATCAATGCACTTCTTTCTGAAGCAATTCGAGTAGGGGCTTCTGATATTCATATTGAAGCTTTTGAAAAGAAACTATCTGTACGATTACGTGTAGATGGACAATTACGTGAGATTGTACAACCACGCCGTGAGTTGGCGCCTTTACTTGTTTCGCGTATTAAAGTTATGGCGAAGCTTGATATTGCTGAAAAACGTGTACCACAAGATGGACGTATTTCTTTACGTCTTGCTGGCCGTGAAGTGGATGTGCGTGTTTCAACTTTGCCATCGTCACATGGTGAAAGGGTCGTTATGCGTTTGCTTGATAAACAAGCGGGCCGACTCAACATGACTCACTTGGGTTTAATGGCTAATGACTATGAGCGTTTAACTCAGTTAGTGCATCGTCCTCACGGTATTATTTTGGTCACAGGGCCTACTGGTTCGGGGAAAACGACCACCTTATACGCAGCTTTGTCTGATCTAAATGACAATACTCGTAATATCTTAACTGCTGAAGATCCAATCGAATATCAACTCGAAGGCATTGGCCAAACCCAAGTGAATACCAAAGTAGATATGACATTTGCTCGTGCTTTAAAAGCAATGTTACGTCAAGATCCTGATGTGGTAATGGTGGGGGAGATCCGTGATCTGGAAACTGCTGAAATTGCGGTTCAAGCATCTTTAACAGGCCATTTGGTTTTATCAACACTACATACCAATACAGCTATTGGTGCAGTTACTCGTCTTAAAGATATGGGGATTGAACCCTTCTTGTTATCAAGCTCTTTAATTGGGGTGATTGCTCAACGTTTGGTTCGTACTTTATGTCCACATTGTATGACATGGCGTGAAGCCGATACTTTTGAGAAACAGGTTTTTCAACATATTAATAATGAACCATTATTGCAGTTACCTGAAGCTAAAGGGTGCGATCATTGTTCACATTTAGGTTTTAATGGGCGTACAGCGATTTATGAAATCGTACCAGTTGATGAACCCATGCGCCGTCTGATTCATGGTAATGCAGCGGAATATGAATTAGAAAATCATGCTCGTGAGTATTCCGGTTCTATTCGTGATGATGGTTTGCGCAAAGTACTGGCGGGGAAAACTACACTCGAAGAAGTGCTTCGTGTAACTAATGAGGCAAGTGAAGCATAATATTTAAGATGTAAAAAATGCCCGATTTGATTCGGGCATTTTTTAAATATAAAAACTTATTCAGTCACAATATTAAACGTCACATCAATATTATTGCGAGTTGCATTTGAATATGGGCAAACAATATGAGCTGCTGCAACTAACTTTTCAGCTTCTTCACGATCCATACCCACTAAGTAAACATTTAAAGTCGCTTCGATGCTAAAACCTGTAGGAATTGGACCAATACCTACTTCACCTTCTACATAAGCGTCTTTGCTAATGTTAAATTTATCGCGGTTTGCAACAAATTTTAAAGCACCTAAAAAGCATGCTGAATAACCAGCTGCGAATAGTTGCTCTGGATTTGTTACAGCACCACCAGCGCCACCCATTTCTTTAGGTACACCAAGTTGTACATCTAATACGCCGTCTGATGAAGTCGCACGGCCATCACGACCACCGGTTGCTTTAGCTTTTGCACGATAAACAACTTTTTCTAATGACATCGTTTTTATTCCTAAAATAAATTGAATACAAATATATCGTACACGACTTAATTATTTTGACAAGTATATTTTTTAAAAAAATTGCTGTTTATTTGACTAAGTTTGTACGGAGTTTAGTAAGTTGATCTTTAAGGCCTAGTAGTGTTGTCATATCACATGAACTTGCTTCTAATACGCCTGATGGAATATGGATTGCTTGATCTTTTAATTTTTTTCCTTCATCACTTAGCGTAATAATCACTTGTCTCTCATCTTGAGTTGAACGGGTACGATGAAGTAAATGCGAGGCTTCTAACTTTTTCAAGATAGGAGTGAGGGTAGATGATTCTAAAAAAAGTTTAGCTCCAATTTCTGAAACAGTCACTTCATCCTGCTCCCATAACACCAACATCACTAAATATTGGGGATAGGTAATGCCCAAAGGTGCTAGAAGTTTTCTGTAGAGTTGATTAAGCGCTAAATTCGTTGAATAAATGAGGAAACATAATTGATTCTCAAGCTTTAAGTTTTGACAGTCTTGGTCCATATCTTCCTCAAAGAAACTAGTATTGCTTTTGTAGTATATCGCGTTCTATTCAGTTTCTTAAATGTTCATAAGAATAGGTTATGAATAAAGTAAATTAAGGGATATAAAAAATGGAATAATTACATCAATTATTCCATAAGATAAAAATATTCTAGATGAAAGTGTTTACCACAAATCTGCAATCTTTTTCATTAAACGCGCACGATACTTCGCAGTAGGATTATTTGCATTGCGTTGCTGCTCTTGTTCATAAAAATCTTGCCATGCAGTAATCATTTCAAGCGTAGTTCCTTGTTTTTTAATTACAGAAACATCTGCTGGCTGAATATTTTCTAAACGTTGTCTTGCACCTTCTGCGCCTGTACCCCAGCCAATAATTCTTTGGCCAAAAGCGGGCAAGGGGATATTTTTAGGGGTTGCTGGAAGAATATCTGAGTTGAGCTGTGCAGCAGGCGAAACAAAATGGTTTGTTGTACCAAACTCTGCATAACAATGAATATTTGCCCCCAAGCAAAAAATGCTAAATAAGTATTTCCACATGAATAATTAAACTTTTAATAATGAATCAATTTACGGTGAGTCATCAGAGGCATTGAAGAGCGGACGAGTTCTTGTGCTGTTAAATCAAAGGGTACAGTGATTAAACCACTCCCTTCATATCCAATCATACTTAAAATTTGGCCACGACTATCTGTTGCCCCAGAGTGTCCCCAGGTTTGTCGTTTTTCACCATGCCAGCCCTGTTGTGCTGCGCCTAAAACATAACATTGGCTATCCATTGCCCGAGCTTGTAGCAAAAGCTGCCAGTGCATTTGTCCAGTTGTATAAGTAAATGCAGCAGGAGCAGTAAGAATATGAGCGCCTTGTTGTCTCAGAGTTAGAGCAAGCTCTGGAAAACGTAAGTCATAACATACCATTAAGCCAATATTGCCAAAAGGGGTAGATGTGACTACTACGTCTGTTCCAGGTTCAAAAAAACGAGACTCTTGATAACCACCGACCGCATCGCCCACTTGTACATCAAATAAATGGATCTTGTCATAACGTGCTTCTGTACGCTCAGGGCTAATACAAAGACTAACCGTCCGGACTCGACCATCTTGAATGGTAGATCCATCTGGACGAAATGGGCATGGTAAGGTACCGGCCACAATCCAGATTTGATATTGATGTGCTAGTTTCTCAAGCCGTTGTTGAATAGACTCAAATTGCTCAGCTGTTTCGCGTTGTTTTCCAGCAGCAAAACATACAAAGTTTTCGGGGAAAACAATCAAGCTAGCATTTTGTGCCTTACTTTGTTGAATCAAAGACTCAATGACTTGAAAATTATTTTCAATATCATCTTGAGAGTTCATTTGAGCAACAGAAATAAGGGTCATATTCTAATCCGGCTTAATGTTTAAAGTCAGGCATTTTGCTTATCTGATACCTGTTCAAGCGTATCTTGTTCTTTCTGTAACTGCTTCACAAGTGGCTCAAACATATTCTGATTGTTTGCATTGAGTTTCATCAATGTCTTATGTGCATCCAGAACTGTTCTTAGCATTGCATTATGAGTGATCTGTTCATCAGTTAACGTTAATGTGCAAACGTTAGGATCGCCACAGTAATTCAAAATGACAAAAACCTGCCCTAGCCCCATACTGTTGGCTAAGGTTGTGATATCTGGATTGGTAGATAGCATCACAGCTTGAATATGATGAGTTTGTTTAAGCTTTAAACCTAGCTTAGCCAGGATGCCTAACACCGTACTATCAATAAATGTTGTTTGGGTTAAATCAACGATTGCACCAACAACATTCTCTTGCTGTTCAATTCTGTTTAAAAGTTTGTCTAGACTTATACAAGAATGGGCTCGCACTTCACCAATAAGTTTGAAAATATGCGTTCCATTTAAACTTGCATATTCAACATGACCTGTTGACATATAAATGCCATTTTCAGAGAAGGATAGAAAAATTATCACATAGTGCCATCGCAGACTCAAGAGTCCTTAAGTCGTATATTATGTAATTAATTGATTCGTAAATTAATTCATTCGACAAAGACTGAAGATGGCAATGTCATCAGCCACATGATCGGGTGCTTGGAATGATTGATTTTGCAAATGATGAACCAATTGTTGGAACTGATCATTTAACCCACCATCAAAAGGTTCAAGTGCTCCATCTGAGCAAACAATGAAACGTGCTTGGTGATTTAATGTACAAACATGCTCTTCAACTTCGAGTTCATCAGTCAAGCCTAATGGGAAGCTACTTGTTGTTAAAATTTTTGGAGCTTGATTAGGTTCAAAAATGATAGGAGGAGGGTAGTGCCCAGCACTTGACCAGCGAAGCGTATGTGTTTCAAGGTTTAAAATACCCACCACAATCGTAATGTGCTTTTCAATATTCTCTTGAACTAACATGCCATTTAATTTTTTTATTAATTGCCTTGGGGTTTTAGAGCGGCCATGGAAAGCTGCCATCCAAGATGTTAATAAACTACTGGTTACACCATGTCCTGAAACATCGGCAAGATAAAATAAAACTTCCTTATCATTTAATTTCCAGTAGTCATACCAATCACCAGAAAGATAAGCTGAAGGCTGAAAGAAAGTTTCGACTTGATAATTTAATAAATCAATTGGATTAGGTAATAGTCTTTTTTGTAGTTCAGCAGCCGAAGGTAAATCGCGGCTATCTTGATTACGTTTGTATTGAGCATCGATTCTTGATAATGCTTTATTTAAATCATGAGGTAGTTGATTCCATACCCAACCTGCAAGAGCACCCGCTTCCCAAGCTTGGGCTAAAGCGCTACCTTCATGTTCAAAAGCAATGACAACCGTTGGTAAATTCCATTTATATGTCAGGAAATCTTGTACATCTGCTATTGCAATGATGGTTGGATCATATAAATCTAAATCATCTATGTTAATGACTTGTAAGCCTGGCAATTTATCCAAAGCTTGCTCTAAATAAGGGATAGAGCGTGTCGGTTTAATAAAATACATAGAAGAGATGGTAGTCCTTTTATATGATCACTTTATTCATCATAGAGTATGTATGATCAAAATCAAGGTATTGCCCAACTCTTAATCCAAGCAATACCTCGATTTCATCTTTTAAGGGTTTTGATTCTCATCAGGTGTATCTTCTGAATCATCATCAATGAAAGATACATCAGCTGAGTCACCCTTTTTCTCTGCAATTTGGAATGCTTTACGTTGGAGATATAAATCTCGAATCATGGCATATTGATCACCTTGTAAGGTCTGATCTAGGTCCAGATATTGAGCGCGTGTATCAACCGCTTGTAACATATTACTTGACCAATAAAGCCCCTCTTGATCATCCATAACATATTTCTGTGGACGTGCTTGGGCGTCTACTGCTAAACCAAAACCATCACGTAAGGTACTTGGACCGAAAAAAGGCAACATCAGGAATGGGCCAGAAGGAACACCATAGTAACCGAGAGTTACACCAAAATTCTCTTCTTCAGTCGGTAAACCTAAACGGCTGGCAGGGTCAGCTAAACCAAGAGTAGTTAACGTATTAATTGTAAAGCGACCTAGGGTTTTTGCCGCACGGTCAGGGCGGCCTTGAATAAGCTGGTTAACAGCATTCCAAGGTTCTCCAAGATTTTTGCGGAACTGACGATAAGAACCACGTACATCTTCTGGAGTCTTTTCTCTATATTGCACAGCAACTGGGCGTAAAAAATTTCGGTCCAACATGTCGTTAAATGAGTAAATTGGACGATTTAATGACTGTAATGGATCTTTTACAGGATCTGGTTGTGCTGCATTCGCATTAATTTTTAAATCTTTAACTTTAATATTTTTTAAATCTTTAATAATTTGTGAGCGCGTATGAGTCGGTGCTGTTTCTTCTAATGAGCTCGCATTAGAAGATTCGCTTATAGTATTTTCTTGAGCATATAAAGAGGTACAAACACCTACAGATAATAAGCTTAGTAAAATTAAATTAGAATAATTCATATAATTCCTTAACCGCCAGCCAGGCTAATACTTAAATGTGCAGTTGGGTGGAGATATGTTTTAATACAAAATTGATAACCTATTATCAATGTAAAATTGATCAAATAATATAGATAAAATGATAAAAAGCTTAAAAAGTATCCAGTTGATGATATTGATTTAAAAAAAGGGTTGCAAAGGGGATGAGATGGTCTATAATGCACATCCATCGGCGGTGATGCAGATAGAAACTTGTTGAAAAACAGTTACTTGAGATTAGATTGGTTGCTTTAAGTGATGAATTTGATGGTAAGTTGGTTTGAGAGATAAGTTTTAAAAATATCGAAATTACCTGTTGACTTTTAAGAGATTAAGAGTAATATAGCCGACCTAGCTTGCTGGTGACGAACCAGGAAGAAGATCATTAAGAGAATTGAAGAACAACTTGTGTGGATTTTTACTGGTTGATTAATCGAAATAATTTTCATTGATTGATTGGTTTAAATTACTCGAAGTTTATTTGAGCGAAATTTAAGTCAGTAATTGATGAGCCAGAATTGGTACCTTGTCTTTAAATAAGGTACAAAATGATTTTAACTGAAGAGTTTGATCATGGCTCAGATTGAACGCTGGCGGCAGGCTTAACACATGCAAGTCGAGCGGAGAGAGGTAGCTTGCTACTGATCTTAGCGGCGGACGGGTGAGTAATGCTTAGGAATCTGCCTATTAGTGGGGGACAACATTTCGAAAGGAATGCTAATACCGCATACGTCCTACGGGAGAAAGCAGGGGATCTTCGGACCTTGCGCTAATAGATGAGCCTAAGTCGGATTAGCTAGTTGGTGGGGTAAAGGCCTACCAAGGCGACGATCTGTAGCGGGTCTGAGAGGATGATCCGCCACACTGGGACTGAGACACGGCCCAGACTCCTACGGGAGGCAGCAGTGGGGAATATTGGACAATGGGCGCAAGCCTGATCCAGCCATGCCGCGTGTGTGAAGAAGGCCTTATGGTTGTAAAGCACTTTAAGCGAGGAGGAGGCTACTTTAGTTAATACCTAGAGATAGTGGACGTTACTCGCAGAATAAGCACCGGCTAACTCTGTGCCAGCAGCCGCGGTAATACAGAGGGTGCAAGCGTTAATCGGATTTACTGGGCGTAAAGCGCGCGTAGGCGGCTAATTAAGTCAAATGTGAAATCCCCGAGCTTAACTTGGGAATTGCATTCGATACTGGTTAGCTAGAGTGTGGGAGAGGATGGTAGAATTCCAGGTGTAGCGGTGAAATGCGTAGAGATCTGGAGGAATACCGATGGCGAAGGCAGCCATCTGGCCTAACACTGACGCTGAGGTGCGAAAGCATGGGGAGCAAACAGGATTAGATACCCTGGTAGTCCATGCCGTAAACGATGTCTACTAGCCGTTGGGGCCTTTGAGGCTTTAGTGGCGCAGCTAACGCGATAAGTAGACCGCCTGGGGAGTACGGTCGCAAGACTAAAACTCAAATGAATTGACGGGGGCCCGCACAAGCGGTGGAGCATGTGGTTTAATTCGATGCAACGCGAAGAACCTTACCTGGCCTTGACATAGTAAGAACTTTCCAGAGATGGATTGGTGCCTTCGGGAACTTACATACAGGTGCTGCATGGCTGTCGTCAGCTCGTGTCGTGAGATGTTGGGTTAAGTCCCGCAACGAGCGCAACCCTTTTCCTTATTTGCCAGCGAGTAATGTCGGGAACTTTAAGGATACTGCCAGTGACAAACTGGAGGAAGGCGGGGACGACGTCAAGTCATCATGGCCCTTACGGCCAGGGCTACACACGTGCTACAATGGTCGGTACAAAGGGTTGCTACCTAGCGATAGGATGCTAATCTCAAAAAGCCGATCGTAGTCCGGATTGGAGTCTGCAACTCGACTCCATGAAGTCGGAATCGCTAGTAATCGCGGATCAGAATGCCGCGGTGAATACGTTCCCGGGCCTTGTACACACCGCCCGTCACACCATGGGAGTTTGTTGCACCAGAAGTAGCTAGCCTAACTGCAAAGAGGGCGGTTACCACGGTGTGGCCGATGACTGGGGTGAAGTCGTAACAAGGTAGCCGTAGGGGAACCTGCGGCTGGATCACCTCCTTAACGAAAGATTGACGATTGGTAAGAATCCACAACAAGTTGTTCTTCATAGATGTATCTGAGGGTCTGTAGCTCAGTTGGTTAGAGCACACGCTTGATAAGCGTGGGGTCACAAGTTCAAGTCTTGTCAGACCCACCATGACTTTGACTGGTTGAAGTTATAGATAAAAGATACATGACTGATGATGTAAGCTGGGGACTTAGCTTAGTTGGTAGAGCGCCTGCTTTGCACGCAGGAGGTCAGGAGTTCGACTCTCCTAGTCTCCACCAGAACTTAAGAGAAGTTCGGATTACAGAAATTAGTAAATAGAGATTTCGGTCTTGGTTTATTAACTTCTGTGATTTAAGTATCACGGTATTAAGCATGACCTGACGAAGGCGTGTTTATTCATTAACAGATTGGCAAAATTGAGTCTGAAATAAATTGTTCACTCAAGAGTTTAGATTAAGCAATTAATCTAGATGAATTGAGAACTAGCAAATTAACTGAATCAAGCGTTTTGGTATATGAATTTAGATTGAAGCTGTACAGTGTTTAAGTACACAAACAACAGATAGTAGCGATGAAGAATCGCACGGACAACACTCACTTGTAGGTGTTGACGACTGTTTGGGGTTGTATAGTCAAGTAATTAAGTGCATGTGGTGGATGCCTTGGCAGTCAGAGGCGATGAAAGACGTGATAGCCTGCGAAAAGCTCCGGGGAGGCGGCAAATATCCTTTGATCCGGAGATTTCTGAATGGGGGAACCCACCTACTTTAAGGTAGGTATTGCAACATGAATACATAGTGTTGCAAGGCGAACGAGGGGAAGTGAAACATCTCAGTACCCTTAGGAAAAGAAATCAATTGAGATTCCCTCAGTAGCGGCGAGCGAACGGGGATCAGCCCATTAAGTTATGTGTGTTTTAGTGGAACGCTCTGGGAAGTGCGAACGTAGAGGGTGATATTCCCGTACACGAAAGGGCACACATAATGATGACGAGTAGGGCGAGGCACGTGAAACCTTGTCTGAATATGGGGGGACCATCCTCCAAGGCTAAATACTCCTGACTGACCGATAGTGAACCAGTACCGTGAGGGAAAGGCGAAAAGAACCCCTGTGAGGGGAGTGAAATAGATCCTGAAACCGCATGCATACAAGCAGTGGGAGCACCTTCGTGGTGTGACTGCGTACCTTTTGTATAATGGGTCAGCGACTTATATTCAGTAGCGAGGTTAACCGTATAGGGGAGCCGTAGAGAAATCGAGTCTTAATAGGGCGTTTAGTTGCTGGGTATAGACCCGAAACCAGGCGATCTATCCATGAGCAGGTTGAAGGTTGGGTAACACTAACTGGAGGACCGAACCCACTGTCGTTGAAAAGCCAGGGGATGACTTGTGGATAGGGGTGAAAGGCTAATCAAGCCTGGTGATAGCTGGTTCTCCCCGAAAGCTATTTAGGTAGCGCCTCGGACGAATACCATAGGGGGTAGAGCACTGTTTCGGCTAGGGGGTCATCCCGACTTACCAAACCGATGCAAACTCCGAATACCTATGAGTACTATCCGGGAGACAGACTGCGGGTGCTAACGTCCGTAGTCAAGAGGAAAACAATCCAGACCGCCAGCTAAGGCCCCAAAATCATAGTTAAGTGGGAAACGATGTGGGAAGGCATAGACAGCTAGGAGGTTGGCTTAGAAGCAGCCACCCTTTAAAGAAAGCGTAATAGCTCACTAGTCGAGTCGGCCTGCGCGGAAGATGTAACGGGGCTAAAACTATGTGCCGAAGCTGCGGATTTGACATTAGTCAAGTGGTAGGGGAGCGTTCTGTAAGCCGATGAAGGTGTATTGAGAAGTATGCTGGAGGTATCAGAAGTGCGAATGCTGACGTGAGTAACGACAAAACGGGTGAAAAACCCGTTCGCCGAAAGACCAAGGGTTCCAGTCCAACGTTAATCGGGGCTGGGTGAGTCGACCCCTAAGGCGAGGCCGAAAGGCGTAGTCGATGGGAAATTGGTTAATATTCCAATACTTCTGTGTAATGCGATGAGAGGACGGAGAAGGTTAAGTCAGCCTGGCGTTGGTTGTCCAGGTGGAAGGATGTAGGTATGTATCTTAGGCAAATCCGGGGTACTCTATACTGAGATCCGATAGCAAGCTGTACTTGTACAGTGAAGTGGCTGATACCATGCTTCCAGGAAAAGTCTCTAAGCTTCAGTTACACAGGAATCGTACCCGAAACCGACACAGGTGGTCAGGTCGAGTAGACCAAGGCGCTTGAGAGAACTCTGCTGAAGGAACTAGGCAAAATGGTACCGTAACTTCGGGAGAAGGTACGCTGTTGTTGGTGATGGAACTTGCTTCCTGAGCTGACGACAGCCGCAGAAACCAGGCCGCTGCAACTGTTTATTAAAAACATAGCACTCTGCAAACACGAAAGTGGACGTATAGGGTGTGATGCCTGCCCGGTGCTGGAAGGTTAATTGATGGGGTTAGCGTAAGCGAAGCTCTTGATCGAAGCCCCAGTAAACGGCGGCCGTAACTATAACGGTCCTAAGGTAGCGAAATTCCTTGTCGGGTAAGTTCCGACCTGCACGAATGGCATAATGATGGCGGCGCTGTCTCCAGCAGAGGCTCAGTGAAATCGAAATCGCTGTGAAGATGCAGTGTACCCGCGGCTAGACGGAAAGACCCCGTGAACCTTTACTGCAGCTTGACACTGAACTTTGACCTTACTTGTGTAGGATAGGTGGGAGGCTTTGAAGTTGGAACGCTAGTTCCAATGGAGCCGTCCTTGAAATACCACCCTGGTAATGTTGAGGTTCTAACTCTGTCCCGTTATCCGGGACGAGGACCGTGTCTGGTGGGTAGTTTGACTGGGGCGGTCTCCTCCTAAAGAGTAACGGAGGAGTACGAAGGTGCGCTCAGCGTGGTCGGAAATCACGCGTAGAGTATAAAGGCAAAAGCGCGCTTAACTGCGAGACCCACAAGTCGAGCAGGTACGAAAGTAGGTCTTAGTGATCCGGTGGTTCTGTATGGAAGGGCCATCGCTCAACGGATAAAAGGTACTCTGGGGATAACAGGCTGATACCGCCCAAGAGTTCATATCGACGGCGGTGTTTGGCACCTCGATGTCGGCTCATCTCATCCTGGGGCTGAAGCAGGTCCCAAGGGTATGGCTGTTCGCCATTTAAAGAGGTACGCGAGCTGGGTTTAGAACGTCGTGAGACAGTTCGGTCCCTATCTACCGTGGGCGCTGGAAATTTGAGAGGATCTGCTCCTAGTACGAGAGGACCAGAGTGGACGAACCTCTGGTGTACCGGTTGTGACGCCAGTCGCATCGCCGGGTAGCTATGTTCGGAAGGGATAACCGCTGAAAGCATCTAAGCGGGAAGCCTACCTCAAGATAAGATTTCCCTAGGAATTTATTCCTCTAAAGAGCCGTTCGAGACTAGGACGTTGATAGGTTGGATGTGGAAGCATAGTGATATGTGAAGCTGACCAATACTAATTGCTCGTGAGGCTTGACTATACAACACCCAAGCAGTTGTATATGAAGCATCAATCGATTCATAAACATGCAAAGCAACTTGATTTAGTTATACTACTAGCTAAAATGAACAACGAAAAATCAGACCAATCAGCCCATCTGTAAAGATTTGGAAAACGCAACGTATCACACAGTGAATAAAACGAAGCAAGTATCCATACCAGTTGTGCTGGCGACCATAGCAAGAGTGAACCACCTGATCCCTTCCCGAACTCAGAAGTGAAACCTCTTAGCGCTGATGGTAGTGTGGGGTTACCCATGTGAGAGTAAGTCATCGCCAGCTCATTATTCTAAACACCCCCGTTCTAACGAATGGGGG
>NZ_JFXG01000018.1:0-63561 GCF_000588015.1 Acinetobacter sp. 1294243
GTTAAGCAGTTTTTAAAAACTGGTTTCTATATTGTACAGGGGATAAACCTTGTAGCTTCACCTTGATTCTCTCATGATTATAATAATGAATGTACTCTCGTATAGTTTTCTCTAACTCATCAGTTGATTGAAATTTTTCACCATGAAAGCACTCCGATTTTAATATTCCAAAGAAGCTTTCTATTACAGCATTATCTAAGCAATTTCCTTTACGAGACATACTTTGAATTAAACCATGTTGCTTTAATTGCTGTTGATAATGAGCCATTTGATATTGCCATCCTTGATCTGAATGGAGAATTGGTTTCTCATGTCGCTTAAGTTTAGCTAAAGCATGAATGAGCATATCTTTCACTAACTCATAATTGAGTTTACGTTGGATCCGGAAGGTAATAATTTCCCCATTAAATAAATCTATAATTGGTGATAGATAAAGTTTTTCACCGTTAACATTAAATTCCGTCACATCAGTTGCCCATTTCTGGTTGGGACGGTTCGCTTTAAATTGCCGTTGCATAATGTTATCGGCCACCATCCCGACACAACCACTTTTATATGAGCGATATTTTAGTGCTCTGATACGTGATTTAAGTCCCATAGTTTTCATAAGACGATATACACATTTATGGTTGATTATTATTCCTGTACTTTTCAGAGCAAGAGTAATTCTACGATAGCCATAGCATCCCTTATGCTTGTGATATATGGACTTGATCTGCTGTTTTAACTCAGTATATTTATCCTTAGAGCGTACAGCTTTCATGTGATAGAAATAAGTACTACGAGCGATCTTGGCAATACTGAGTAAGAGCTTTAATGGATAAATTTGCCTTAATTCTGAAATAACTTGAACACTGTCTGCAGTAGAAATTGAATTTAGGTACGTTGCTTCAGTTTTAAGGCTTTTAGCTTTTTTAAAAAGGCAACCTCTGCTCGTAAAGCGGTCACTTCATCAATGAGCTCCTGCTGAGATTTATCTTTGTCATCTTTTACAGACTTGGTTATTTTAGTTTTATCTTGTTTAAGCATATTGGTATAAATCCTCGTGGTATTAAACCCAGCAATCCCTTCTTTATGATACTGAGCTAGCCACCTTCTTAAAATTGACGTCCCGCTCAGATTTAACCGTCTTCTAACTTCTCTTACCGGTATCTTATCAAGAAGCATTTGTACAGCCTTGATTTTAAATTCGGAAGAGTAGTAGGTTTTTTTAGTTTTAACATTCAGGCCATCTTCACCTTGTGCCTTATAGTTTTCAATCCATAAGCGGATGGTTTGGAGATCTACATTAAATTCTTGTGAAAGGATTTTATATCCTTTACTTCCCTCTAAATAAGCTTGAATGACTTTTAATTTTAACTCTTTTGAATGCTTCGGAATTGGCATAGAGCACACCTCATAAGTTTTAAAAGTCTAACTTATGGGGTGCAGTTCAGAACGGGAGTGGGACACCTTCGGGTGTGCTGGTTTCTTAGGTATCAGTCTGCTAACCCTCTTTCGTTTCACCACCATAATTAATAGCAGTGATTGGGCGTAACTTCTTTTATCAAGGAGTCTCTAATGACTATTATTTTATATCATTTTATTTTTCTTAAAATTTATTATCTTATCGTTCAGCTTAAAACACTTTTAAAGAATTCCTACCATCTTTTTACCTATCCAAACTTTTATCTTTATACGGAAAAAATCTCAAGATTTAACGCCAATTAAAGATTAGAACATCTCTATACCAAATCGAATGATAACAAAAACCAACTAAGAGCAATTATGATGTTTTTTTTATATCGTATTGTTTTAATGTGCATCCTATTAATAAGTTCTATAAGTTTACTAGGTTGCAGATCTATCAGTAAAAATGAATTTAACAGACATTGTGTTTGGGCAGGACGCGCACTTTCACAATGTAATTGTATTTATAACTCTTTAGAAGAACATTATTCGCCACAATTTGTAGAAAACTTACCTAAAGTAAGCTTACAAAATATTGATGCGGATATGCACTTCGTGGAAACAATGAATGAAACCATGCACCAATGTCAGTTAAGTGCCAGAAAAAACTTAATTAACTAATCTTTGCCTGTTCTACCAAGAAATCTAAAAATGCCCTTACACGTTTAGGGACATATTTGTCATGTCCTATCCAAACAGCATGAAATTCTTCAGAAGCATTGATATTCCAGTCTTCAAGAATTTTAACCAATAGTTTTTGCTCTAGCGCTTTTCGAACTTGGAATTCATTAAGCTGTGCAACACCAACACCTGCAAGCGCTAATTGTAAGATTGCTTCTCCATGATTTACTCTCGGGACTTGAGTAGGTGCAAGTGTGATTTCTTGCTCATCTTTTTTAAACAACCATGTTTTATTCTGACGCTGATAACTTACATCCAAAAGCTGATGTTCATAAAGCTCTTCTGGGTGCTGCGGACAACCATACTTTTCAATATATGCAGGTGAACAGACATAATGTTTCTGCGTGCTTCCGAGTGAGCGAGCAACCAAATTTGAGCTTTTTAAAGGCCCTGTCCGGATTGCAACATCAATCCGTTGCTCAACTAAATTAATGACTTCATCACTCAAATGAGCCTCTAATTCAATTTGTGGATAACACTCGTTAAATAGCGAAATACAGGGCAATAAAAAGTGTGTCCAATATGAAAGACTGGTATGAATCCGAATTCGCCCTTGCGGCATATGATTTGCAGTAACTGATTGTTCTAGTTCATCTAAGTTATTGAGTATGTGAATGCCTTGCTCATAAAACTGACATCCTTCACTGGTAAGCTGAAACTGGCGTGTTGAACGGTTCAGTAGTCTGACGCCAAGTCTTTTTTCCAACCGAGAAATTAACTTACTGACCGCAGACGGCGTCATGTCACAAGCTCTTGCAACGGCAGAGAAACTCCCAAGCTCGACCACTCGAATAAAAATTGCCAACTCGCCAGACCGATTAATATCAAAATATGACATAACAAAAGCTATTTATGAATTTCATTCACAAATCTTATTCCGCTTATGTCGCTATAACAAGCCAGCAATTTGTTTCAAGATAACTTTAATTCGTTTTAAAGAGTTCACGAGATGAAACGTTATCAAACCACCCTATTCTCTCTCGTTTTATTTACAAACTTTGCACAATCAGAAGTACAAAAGAGCCAATGGATTACCACTTGGGCAGCCAGCCCCCAAAAAGTCTGGAATAAAGATTTCGTTTTCCCGACCAATATTCCAGAGCAAATATCTAATCAGACCATCAAACAAATCAGTCAAATTAGTTTAGGTGGTGAAGCTGTTAGGCTCGTTTTTACCAATCAATATGGTGATCAACCGCTATCTATTGATAAAACAACTGTGGGAATATTCAAAGGACAAAGTCTTAAATCAAAGAATGCTTATCCAGTTTATTTCTCTGGAAAGCTTAAAGCACAAATTTTACCTGGCAAACAACTGATGAGTGATCCAATCCAATTACCAGTTCCCGATTATGCACAGTTAATGGTAAATACCTTTATTGAAAAGCCCACTACATTTAAAACTTTTCATTGGGATGCGAAACAAACCAGTTGGCTTATTGCTGGCAACCAGACCGCCAACTTAAATACGCCTAGCAGTGCCAAAACAACAACTGCGCGATTATTATTATCGGCTATTGAAATAAAACCGAAACGTAAAGCACACGTTGTTGCGGTCATTGGAGACTCCATTACTGACGGCGCAACTGCAACTTTAGATGCAAATACGAGATGGACTGACTTTTTAGCTAAGCGCTTATCGACCCATCAAATAGCGGTTATTAATAGTGGAATTTCAGGGAATCGACTACTTACAGACGGTATGGGTGACAGTGCATTAAAACGTTTAAACAGTGAAGTGTTTCAATACTCAGGTGTTAAAACTTTAATTGTTTTAGTTGGTATTAATGATATTTCATGGCCCGGTACAGCTTTTGCACCTAAACAACAAATACCGTCGTTTGAAGCCTTAACCGAAGGTTATAAACGTGTTGTAAAGGACGCTCATGAGCAAGGTATTCAAGTGATTGGGGCGACGTTACTTCCCTTTTCAGGCGCTTTACCCAATACACCTTTAGATAACTATTATCAGCCTAACAAAGATGAATTACGCCAGCGCATTAATCACTGGATCAGAACCAGTAAAACATTTGATGGGGTTCTTGATCTTGAGCAAGGCTTAAAAGATTCAAAACATTCTGACCGATTAAATCCAATTTATGATTCTGGAGATCATTTACATCCTAATGATCGCGGTAATCAACAAATGGCAAATCTGGTTGATTTAAACCAGCTAGTTAACAAATAAAACGTCCAGATACAGGTAGGAATTTGTTTCCTACCTGTATCCATATGGATTAATTACCCTCTAACTCGGCGGTAAGTTTTGAAGTAATCGGCTGTTTTTCAGCTGCGTAACGTCTTAAAACCATGACGGCGAAAAGCGCTAAAATTGCAGGGATTGCGATCATCACGAAATTCATTTTATGTGGCAATTCTAAACCCAATAACAAGCCCGTTAAGATTGGACCAACTATTGCCCCAATTCGACCAACACCAGAGGCACAGCCAATCCCAGTAGAACGCACACTTAATGGATAATATTGTGCAACATAACTATAAAGCAGAATTGAGGTCCCAATCGTTGCAGCTCCTGCAACGGTCACCAAACCATATAAAACATAGGCTGGTGACTTAAAGCCTAAACCGATTAATGCTAAAACCCCTGCCAGTAACATTCCCATAATTACAGGTTTTAGATGGAATTTATCAGACAAAATACCCCCACCGATTGAACCGATCATTGCGCCAACATTTAGGGCAAGCAAAAATAAAATACTTTTGCCCAATGAATACCCTGCTGCCAGCATGAGTTTTGGTAACCAGCTACTTAAGGCATACACCATGAGTAAGCACATAAAGAACACGAGCCAAAACATGAGTGTATTGAATGCGCGACCTTGTTGAAATAATCCTTTTACAGAACTACCTGTTGGAACATTATCTTCATTAAGAACTAATTGCGTATGGGTTGTTAGTGTTTGTTCAGGTGAAATTTTTTGAATAATGCGCTGTGCCTGTTCAGTTTTTCCAGTTTTAACTAAAAAAGTTAATGACTCAGGTAAAAACTTCCAGATTACAGGTAATAGAAATAGTGGAATACCAGCAATTAAAAACATAATTTGCCACCCCTGACTTTCAACCAAATAACTACCAATTAAGGCCGAAAGAATTCCCCCAATCGCATAACCACTAAACATGGTCCCTACCAGAGTACTGCGTATACGTTTCGGTGCGTATTCAGAGGTTAAAGCAACTAGATTTGGCATGACCCCACCAATGCCCAGTCCCGCCAAGAACCGAAGCACTCCAAACTCAAGTGGGCTTGATGCAAAAGCACCTAAAAAGGTGAAACCACTAAAAAGAGTGACACAAATTAAAATTACATTCTTACGGCCTATTTTGTCTGCCAAAGTTCCAAAGAACATTGCCCCAAACATCATTCCGCATAGTGCTGTACTTGCTAACATCCCCGCTTGTACAGCTGTTAATGACCACTCTTGCATGAGCAAAGGCAGTACAACGCCATAAATCACCAGATCATAACCATCAAAAACAATAATTAATAAACACCAAAGCAAAATGCTCCAGTGAAAAGGGGTAAATCGAGCCTGATCAATAACTTCATTTACATTTAATTTAGATGTTGTCATTTACTCACCTCCTCTGTGAGATAAATTCATATTTAATTTTTTAAAACGACATATTGCACCCTAAAGAAAAAACAGATTATTCAAGGTCTTGTTGAATAAATTAAAAGTCATAACTCGCCATCATATTGAAGCGGTTATCAATCCCGTTACGGCCATCAAAAGTTTCTCGTTCGCCATACACATATTCGACCCCCAAGGTAATTGGCTTGTAAGGGTTATACAGTGCATTTACCCAGCCTTGCCAAAGCTCTTTGTTTTGAGTGGTGCTATTACGTTGTAATTCGGCAAAACGGTTATCATCTTTGGCTTTCATATAGCCATAAGCTAAGGTTGAACGAATTTGTGGCGTGAATTGATGCGTTAAGCCTAAAGAAACGGTGTCAAACTCATTGCTATGCATATTATTTTGATCATCTATTGCATAGCCGCTGTTACTCCATAGCAAGAAACGCCCATCTCCTTTGACATGGTAATAATCGGCTTTGAGTAATGTATCGGGCGTAATTTGGTATTTACCGCCCAAGCCTACGCCCCAAGCGACTTCCTCATCATTATTCGTTCTCTTTTCGGCGACAAAACTACGTCCCGACAACATCGAGCCATTGGCAAATTTATGATTTAAGCGTCCTACCAAAGCGGGTAAGCGCATTTTATTGTCAGGGTCAGTTGTTGCAGTATATTTCGGGTCTTCAACCGATATTGCAAAACTCGTATTGGCAGTTAAGTTATCGCTATAACGGACGAGCGGTGATCTTAATAATGCACTGCCTACAAATGTGCCTGCATCAATCGTTTCCGGATAATATTCAGGTGCGATAAATGTTGACCACGTTTGACCAATGAGCCATTTATCAAACGTTAAATAAGCATGGCGTATCCGAAACTGATCACGAGTGGCTGCCCCAAAGAAGTCCATTTCTAACTTTCCGCCCACCTCACCCGCGGCCGTCGGGGTTTTAAAATTCAACCCGAAACGTGTCACATTAACCGTACTGTGCAACTGGTCTTTTTGTGCAGATTCTTCTGGCGTGTTCTCAAGTGGAACACCGCTAATATTGTTATACATCGTAGATGCCCCTTTCATTTGATAAGAAGCATCTGCCCGTATATAACCATATAAGTTAAATTCTGCACCAGACTTGGTTAAACCTTGCTGTATTGGTGGTACGGGTACGGCTTGAGGAGGCGCTGAATTTGCTAGTTCCACTCGTCCTTGCGATAAAGATTTTTGCGCCTGCATATTGGCTTGTAACATAGCCCGAAGTTCTTTTACTTCTTGGCGAAGTTGTGCTATTTCAGGATCTGTTTGACCTGCAAAAGCAGAAGACACAAACAGGGTCACAGAAACAGCCAACAGGCTTTTTGGAACCGTTGTATTTAAAACTTTCATCATGAAATTTTCCTTTTGATCTTTAATTCGACTTAAAGATCTCGACATCCTTTTTGTTATGTACCTATCTAAAATAGGTGCTTAAAATTTGCTTTTCTTTCACAAGAAAGACCTTCAATCATATTTTTTAGACAAAACCTCCCTAAAGCGGCCTGAAAACCACTTTTAATTTGTTTTTAAGTGAAGCTAAATCTTCTAATTTTTTTCAGTTTTTATATTCTCTTCCTCATTGAGAATATGCAGGTTTTATATCCGTATTAGCGCTTTCCGAAATCTATTATTTTTTTGCAATAAACCCTTGATACGTCAAAATTTGCGTATAAGGATGCACACTTTCAAAACCAGTTTTTTCTAAAAGTTTTATATATCCTTCAGTGGTTAGGCTAAAAAAGTCTTGCGCCATACGCTCTAACATTTTTTGACATTGTTCTTCTGTTAAGCCTTGTGCCAAGCATAAATAACGTAAAGCTTGAAGATGCTGTGGATTTACACACGTCATTAAATCGTAGGTCAGCAAAACAGCTTTTTCTTCTAAACGATCATAAATATCTTTAAAGAAAACAGGTTTTATATCATCTGCAATAAAATGAGCCACAAGAATAGAAAGTGCAGCATCAAAGCAATTCTCAAGAGGTAAAGCTGACGTTTCACCGTGAACAAAGGTGACTTGAGAAGATTTATCTAAAAGTTCAACCTGTTCCTGAGCTTTTTGCAGCATAGTCAAAGATGGATCAACTGCCGTAAATTTCCAGTTTGGATGACGTTTAAGTAAATATTCGAGTTCATATCCCGTGCCACAACCCACAATTAAAATATGAGCATTTGGTGGTAACACTGATTGCAAAATGGCATCCACCTGTTGATGGATCACCTCATAACCCGGAATTAATTTACGAATATGTTCGTCATATCCTTCGACTACCTTTGGGCTATTAAAGTCTTTTGCCATTTTGCTTATCCTCTATTTAAGCTGCCTTTTAACTTATAGTTTGCTGCACTTTGACCAAACTTTTAACCTCTTTAGTCAAAGACATTTCCAGTTAAGTTAAGTTCAGCTCGCATAATTTCCTGCAATTTAAACTTCTGCGCTTTGCCTGAAGCTGTCATTGGAAACTCATTAAAGAATCGGACATAGCGCGGCACTTTATTATGAGAAATATGCTCTTTGCAGAATTGGCGAATGCTGTCTTCATCAATTTGATGATGTTCATGCAAAATAATACAAGCACAGAGTTCTTCGCCATATCTGGCATCTGGTAAGCCAATGACTTGGACATCGCTTACATCTGGATGAGTGTATAAGAAGTCTTCAATTTCTTTTGGAAAGAGATTTTCCCCACCACGAATCACCACATCTTTAATACGGCCTTTAATTTTAATAAAACCGTCTTGATCCATTTCGGCAATATCACCTGTATGCATCCAACCAGCAGCATCAATGACCTCTTTGGTCTTTTCTTCTTCGCCCCAATAGCCAGCCATCACTGAATAACCGCGAACGCATAGCTCACCTAAAGTGCCTTGCGGAACAATCTGCCCTTCTAAATCGACAATTTTAATTTCAACATGCGGATGAACATGTCCAACCGTGCTTACTCGCTTATCAATCGAATCATTTACAGAACTTTGTACACTCACTGGCGAGGTTTCAGTCATGCCATAACAAATCGTGATTTCAGACATATGCATTCGGTCTATAACACGTTGCATAATTTCACGTGGACAAGGACTCCCTGCCATAATACCTGTTCTTAAGCTCGACAGGTCAAACTCATTAAACTGTTCATGTTCTAAGGTGGCAATAAACATGGTTGGCACGCCATAAGCTGCCGTACAACGCTCTTGATGAATCGCTTTTAAAGTTTCTAAAGGATTAAATACAGCCGATGGATAGACCATGGTTGACCCATGTGTAACGCAGGCTAAATTCCCCATGACCATGCCAAAACAATGAAACAACGGCACAGAAATACAGACTTTATCTTGAGGGGTCAAACGAATGCCTTCACCGACAAAATAGCCATTATTTAAAATATTATGGTGGGTCAACATAGTCCCTTTAGGGTTACCTGTTGTACCTGATGTAAATTGAATATTAATAGTTTCATCAAACTGAAGCTGCTTGGTTAATAGTTTTAATTGTTCTAGCTGTTCAGAAGTTGGTGCGCTGACTAAATCACTAAAGCGATGAATACCCGTATGTTGCTGGTCATCAATTTTAATGACAAATTTTAAATGTGGCAGTCGCTCTGAACTGAGCACTTTATCTGTACAGGTGGTTAACTCAGGGGCAATTTTTGTGAGTAATTCTTGGTAATCCGTCGTTTTGAATTGAGAAGCAATAATCAATCCTTTGCATGAGACCTTATTCAACACATATTCAAGCTCATGACTTTTATAAGCTGTATTTAGATTGACTAAAATAATCCCTGCTTTAAAAGCTGCAAACTGCGTAATGGTCCATTCCACACAATTAGGTGACCAGATCGCTAATCGATCTCCTTTTTTTAATCCCAATTTTAAAAGGCTACAAGCAAAAGCATTTACTTCATCTTGTAAAGCTTTATAGGTTAATCGTCTGTTTTGATGAAAACTAACGATTGCTTCCTTTTCAGCATATTGCCGACAAGCCTGATCAAATTGTTCACCAATGGTCATACCCAATAAGGGCTGTGTGCTTGGTCCCGAGGCGTAGCTTAACCGTTCTTGTTGCATTGAATCATTCTCCTTGATTCTTCTAATTCTCTTCTTACCTGATCTAATTGTTGTTACTGCAACTATTTTTCTAAACCGCCTTCTTTGTGTTGTTTTATCCTTTATATGCCCTATTTCCTCTGCACAGCATCTACACAAAAGTCAGCAATCTGTTTTGAAAAATAGTCTTTATGCGCATGATCAAACTTTGTATTTTGAGCTGGGTCTAGGGGTTCAACCACTACATAGGTCATGGCACCGACAACACAAAGTGCTGCTGTATTTAAATCATCCAAGACAAACTCACCACTTGCATTTCCATCCGCAAGTATTTTTTTAATACTTTGTTTAATCAATTGCTTTACACGAAAACGCTCATGTTCAACTGTTGAATCGACAGGTTCAAACATGAGTGAATATGCAAGCTGAGGGCTATTCAGTGCCCGTTTTACAAAGTTTGCCACAGCCTTGTGTAATTTCTGCTTTGCCGATAAGTCACTTTCAGTAATCGAATCAATCACCAATAGTTCCGTATTAATGGCTTCGGACAAGACTTCAATCAGCACTTGGCTCTTATTATCAAAGTAACGATAAACCAGACCACTTGATACGCCCGCTTGCTCTGCAATTGTTTGTATTTGCGCGTCTTTAAACCCTCCCTCTGAAATTAACTTTCTGGCTGAACTCAAAATCGACTTACGATTTTGCTCCATCCGCTCTTGCATTAAAGATGATCGTTTATAGCTCATAATTTATTCTCTAACAAATAAAATGAATTGTAAATCATTTTATGAATCAGTATTCACTTTTTTAAAAAATCATTGTATGGTAATTATCAAATACCCACAAAATATTTTATGGACAACAAATATAACCAATAGGATGAAGATATCATGAACCTACGCAGCTTGAATTTCGGTCTAGATGAAACTTTAATTGCGCTTCAAGATTCAGTGGCAGCATTTTGTGCAAAGGAAATTGCACCAATTGCCCAACAAGTTGATCAAGACAACAAATTCCCTGCACGTCTCTGGAAAAAATTTGGAGATATGGGCCTTTTAGGCATGACGGTTTCTGAAGAATATGGCGGTGCCAATATGGGTTATTTGGCTCATATTATTGCTATGCAAGAAATTTCGCGTGCTTCGGCAGCCATTGGTCTTTCTTATGGAGCTCATTCTAATTTATGTGTAAACCAAATTAACCGTAACGGTAACGAGCAGCAAAAACAAAAGTATTTACCAAAATTGATTTCTGGTGAATATGTGGGTGCCCTTGCGATGTCTGAACCGAATGCGGGTTCTGATGTCGTTAGCATGAAATTACGTGCTGAACAAAAAGGTGATCACTTCGTTTTAAATGGTTCAAAAATGTGGATCACTAACGGCGGTGATGCAGATGTACTCGTAGTTTACGCTAAAACTGATCCGCAAGCTGGCGCGAAAGGTATGACTGCTTTTTTAATTGAAAAAGGCATGAAAGGCTTTAGTCACGGCAACCACTTAGACAAACTCGGTATGCGTGGCTCTAACACTTACCCGCTGTTCTTTGACAATGTAGAAGTACCTGCTGAAAACGTACTCGGCGGCGTGGGTAACGGCACAAAAGTACTGATGAGCGGCCTAGACTATGAACGTGCAGTTTTAAGTGCTGGACCTTTAGGCATTATGGATGCCTGCTTAGATGTGGTAATTCCATACTTGCACCAACGTGAACAGTTTGGTCAGGCTTTAGGTGAATTCCAGCTTATGCAAGGCAAACTTGCCGATATGTATTCAACTTGGTTGGCATGTAAAGCTCTTGTCTATGCTGTTGGTGCTGCCTGTGATAAAGCTGACCATGACCGCAGCCTACGTAAAGATGCTGCAAGTGCCATTTTATATGCTGCTGAAAAAGCAACATGGATGGCTGGTGAAGCAATTCAAAGTTTAGGCGGCAACGGTTATATCAATGAATTCCCTGCTGGCCGTTTATGGCGCGACGCAAAACTTTATGAAATTGGTGCAGGAACTTCTGAAATTCGCCGCATGCTGATTGGCCGCGAACTCTTCAATGAAACCAAATAATAATTATAAATAAGGACGCATCTTATGAACCAATTACAAAGCAAGATTAATGTTCGAAGCGAAGACTTCAAAACAAACCAGCAAGCCATGCAAACATTGGTCACAGATCTAAAACAAGTTGCCCAGCGTATTGCTTTAGGCGGCGGTGAAAATGCCCGTCAAAAACATTTGGCTCGAGGCAAACTTTTACCCCGTGAACGTATTGACCAACTGATTGATGTCGGCACGGCATTTTTAGAAATTGGTCAATTGGCAGCGTACAACGTTTATGAAGATGATGTTCCTGCTGCTGGGGTGATTGCTGGTATTGGTCAGGTCAACGGCATCACTTGCATGATCGTTGCTAACGATGCAACGGTTAAAGGTGGAACGTATTACCCACTTACGGTTAAAAAGCATTTACGCGCACAAGAAATTGCCGAACAAAATCACTTGCCTTGTATTTATTTGGTGGACTCAGGTGGTGCCTATTTACCAATGCAAGATGAGGTTTTTCCAGACCGTGATCACTTCGGGCGTATTTTCTATAATCAGGCACGCATGTCGAGCCTAGGGATTGCCCAAATTGCTGTGGTGATGGGTAGCTGTACCGCAGGTGGTGCATATGTCCCTGCCATGTCGGATGAAACGATTATTGTCCGTAATCAAGGTACGATTTTCTTAGGTGGTCCTCCTCTTGTAAAAGCTGCAACTGGCGAAGTGGTGAGCAGTGAAGATTTAGGGGGTGGTGATGTACACACACGTCTTTCAGGTGTAGCTGATCATTTAGCTGAAAATGATGAACATGCAATTGCGATTGCACGTAACATTGTCGCTAACCTTAATAAAAAGCCAAACGACTTAAATAAACAAGTCGATGAACCATTGTTTGATGCATCAGAACTCTATGGTGTGGTTCCAAGTGATGCACGTAAACCTTTTGATGTTCGTGAAGTGATTGCTCGTATTGTAGACGGCTCGCGTTTTGACGAGTTTAAAGCACGCTTTGGTTCAACACTGATTACTGGTTTTGCTTCACTCTATGGTATGCCAGTCGGCATTATTGCCAATAACGGGATTTTATTTTCTGAGTCTGCACAAAAAGGTGCGCACTTCATTGAGCTATGCACACAGCGCAATATTCCATTGTTATTCCTACAAAACATTACGGGCTTTATGGTTGGTCGCCAGTATGAAAATGAAGGGATTGCAAAAAACGGCGCCAAATTGGTGATGGCAGTTGCAACTGCAAATGTACCAAAACTCACCCTGATTATTGGTGGTTCGTTTGGTGCTGGTAACTACGGCATGTGTGGCCGTGCTTATTCACCACGCTTTTTATGGACATGGCCAAACTCTCGTATTTCAGTCATGGGTGGCGAACAAGCGGCAAGCGTACTTTCGACTTTAAAGCGTGACCAGATTGAGCAAAAAGGTGCCGAGTGGTCAGCACAAGAAGAAGATGAATTTAAACAACCAATTCGTGAACAATACGAGCGTCAAGGCCATCCGTACTATGCTTCTGCCCGCCTTTGGGATGATGGTGTAATTGATCCAGCTCAAACTCGTCAGGTACTTGGTTTAAGTCTTGCAGCTGCTATGAATGCTCCAATCCAGCCAACCAAATTTGGCGTGTTCCGCATGTAAGAGGTGTATATGAGCTATCAATTTTTACAACTCGAACAACAAGATCAGGTTGCCTATGTTTGGCTGAACCGCCCTGAATTACACAATGCTTTTAATACGACAGTCATTGAAGAACTGCATGCCTGCTTTAAACAAATTAATACGCGTGATGATATTCGTGTAGTGGTTTTAGCAGGTCGCGGCAAAAGCTTTTCGGCAGGTGCCGACCTCAACTGGATGAAGCAGGCAGGTCAGGCATCTTCAACAGAAAATGAAGCAGATGCGTTAAAACTTGCACAAATGCTTGATGCACTCGCAACACTTAAGCAACCGACCATTGCCCGCGTGCATGGTATTGCCTTTGGTGGAGGCATGGGTTTAGCGTCGGCATGTGATATTTGCATTGCCAGCACTGATGCCAAGTTTGCAACATCTGAGGTTCGTTTAGGGCTTGCTCCATCTACCATTAGCCCCTATGTAATTCGTGCAATTGGTGCAAGACAAGCCTCTCGTTACTTCTTAACTGCCGAGCGGATTTCAGCACGTGATGCTAAGCATATTGGTTTGGCACACGAAGTTGCAGATGCCGAAGATTTAGATAAAAAAGTTCAAGAAATTATTGATGCTCTATTACTTGGTGGCCCGCATGCTCAAGCGGCCTCAAAACAACTCATTCAAATGGTGAGCAACCAGACCATGAGCAATGATTTGCTGCAACAGACAGCTCATCATATTGCTCAAGTTCGTCAAAGTAGCGAGGCAAAAGAAGGTCTGAGTGCCTTTTTAAATAAACAGGAGCCTGCTTGGGTTTCTAACTCGAATAACAACAATTAAGGACGATCATCATGTTTGAAAAGATTTTAATTGCGAACCGTGGCGAAATTGCCTGCCGTGTGATTCGCACAGCTAAAAAATTAGGTATTGCAACGGTTGCCGTTTACTCAGATGCAGACGCAAATGCACAACATGTCAAACTTGCAGATGAAGCGGTTTATATTGGTCAGTCCCCTGCAACGCAAAGTTATTTACAAGCCGACCGCATTATTCAAGCAGCGATTGAAACAGGCAGCCAAGCGGTTCACCCAGGCTACGGCTTCCTTTCTGAAAATGACCAGTTTGCCCTCGCTTGCCAACAACACAACATTTGCTTTATTGGCCCGCCAGTAGATGCCATTTTAGCGATGGGCTTAAAAGCGACCTCAAAAGCTTTAATGGAAAAAGCAGGTGTTCCTTTAACACCGGGCTATCACGGAACCAACCAAGATGCTGACTTTTTAAAACAGCAGGCAGATCGAATTGGCTATCCTGTTTTAATTAAAGCCAGTGCTGGCGGCGGCGGTAAAGGCATGAGTTTGGTTGAACGCAGTGAAGACTTTCTCCATGCCTTAGCTTCTTGTAAACGTGAAGCCAAATCGAGTTTTGGTAATGATGACGTCTTGATTGAGCGTTATGTGATTCAACCTCGCCATATTGAAGTGCAAGTTTTTGGCGATACACATGGCAACTATGTACATTTGTTTGAACGCGACTGTTCTGTACAACGCCGACACCAAAAAGTGTTAGAAGAAGCCCCTGCTCCACAAATGCCAAGCGAGAAGCTCGATGCAATGCGCCAAGCTGCAATTGATGCTGCACGCGCGGTAAATTACGTGGGCGCAGGTACGGTTGAGTTTATTGTAGAACAAGATGGTACGGCGTATTTCATGGAAATGAATACCCGCCTACAAGTCGAGCATCCTGTCACGGAAATGATTACAGATGAAGACTTGGTTGAATGGCAACTTCGTGTGGCTTATGGCGAACCTTTGCCTAAACTACAAAACGAATTGCAGATTCATGGACATGCGCTCGAAGCACGTATTTACGCCGAAGAACCAGAAAAAGGCTTTTTACCTGCCATTGGTAGAATTGACTATCTGCACTACCCAACGCAAAATCAATATGTGCGTGTAGACAGCGGTATTGTTGAAGGCGATGAAATCACGACCTATTACGATCCAATGATTGCCAAACTCATCGTATGGGGTAAAAACCGTGAAGCTGCGCTTATTCAAATGCAACATGCCTTAAGCCAATTCCATGTCGACGGCTTAGGTAACAACATTGCTTTTCTTGAGAAAATTGTTCGTAGCGAATCGTTTAAACAAGCCAAACTTGATACCAACCTGATCCAACGTGAACAAAACTTCTTGTTTAGCCCTGAAGAGATTAAACCAGAACTTGTTGTGGCCGCAGCATTTATTGAGTTTTTAAGCCAACTTAATAATAACAGCTCAAGCCAAAAACAGCTTTGGCAAGCTCAGCCGCTTTGGCGTTTAAATATTGCCTATCAGTACAGTATTAAACTGAATTATTTAAACCAAAATATTCAAATCAAATTTGCCTCAAATGAACATGGCTTCACCGCAGAATATAATGGTCAAAGCTACCCGATTTCAGGTCAATTGCTTGATGCGCATATGGCATCTGTTCAAATTGGTGGAACTCAGCAAAAGCTATCTTTTAATCAAAATCAGCAAGGCATTACCTTGTTCCAAAATGGACAAAGCTATAAATTTGCTTATATTCGCCAAGACTTTAATCAGGCAGATAGTCAAGCCGATGAAGGCCACCTAAAAGCACCAATGCCGGGTGTAGTCACTCAAGTTTTGGTAAGCGCAAATCATAGCGTTAAAAAAGATGATATTTTAATGACGCTTGAAGCCATGAAAATGGAATATACCATCCGCGCCCCTAAAGACGGCGTGATTGTAGATTCCTATTTCCAAGTCGGTGATCAGGTCAAAGCTGGCGATGAACTTGTGGAATTTCAGCCTGCTCAGGAGGAAGTTGCATGAGTGAGTTTGTCAAAATTGTGGAGGTCGGTCCCAGAGACGGCCTCCAAAACGAAAAGCAGGCTTTGACTGTCGAACAACGCTTAAACTTTATTAATGACCTAATCAGTGCGGGCCTAAAATCGATTGAGGTCGGCTCATGCGTTTCGGCAAAATGGGTACCGCAAATGGCCCAAAGTGATGAGCTATTTAAGCAACTACCCCAAACAAGCGATGTGCAATTTAGCCTGCTCACCCCCAATATCAAAGGTTTTGAAACTGCTCATGCGGTAGGATGCAAAGAAGTTGCGGTGTTTACCGCAGCTTCTGAGAGTTTTACTCGTAAAAATATCAACTGCTCTATTGATGAAAGCTTTGAAAAATTTAGCGATGTCATGGCGGCTGCAAAAGCACATAACATCCGTGTGCGCGGTTATGTCTCTTGTATTGTCGATTGTCCCTATGAAGGCGCAATTGCACCTGAACAAGTGGTAAAAGTTGTTAAACGACTCTATGACATGGGCTGCTATGAAGTGTCTTTAGGTGAAACCATTGGTACCGCAACACCTGATCGTGTTCAAAAGGTATGGCAAGCCTGCCTTGCTGAACTCGACAGCAAGGTTTTGGCTGGGCATTTCCACAATACCTATGGCATGGCGATTGCCAATATTTATCAGTCTTTACAACAAGGTATTCGTGTTTTTGATTCTTCCCTTGCAGGACTTGGCGGTTGCCCTTATGCCAAAGGTGCCTCGGGTAATGTATCGACCGAAGATCTATTTTATTTGCTGTCGCACATGGGCTTTGAAACTGGCATTGACTTAGAAAAACTGATGCAAGCCAGCCAAAATATTAGCAATGTACTAAACCGAAAAAGCTTGTCGAATTATGCAAATGCTTATTGGCAAACCAAGTGTGCCTAGTCATAAATTAAGGTAGGTCAGCATCTGGTATAAGGCTTAATATTAGGCAAAGTACCAGATCATGCTATCTCATCTTTATCTCATTTCATTCAGGAATTGGGACTAATTCCCTCATGGTATTTTTTTAAAATTTATCATTTATCTGTGTATTAAATGCCTCTCTCACCAGAAGCATTCTCTACCCTATTTTTATTCTAAATCCGTATTATTCTTCATCCTTTTCTATCTTAATTCTTAAAAAATTTATCTCATTATTTATAAAAATAAGATGCATCCATTTCAATTCTTGGGGAAATATATTCTTCCACCCAATCCAGCCATGCACGTGTTTTGGCATCAATAAAATGACGTGAAGGCAACAAGGTATAAACTCCGATATCGGGCGAACGCCAATCTGGCAAGATATGACATAATCTTCCATTTTGAACCGCATCTAAAGCCGAAAACATCGGCAATAACGCGATGCCCATATCCTGTTGCACCACATCTAACAATAACTCAGGGTTATCTGCAATGAGTTGTCCGCCAATATCGATTTGGTAAGACTCACCACTTGTATTTAATAAGTGCCAATCTGGTGTAATAGACGGGTTTACCAAGCGTAAACAGGCATGATCTTTTAAGTCTTCTGGAGACTTCGGCATACCATGTTTTTCGAGATAAGCAGGTGAAGCACATAAAACAGAAAAAATAGTGCCAATTCTGCGTGCGACAAAACGAGAATCTGTTAATGATTCAGTGAGATAGAGACTGACATCGACCCCTTTTGCCAACAAGTCTGGAACGTACTGTGAAGTCGTATATTCCACGGTTAATTCGGGATAATGCTTACAAAACTCGGCCATCACTGGAAAAACATAATGATGCCCAAAGCTTCCCATGCTTAATACCCGCAAACGCCCTTTGGGTTTAGATGCTGTTCCTGTTACTTCCGACTCCGCTTCATCCACCATTGAAATGACTTGACGACACCGCTCTGCGTAAGTCGCACCAATATCGGTCAGTGCCTGCTGGCGCGTCGAGCGTTGTATTAATTTTGTACCTAAGCGTGTTTCTAGCTCGCTGATAAGACGTGAAACCTGTGCTGTGGTCAGATCCATCTGCTCAGCTGCTGCTGTGAAACTCCCGCTATCAATCACTTTCAGGAATGCATGCATTGCATGCAATAGTCCACCATCGAGATTTTTGCGCATAACGTAAATATGTTTTCCTAAATTACGGATTGTTGCACCAGTTTAGATCAACCACAATGACTAAATGTACATACATTGGCACTAATTCTTTTTAAGAAGAGGAACCGATCTTTTTTTATTTCGTATGTCACTTGCTCCAAATATTCAACTGGATGTTGAAAAAAGAAAGTAGTCCGAGCTACTAAAAATTCTAAGGAGATATAAATGAATATAGCTACAAAAGTCACTCCAAATATTATTGCAACAAAGGATGTGTCACTTGAAGATAAATATGTAAGTGATAACGGTACAGCATATATGACCGGCATTCAGGCACTTGTTCGGTTGCCTCTTGCCCAAACTCGCCGTGACGAGATGAATGGTTATCACACTGCTGGTTTTATTTCTGGTTATCGCGGTTCTCCTGTTGGTAACTATGATAGTTTCCTTTGGCAAGTTCAAGGATTACTTAAATCCCATAATGTTGTATTTCAACCTGGTGTAAATGAAGACTTGGCTGCTACCGCAATTTGGGGTACCCAACAAGTTAATCTTTCAGGCCAAGGCAAATATGATGGAGTGTCTTCATGGTGGTATGGTAAAGGCCCGGGTGTTGACCGTTCAGGCGATGTACTCCGCCATGCTAACTTAGCTGGTACCTCTGAACGTGGTGGTGTCGTTGCTTTATTTGGTGATGACCACTCATGTAAATCTTCTACAATCCCTCACCAGTCCGAACATGTCATGATTGGTTGTGGTATTCCAATTTTCTACCCAACATCCGTTCAACAAATTTTAGACTTTGGTGTTCACGCCATTGCTGTTTCACGTTTTTCTGGCCTTTGGTCTTCAATGAAGCTAGTCAGTGAAATCGTAGAGACTTCTGCTTCTGTTCATGTCGACCTAGACCGTGTTACTCCGGTTATACCAGAAGATGTTAATTTCCCAGAGGGCGGCGTCAATATTCGCTGGCCAGATCATGGCATTCAGCAAGAAGAACGTCTTTATAAATATCGCTTACCTGCTGTTTTGGCTTATGCCCGTGCCAACAAAATAAACACCGTTACATGGCCTTGTGAAAATGCCCGTATTGGTATTGCCGCAAGTGGTAAAGGTTATTTAGATACCATTGAAGCTTTACGCATTTTAGGTATTGAAGACGAAACTGCCCAACAGCTTGGGCTACGTGTTTATCAGGTTGGGATGATTTGGCCTTTAGAACCACAAGGTGTTCGTGAGTTTGCTGAGGGTTTACAAGAACTGATCGTTATCGAAGAAAAACGTCCAATTATCGAAACACAAATTAAGGATGAGCTGTACTCACTGCCTGATGGCAAACGTCCTCGTGTCATTGGTAAAGCAATTGATGGCAAAGGTGAATGGAGTACCTCTATTGAAGAAGCACCGCTCATTGGTCACTATGAGTATCAGCCTGAACCTATTGCAAAAATGCTGGCTGCTCGCTTCTTAAAACTTGATATTCCAGAAAGCCTAAAAGTACAAATCCAAAGCAGAATCGACTTACTACTAAAAGCAGAGCAAGAATCAAAACGTGTGATTGACCTTGCTGAACGTAAACCATATTTCTGTAGTGGTTGCCCACATAACTCTTCAACCGTAGTTCCTGAAGGTAGTCGCGCGTTAGGTGGTATCGGTTGTCACTATATTGCAGTTTCACTTGACCGCGGTACCGAAACATTCTCTCAAATGGGTGGTGAAGGTGTAAGTTGGGTGGGTGCATCACCATTTACCAATGAAAAACACATTTTTGCCAACCTTGGTGATGGAACTTACTTCCACTCAGGTTACTTGGCAATTCGTCAGTCTATCGCTGCAAAAACTAATATTACCTACAAAATTCTCTACAACGATGCGGTCGCTATGACAGGCGGTCAGCATGTAGATGGTCATTTGAGCGTTGCGCAGTTAACTCGTCAGCTTGCTGCCGAAGGTATTAAAAAACAAGTCATCGTAACTGATGAAGTTAAACTATTAAACGAAGAAGACGGCATTGCACCGGGTGTAGAAATTCGCCACCGTAATGAACTCGATGCAGTTCAACGTGAGCTTCGTGAAATTACAGGTGTCACCGCTTTAATCTATGTACAAACCTGTGCCAGCGAAAAACGCCGTCGTCGTAAACGTGATGCCTACCCTGATCCGGCTGAGCGTTTATACATTAATAGTGACATTTGCGAAGGTTGTGGCGACTGTTCGAAAAAATCAAACTGCTTATCTATTGAGCCAGTAGAGACTGCTTTAGGCACTAAGCGTCAAATTAACCAAAGTAGCTGTAATAAAGACTTCACTTGTGCCGAAGGGTTCTGCCCAAGCTTTGTGACTGTTCATACACGTGATATGAAACGTCCGGCTAAATTTGAAGGGATTGGTGCAGGCTGGCCAACATCACCTGTTATTCCTCAGTTATATGACGTTCCAAGTCGTATTATGGTTGGCGGTATTGGTGGTACAGGTGTTGTGACTATTGGTGCACTTCTCGGTATGGCAGCTCACCTAGAAGGTAAAGCCACACGTGTTATGGACATGGCAGGTCTTGCCCAAAAAGGTGGTACGGTTTATTCATACGTTCAACTTGCGGCAACTGATGAGCAAATTTCTTCTACGAAAATTCCGGCGGGCCAATGTGAATTATTGATTGGTGCAGATGCCGTAGTGGCTGGGGGTAGCGCTGCTCTATCTCGCTTAAAAGATGATGCTTTGGTTATTGTGAATGAAGACAGTACCCCTACTTCTGAATTTATCAAATCTCGTGATTGGTATGCACCTATTACCGATTTAATTGACCGTCTTCGTGGTCGTGTTCGTCAAGGTCAACTGGTTTCTTTACCAGCAGCTCGCATCGCAACACTACTCTTAGGTGATTCGATCTATACTAACCAGTTATTACTTGGTATGGCTTGGCAATCTGGTCGCATTCCGCTATTACGCGAAAGCATTGAAAAAGCAATTCGCCTAAATGGTACGGCTGTTGAAAAGAACATCGAAGCTTTCCGCGTGGGTTGTCATCTTGCAAGTGACCCGACTTTAGCTGCTCGTTTACTTGCGGCAATGCCAAAAACTAAAACACCACAAACTTTGGCTGAACTTGTTGAAGACCGTTCTGCTCGTCTAACAGACTACTGGAATGAAGCTTATGCAGCTAAATACCGTACTCTTGTAGAACTGGCTGCTAAAAAGTTACCAGAAGAATTAACAGGTACGATTGCAACTCAGCTTTATAGAGTTATGGCGTATAAAGATGAATATGAAGTTGCACGTCTTTTAACAGGTAAAAGCTTCAAAGAATCAATTGAAACCCAGTTCGGTAAAGGCTTACGTTTAACGTATCACCTTGCCCCACCAGCGTTACTTGGTGGCCTGAAAAATGTCCGTAAACGTGCGTTTGGTTACTGGATGCGCTTCCCAATGATGATGCTTGCTCGCTTACAATGGCTTCGTGAAACTTTCCTTGACCCATTTGCACGTCAAGAAGAACGTCAACACGAACAAGCTTGGCGTGACCGTTACATCGCATTTGTTGAAGCACTTGTTGAAGCACCAGACAATCATAACTTGGCAGTTGCTGAACAAATTGCAAAATTACCGGCAGAAGTTCGTGGTTATGGGCATATCAAAATGAAAGCAATGGACGCTGCAAAACAACGTTGGGATGAACTTACACCAACACTGATAAAAGTCCGTAACTAAAAATTAAATCTCAAAATAAAAAAGTCATCCTTAGGGATGACTTTTTTATTGGCTCAAAAATTTATTTAGTCATTTTACGTAAAGTCAAAATCTGCTCGCTTCGTCCAAATGGACCATACACATCATGTAAAACTGCACTGGTTAAACCAATACCATCCGAACCATATTGCTGAACGGTTTCCAAACCTAGCCATTTCCCTTGCGGATAACGGTGCATGTGAACTTGCAAATCAAGATTTGGAAAGCCCCAAGTAAATTCGCCTTCTTGTCTTGGGACAATGCCGTTTGCCGCATCTACCATGCCAATCAAATGGGCAAAATCTGTGGTCGGCTGCCCTTCCACGATTTCTTTATCATTGTTTAGCCAAACAATCCCTTTGCCTGCGCGATGCTGATCATCAGTTTTAGTGACTAGCGTTTGAATAAAACCACCCGGCCATCTTTTCATACCTGTCCATTCTGTAAAGGTATCTGGATGATGAACTGGCTGATCTTCAAGCCCAGCAATATCGGAACTGTCTTGAGTACACATGCGCCATGCTCTAGCCACAATACAGGTTTTACCTTGTGCTTGCATTTCGGCTTCAATCAATTCAATGGTTTTACCGGCACGAATCACATGCGTCTTAATCGTAAACTCACCAAATGCAATCAATCCAAAAATATCAAAACTAATTCGACCAATTCGCATATCTTGTCGTGGTGAAAATTGCTCTAACTCAGCTGCGATTACGCCACTTGCAGGGGCCATATGCTGTTCATGAGGGTTCCAAGCCCCTTGTGCATGAACAGTTGAGCAATAATGAGCAATAACTTCACCTTGAGGACCAATTGTTCTATTCAGTAATTGATAATAAGCATTCATGATTTTCTTTCCGTAGTCCTTATCCAACATCTATATTTGATGAAAATTCACGTTTTAATGCTTATCTTAACCCTCTATTTATTTGGCTCAACTGGTTTTTCCTACCAAAAACTCATGAGTCTAAAATTACAAATTTAATCACTAGGTAAAATTTTGCATGTCAATTTCACCCAGTGATCTTAAAAATGCCTATTCACTAAAATGCAAAAGCATCTTGATCAAGTTCCATTACAGATTCAGCTCCAGACTCAATAGAAGCAGCGTGGCTCTGTGTACGATGCAAAAGCTTTTGATAGAAAAACTTAGCTGTCGTTAACTTTGCTTTATAAAAAGCTTCTTCTTGTGTACCCGATTCTAATTTTTCATGGGCAACTTGTGCCATTCGAGCCCATAAATAAGCGAACACGACGTAACTGGAAAAATAAAGATAATCTACTGAAGCGGCCCCTATTTCTTCAGGGTTGTGCTTCGCTTTGTCGGCAATAGTTTTGGTCAGTGACAGCCATTGCTGTTTAAGCTCAGCTAATTTTTCTAGATAAGGTTTCAGGGTTTCACTAGATTGCTGTTGACCAATAAATTGATCAATTAAATCAGTCATGTTCTTTAAAAGTTTGCCTTCCGACTTGAGGACTTTACGTGCAAGCAGATCTAAAGACTGAATTTCGGTCGTTCCTTCATACAATGTTGAGATACGCGCATCACGTACAATTTGCTCCATACCATGCTCAACAATAAAGCCATGACCGCCAAATACTTGAACGCCATGCTTGGCAGACTCATTACCTGACTCGGTTAAAAAAGCCTTAGCAATTGGCGTTAAAAAAGCCAGTAATTCATCGGAGTGTTTTTGCTGTTGCTGATCATTTGAGCTTTCCACAATATCGACATGCTGAGCCAAAAAATAAGCCAACGCACGGCCACCTTCAGAAAAAGCTTTTTGTGTCATTAACATCGAACGTACAGCAGGATGCACAATAATTGGATCGGCATTTTTGTCAGGATATTTAGGACCAGATAGCGAACGCATGGCAAGGCGCTCTTTGGCATAACTTAATGCGCCTTGAAATGAAATTTCAGAAGCAGCGAGTCCTTGTACTGCAGTTCCAATTCGTGCGGTATTCATAAAGGTAAACATACAATTGAGCCCGCGATTTTCAGGACCAATCAAATAGCCTTTGGCACCATCAAAATTCAGCACACAGGTGGCATTGCCATGAATCCCCATTTTATGTTCAATCGCACTACAAACGACTTTATTACGGTCCAACATCTGACCGTCATCACTCACATTAAATTTAGGCACAATAAATAAAGAAATACCTTTAGTCCCTGCGGGTGCCTGAGGTAAACGGGCTAAAACAATATGAATAATATTTTCTGAAAGATCATGCTCACCTGCCGAGATAAAAATCTTTTCGCCTGTAATTGAGTAGCTACCGTCAGAATTTGGTTCTGCTTTAGTTCTAATTAACCCAAGGTCCGAGCCCGCATGTGATTCGGTTAAACACATCGTCCCGGTCCAAACACCACTAATGAGTTTAGTCAAAAACTTTTGTTTTTGTTGCTCGGTACCATGATGCTCAATGGTTCTCATTGCGCCATGAGACAAGCCGGGATACATCGCCCAAGCCCAATTAGAGCCACATAACATTTCAGAAATAGCGATCCGCAGCAATGTCGGCAAGCCTTGTCCACCATATTCCGGATCGGCGGTTAATGAAGTAAAACCTAGCTCGGCATATTTTTCGTAGGCTTCTTTAAAACCTTTCGGCGTTGTGACTACGCCTTGATTTAAATGGCACCCTTCCTGATCACCATTTTGGTTAATCGGTGCCAACTCATTTTCACAAAAATCTGCGGCCGCCTCTAAATATTGATCAATTAATTCTCGATTTACGCTTTCCTGATAGTTGCTTAAACCTTGATAGTTCTGTTCTGTTTGAAGCATTTCATGCAGTACAAATTGCATATCGCGTAATGGAACTTTGTATAAAGGCATAGTTTTTTCCTTTCACTTCACTGCCTGTCTCATGGCAGATATCGTTTTTCCTTAAAATGGACTTTTATTGTTTCAATCACACCAAAATATCAAAAAATTTCTTATAGCAAAATATATTTTCACTAATTTAATAAAATTATCGTAACTCACAAATAGAGATAAAACACAAATACATGTTTTAAAATAAAAATATATAATAAAAAGTAATTAATTTTTATTAATCAGAATAAATTTATGTTTTGTATTGCAAAATTTTATTCCGTAAAAATTCAATTTATAGTATCGTGATTAGACTGCTTAATCATCCAAGGACGATTTATGGAAAGCCCGAAATACACAGGTCTTGAGTTTTTAACCGCTTTAAAAAATGGTGAAGTTTCTCCATCCCCTATGGCTCACACCATACCAATGGAACTCATTGAAGTTTCCGAAGGTAAAGCAACTTATAAAGTTACCCCTCGCAAAGAACATAGAAATATACAAGGCGGTGTACACGGCGGCTTTTGCGCCACAGCTTTAGATACTGCGACAGGCAGCGCAGCTCATACCCTACTTGAACATGGTGTTGGCTATGGAACCATTGATTTAAATGTAAAAATGATCCGCCCCATGCAGGTTGATACGTCTTACTATGCGACGGCCGAGTTGATCAATGCGGGCCGCAATATTATTAGTACCCAAGGTAAAATCGTAGATGAGAACGGCAAAGTGTATGCTTTTGCTTCGGCAACCTTAATGATTATTCGCAAATAATAAAATATCTAAGCTCCTATTTATGGAGCTTTTTCTTGCTTTGCTATCTTGTTCATTTCATAAAAATCTAAGCGATCAATCATAAAACTCAGCATTGCTAACCCTAGCCCTAAGGTTGCACATGCTTCCCATCCCCAGTGTTTCCAAGCATACACTGCAATAAAAGAACCTAAGGCGGCTCCGCCAAAATATAAAGTCATATAAATTGAATTAATACGGGAACGTGCCTCGGCCGAAATTCGATAGACCAAATTTTGGTTAAGCACATGAAATGCTGACAAACCGAAGTACGCCATAATCACACCAACAGCGTAGGCAACCAGAGACTGCTGAGCAAAAAATAGGGGTATCCATGCACTCATTAATAACCCCATGCAAATCACTGCAATTTTATTTTCAAGACCTGCTGCAATTTTCTTACCTGCCCAAGGAGTCGCAAATACGCCAGCCAAGCCCACAATTCCAAATAAACCAATTTGGAAATCGTTAAAGTGATAAGGCTCATTCGCCAAAATAAAAGTCATGGTGGTAAAAATCAGAGCCAAAATTCCAAAGCCAATTCCACCAGCAAAACCACGGCGTAATAAATGCGGCTGGTGAACAGCTAATGAAAATAATGAACCATAAATCTGTAGAATATTGAGTTGGTGGGATTTGCGCGCAACTGGTAACTTCACCCACATTACCCATGCAAACACCAAAATGACGATTCCGCTAATTAAATAAACCGCATGCCAAGACCAAACTGTAGAAAGTAAGCCTGCAATAGAACGCGCCAACAATATTCCCAAAAACAAACCACTCATGAGAGTGCCTACAACTTGAGGGCTTTTTTTCGGACTAGCTAGACCTGCGGCGAAAGGAACCAAAACTTGAGTCGCAATCGAAAAGAATGTCGCTAAAAAGGTAAAGCCATATAAAGCTGGCAAGGTTTGACTTAAAGATAGCCCTACTTGGGCAAGGCCTGTACAACACATGAGCAAGCAAATATAACTTCGCTTTTCAAAAAAGTCGCCTAAGGGAACCAATATAAAAAGGCCAACTGCGTAGGACAGTTGGCTAATCACAATAGTTAAAGCGACTTGATCGGCATTAACTTTTAATGCTTCAGCAATCGAATAGATTAAGGGCTGGTTATAATAGTTTGAACCCGCACAAATTCCACATGTCATTGCCATGATAAAAATAAAGCTTTTTGACAGTATATTTTCTGCATTGGGCTCAACTATTTTTTCCATTTTTAACTACGCCCCATTTTAGAATTTATACATCGATACAAAGTTTACACGTGATACATCAGCGGTTCTGCCGTCAAAAACTTCTCGTTTGCCTTGGTGATATTCCATCCCAATATCCATTTGCTCAATCGGTGAATAAAAGACGTTAGCTGCGTAGTCCGTTAAGCGTTTATTAGCATCTGGGTTGAGTTTGGCATATGCCGTGTCGTCATCATAATCAAACATTGAAGCCGATAAGTTTGCACGCCATTGCTCATTAAATTTATATGAATAACCAATATTGATGCTATTCAACTTATTCATAACCAAATCTGTTTTGTCTTCGTTTAATGAGAAATCACCCGCGGCATTTAAACTTGTTGAATTTGCCAACCCACTTTGGGTGGTATACGGCATAAATTTTTGATCGCCGACAATATATTGATAATTTGCTTGTACTGATTGTTGTGGCGTGAGTTGATATTTTAAACCGCCTCCAGCACCCCAGCTTACTTTCTTCACCGTGGCAGTTGCGACATCTGTAGACTTTTCATTAATAAAGCCTTGAGCAAGTGCCGTTAGAGGCCCCTGTTTAAAGGTATAGCGACCCGTTAAAGTTGGAAATGCCGAGACTCTCGAACCTGTATATTCCAAAGCTACTTTTAAATCATTATTGGCATCAATTTTCCAGTCATAGCGAATTTGAGGAGTACGCGTATAAGAGGTTCCCACAAATTGGGTGTAATCAACAGCTTCTGTACGGGTTTCCATGTTAGACATGAGTGACCATGTTTGACCAAAGGTCCAGTCTTTATAGGTAAAAAATGCATGACGGATACGGAATTTACCATCCCCAGTTCCCATGTTAGAACTATCAAAGAAATCGGCTTCGATATTCCCTGTAACCGCTTTATTTGGGCTATTAAAATAAACACCTAATCGGCTTGCATTAATCATGGCATCAGAGCGTGCATGGTTTGAACGTTTTTCACTTTCAAAAGGTGTTCGGTACAGGCTGCTGGTCGTTCTACCACCCGAGTCAGGTGATGATTTAAAATCGACCGCTGCATCAATACGGGCAATACCGTAAACCTTGACATTATCCGTCCAAGTGACCCATGAAGGAGCAACTGGCTTTTCTGTTACCGTTGCTTTAGTTTTTTCAATGTTCTCTTCGATCTTAACCTGTTTGACCTGTAAATTATTTTGAGTTTGTTTCTGAGCAGCAAGTTCTGCTTTTAATTTTTGCAGCTCAGTTTCTAGCAAATTAATTCTTTGTTCTGTCGTATCTGAAGAATTTGCAAAAATGGTCCCTGAAGCCGCAGCACAAGCTGCAGCTAAAATTAATTTTTTCATCTTTTAATCCTTAAAGAAGCGTTTTTCCGTGTGTATTTAGGCTACACGTGCATCGATTAGTTCACAGTCAGTGACTGCCTGTAATTCATCAAAAGTTAAGCCGTCTACCATTTCCTTGACGTAAGCTTTTTGGTCTTTGAGTTCAATAATGCATAAATCGGTATAAATACGGTTTACACACTGCTCACCCGTTATTGGATAGCTCAGTTCTTTTACAATTTTGGGCTCACCTTTTTTAGTGACATGCTCCATATAGACATAAATCGTTTTTGCACCGACTGCCAAATCCATAGCACCGCCAACTGCCGGCACATCATCTGCCTTACCGGTATGCCAGTTTGCCAAGTCTCCATTTACCGCAACTTGGAATGCACCAATCACACAAATGTCCAGATGGCCACCACGCATAATGTCAAACGAGTCGCCATGATGCATAAAGCATCCACCGTCTAACAAAGTGACAAGTTCTTTTCCAGCATTAACTAAATCTTGGTCTTCTTCGCCAGGCTGTGGCGGTGGACCAAAAGCCAAAACCCCATTTTCCGAATGTAAAAAGATTTCTTTGTCTTTTGGCAAAAATTTAGCAACGTTGGTTGGTAAGCCAATCCCTAAATTGACATAAGAACCTTCAGGAATGTCATTGGCAATGAGCTTGGCAATATCTTCACGAGAACGCTTTTGAACTGACATTAGATATCTCCTACTTTTACAACGTGCTGAACAAAAATTCCCGGTGTAATAATGCACTCTGGGTCAAGCGTTCCTAGCTCTACAGTGTCATTCACTTGAACAATCGTGGTCTTGGCGGCTTTCGCCATAATTGGGCCAAAATTGCGGGCTGCTTTGCGGTAAGTTAAATTGCCCCAGCGGTCGGCTTTATCGGCATAAATCAGTGCAAAATCAGCTTCGAGTGGATATTCAAGTACATAATTTTTACCGTTAATGGTTCGGGTCTCTTTACCCTCGGCAACTTTAGTGCCATAACCAGTCGGCGTAAAAATAGCCCCTAAACCAGCCCCTGCGGCCTGAATCCGACAAGCCAAATTACCTTGTGGAACTAGTTCTAACTCAATTTTTCCCGCTCTATATAAGTCTTGAAAAACGGTTGACCCAGCAGATTTCGGAAATGAACAAATCATTTTTTTTACACAGCCAGCAATAATGAGCTTGGTTAGACCACGGTCACCAGAAGCCGCATTGTTATTTACAACGGTGAGTTCTTTTTTTCCTAAATCGATTAAGGCTTCAATTAATTCAGCAGGTTGCCCAGTCACACCAAACCCACCTGTCATGATGGTTGCACCATCAGGAATAGCTTTTAAAATTGGTTCAATGTCACTGGTGATTTTATTTATCATCTCACTTGTCCCTTTTCATCCTTAATTTAAGGTGACAGATTGATCTGTCACTCTGCCTTTTGCGGGTTAAATAGTCGGTCTTTAATAAATAACAATGGAATTACCCCGCAGATAAAATAAGCTGCAGCCATCACCAAAAGCCCTAAGCCAATAGAACCATTTTGCGATAGATAACCAATTGTTAATGGAGAGAAAATAGAAAGTACTTTGCCAATGTTATAAGCACCACCCACTGCCGAGCCTCGAATCGAAGTCGGGAAGCTTTCTGTCATATATGTGGCATTAATTGCGTAAGGAATACCGTAAAGGAAACCGAAGAACAGCATCATCCATAAAATATTGGTTGGTGTATTTAAATAGACAATCACTGGAATAAATAAAGCTGTACCAATAGTTCCGAAAGCAAATACAGCGCGGCGTCCTAATTTATCGGCAACGATCCCTGCGATCACTTTGGCAAACATCATAATCAGGAAGGTACCGACCATATACATGGCCATTTCTTTAAACTTGATGCCAAGATCAGACTCTAAATAAGCAGGTAACCAGTTACTCACGCCGTAATAGCCAAACTGCAATGCACCCGTACTAATAATCCAGAGAACAAACATGGTGCCATGTTTTTTATCTCTTAAAATCTCAAAATATGGATTTTGGCGTTTTTTAGGTTGGTTACTTTGAGCGACTTCTAGTGCTTTTAATTGACGCGCTTTTTTCCAAGACTCAGGTTCAGGTACGCAAAAGTGCATTAAAACTGACAACACCACAGGCGCAATTGCAATCCAGTAAAGGAAACGCCAACCATGTTCAGGAATAATATGTCCAGCTAATAAGGTCGCAAGTAAAGAACCCAGTGTATAACCAGTCATGAGAGTAGCCAAAACGGTCGAGCGATGTTTGGTTGGCACCATTTCAGACATTAAAATATTACAGGCAATATAAAGTGCGCCTAAGCCCATCGCTCCAAATGTTCTTAAAACTGCAAATTGCATATAAGAATCAGTAAAACCCAGCGCACTGGTTAAAACTGAAGAATAAGCAATAAAGAACACAATAATGCGAACTCGCCCAAAACGGTCACACGCCCAGCCACCAATCAGACCACCCACAGCGGAACCGAAAAGCGTTAAGCTGCCTAGCGTTCCAGCTTGTACACCCGTCAAATGAAATTCTGTTTTAAGACTGGTCAGGCTCAATGCCAAAAAACCTAAGTCTGCCCCATCACACAACAATGTTAAAAAAGCGAATATAAATGCGGTAATCCAAATCTTTTTAGGTGTTTGGATAGCTTCACTGCTAGCCGTATTTTGGGTAACTGTTTCTGTTGTCATGTCCATATCCTCAGAAGGAACATGAGGCATCCAATGCCTCATGGCATTTGATTTTTTATTAGGCTGTAGCTTCCCTAATCATGTTTTTAGCAATAATAATTTGTTGAACTTGCGTAGTTCCTTCATATAGACGGAACAAACGCACATCGCGATAAAAACGCTCGATGGCATATTCACTGATATAGCCTGCACCACCGTGAATCTGTACACAGCGGTCAGCAACGCGTCCGCACATTTCAGTCGCAAACATTTTGGCGCATGATGCTTCTGTGCTAATGTTTTCGCCATTGTCACGACGGCGAGCTGCATCTAAAACCATACATTTAGCTGCATAAATCTCGGCTTTTGAGTCGGCAAGCATGGCTTGAATCAACTGGAAGTTTGCAATAGGTTGACCAAACTGTTTACGCTCAATCGCATAGTGCAATGCGTCGTTTAACATGCGTTCGGCAACACCCACGCTATAGGCACCAATGTGCAAACGCCCTTTATCAAGCACTTTCATGGCCGTTTTAAAACCAACACCTTCTACGCCACCAATCAATGCAGAAGCAGGCACACGGCAATTTTCAAAAATCACATCACAAGTGTGCGAACCCTTTTGCCCCATTTTTTGGTCAATTTTGCCCAACGTAATGCCAGGCGTATTTGCCTCAACTAAAAAAGCTGAAATACCCCCAGACCCTTTAATTTCAGGATTGGTTCGAGCCATTACGGTAAAAGTTGCAGCATGAGGTGCATTGGTAATAAAACGTTTGGTGCCGTTTAACACATAAAAATCACCGTCTTTAACTGCGCTGGTTTTTAAAGAGGCAGCGTCAGAGCCAGATTCAGGCTCGGTTAAACAAAATGAACCAATAATTTCGCCACTTGCGTAACGAGGTAAATATTTTTGCTTTTGCTCTTCTGTGCCATCAATCAAAATTGCACTTGAACCAATACCGTTATTAGTACCAATTAAAGAACGAAAAGCTGGTGAAGTTTGTCCAAGTGCAAATGCAACTCTGACTTCTTCTTCCATGGTGATACCTAAGCCACCATATTCTTCGGGAATTGTGAGGCCGAACAAACCAAGCTCACGCATTTGCTGCACAATGTCATCCGGAATTTTGTCTTTCTCTACCACTTCGTTTTCACGAGGGATCAATTCATTTTTTACAAAATCTCGAATTGTTGAAAGTAACTGCTCCAACATCCCTTCATCACGGATCATCTGTGATCTCCCTTTTTATGTATTTCCATCGTACCCATCAGCCATCTCCAGCTTGTCTGGATACCATGTTTTAAATCTTGTTTACTGCGGATGTGTTTCATAGTACGAGAACGAAAATACAAATTTCAAGCTTTTTTGAAAATTAATTTCGTTTAACGAAATTTAAAAAATCACCATTACGCAATATCAATAACTTAGCTTATTTAATAAATCATAATTGCTCTAATGGACTAAATAAGACTTGAAATAAATTCCAAAATAAGCATCATAAAAGGAATATAGTTTTGATGTGCGAAACAAGGAATTCAAAAATGAGTGTATCAATAGGGAATAATTTCGTAGAAGTCGACTTTTCTATTCAAAAAATAGCGATTGTAAAAATAAACCGACCTGAAGCAAAAAATGCACTGAATACAGAGGTTCGCAAACAACTAGCACAAGCTTTTACCGAATTAAGTTTTAACGATGAGATCAATGCGGTTGTGCTCACAGGTGGTGAAGAAGTCTTTGCCGCAGGCGCAGATCTAAAAGAAATGGCAACCGCAACTTCCACAGAAATGTTATTGCGTCATACGGAACGTTACTGGAATGCGATTGCTCAGTGCCCTAAACCTGTGATTGCTGCTGTAAATGGCTATGCATTAGGTGGTGGCTGTGAACTTGCAATGCATGCTGACATTATTATTGCAGGTAAAGGCGCGACTTTTGGTCAACCAGAAATTAAAGTCGGTTTAATGCCGGGTGCTGGTGGTACACAACGTTTATTTCGTGCTGTCGGTAAATTCCATGCCATGCGCATGATTATGACGGGTGCCATGGTCAAAGCCGAAGAAGCTTATACCATCGGTCTTGTTTCGCAAGTCACCGAAGATGACCAAACTATTCCAACTGCGATTCAAATGGCGCAAAGCCTCGCAAAAATGCCTCCTATTGCCCTGCAACAAATTAAAGAAGTTGCCTTAATGAGCGAAGATGTTCCATTAAATGTAGGCTTAACGCTAGAACGAAAAGCATTCCAGTTGTTGTTTTCTACCGAAGATAAAAATGAAGGCGTTCAAGCTTTTATCGAAAAGCGTAAACCATCTTATCAAGGTAAATAACTTAAAATCATAATAACAAAGGAATGAAAATGGCCAGAAAAGTATTGATTAGTGCAGGTGGCTCAGGGATTGGACGATGCATTGCTGAAGTCTTTTTAAACAATCAGGATGAGGTTTTCGTTTGTGATATTGATGCTAAAAGCCTAGAACAATTTCAAAAAGATTATCCAAAGCTGCACATATATACCTGTGATTTAGCTAATCATGAGCAAATTAAACTCATGTTTGGTCATGCAGTTCAGAAACTTGGCGGTATTGATATTTTAGTTAATAACACAGGCATTTCAGGCCCGACTGTTGCTGCAGATGAGCTAAGTTTTGGAGATTGGAATACAGTTATAAATTTAAACCTGAATAGCACTTTTTTAATTACCCAATTAACAATTCCCTATTTAAAGAAAGCAGAAGCAGGCGTGATTATTAATATGTCATCTATTGCCGGACGCTTAGGCTATCCATACCGATTAGCTTACTCCACCTCAAAATGGGGGCTGATCGGTTTTACCAAAACCCTTTCTATGGAACTCGGTGCAGACAATATTCGAGTTAACGCTATTCTTCCGGGTGCAGTCGATGGTGATCGGGTTCAACGTGTATTACAGGCCCGTGCCGATGTAGCAAATACCTCACTTGAAGAAGTGACTCAAAATGCACTGAAAAATCAGTCACTCAAATATTTTGTCAATCCAAAACATATTGCAGATTTATGCCTATTTTTAGCGTCAGAAAGTGGTCGCTCAATTTCAGGTCAAATCTTACCAATTGATGGTGATAAACAATGCTTAAGCTAAATCACCCAACCCTATTTTTCCGTTTAATTTCAAATATAGATCAATAATCAGGATGATCGACATGACTTATGATATTAAAAGCATGGCTGTGATTGGTGTAGGTGTCATGGGCAGTGGTATTGCTCAAATTGCTGCACAGTCAGGTCATACCACTTATTTATATGATGCCAAAGCAGGTGCAGCAGAACAGGCAAAAGAAAAACTGGCTGCTACATTTCAAAAGTTAGTCGACAAAAATAAAATTACATCTGAGCAAGCGACAGCGGCAAATAACCATTTAATTGTTGCTCATCAAATTAAAGATTTAAAAAATTGCGACCTGATTGTAGAAGCAATTGTTGAACGTCTTGATATCAAACAAAGCTTGATGCAACAACTTGAAGATATTGTTTCGGATAATACTATTTTAGCCTCAAACACCTCTTCTCTTTCTATTACAGCCATTGCGGCAAACTGTAAAAAGCCTGAGCGTGTTGTGGGTTATCACTTTTTTAACCCAGTTCCACTCATGAAAGTGGTCGAAGTCATTCGTGGTTTAAAAACAGATCCACTTATTATTGATACCTTAAACGATCTGTCTCGTGCATTTGGTCATCGCCCTGTTGTAGCGAAGGACACCCCTGGATTTATTATTAATCACGCGGGCAGAGCTTATGGAACAGAAGCGCTTAAAATTTTAAGTGAAACCGTCTGTGATATCAGTGAAATTGATCGAATTTTACGTGACGGCGTTGGTTTTAGAATGGGTCCTTTTGAATTACTCGATTTAACAGGTCTTGATGTTTCTCATCCAGTCATGGAGTCGATTTATCACCAATACTATGAAGAAGCCCGCTACAAACCAAACCCGCTCACCAAACAAATGCTAGATGCCAAACAACTTGGACGTAAAGTTAATCAAGGTTTTTATAACTATGAAACCGGTTCAAAAACAGGTGAACAACCTGCCAAGTTTGTAGAGCGTTTAGCGCAATATCCAAAAGTTTGGGTAGCTGCCGATTTCCCAGAAGATAAAAAACAGCTCGAAGATTATTTAACTCAGCAAAATATTGCCTTAGACACTCACCCTGAACCACAAACAGATAGCTTATGTTTACTCGCTTGTTATGGTGAAGATACAACTCAAGCGGCTACTCGCCTTGGGGTTAATCCTGCGCAAGCTATTGCTATAGACATGCTTTATGGCATTGCAAAGCATCGAACCTTAATGCCATCACTTATTACCAAACCTGAATACCGTCAGGCGGCTCACTCTATTTTCAATCTAGATGGAAATCTGGTGAGTATGATTAATGAAAGTATCGGCTTTGTTGCGCAGCGCGTTTTAGCAATGGTCATTAATTTAGGCTGTGATATTGCCCAGCAAAATGTTGCCACTGTAGATGATATTAATGCTGCGGTTCGTCTTGGCTTAGGCTATCCATTTGGTCCAATTGAATGGGGCGATCAAGTCGGCAGTGAAAAAATCTTACTCATTCTGAACCGTATAACAGCACTTACGCATGACCCGCGTTACCGCCCTAGCCCGTGGTTACAGCGTCGTGTCGCACTTCATTTACCTCTTACTTTTACTCACGAGTCTTGAAAAGGAATTTCTCAATGTTAAATGCATATATCTATGATGGTTTGCGTAGCCCATTTGGCCGCCATGCAGGTGAACTTGCCTCAATTCGCCCTGATGATTTAGCCGCAACTGTCATTCAAAAACTATTAGAAAAAACTGGTGTACCGGGTGCTGATATTGAAGATGTGATTTTAGGTGATACCAATCAAGCAGGTGAAGATAGCCGTAATGTGGCACGAAATGCTCTATTACTTGCGGGATTACCAGTCACTGTTCCGGGCCAGACAGTAAACCGCCTATGTGCTAGTGGTTTAGGTGCTGTGATTGACTCAGCACGTGCTATTACTTGTGGTGAAGGCGAACTGTATATTGCAGGTGGTGTAGAAAGTATGTCACGCGCACCCTTTGTAATGGGTAAAGCAGAAAGTGCTTATAGCCGTGATGCAAAAATTTATGACACCACCATTGGCTCTCGCTTTCCAAATAAAAAAATTATTGCTCAGTACGGCGGTCATTCAATGCCTGAAACAGGTGATAACGTTGCAGCCGATTTTGGTATTAGTCGTGAGCAAGCAGACTTATTTGCAGCTCAATCACAAACTAAATATCAGAAAGCCAAAGAAGAAGGTTTCTTTGCCGATGAAATTACTCCAATTGAGGTTTTCCAAGGCAAAAAATTGCCACCTAAACTCGTTTCAGAAGATGAACATCCTCGCCCAAGTTCAACTGTTGAAGCACTCACAAAGTTAAAACCACTCTTTGAAGGTGGCGTGGTTACAGCTGGTAATGCCTCAGGGATTAATGATGGTGCAGCAGCCCTGTTGATTGGTTCAGAAGCTGCGGGGCAAAAATATGGCTTAAAACCAATGGCAAAAATCTTGTCAGCCGCGGCTGCAGGTATTGAACCGCGCATTATGGGTGCAGGCCCGATCGAAGCCATTAAAAAAGCAGTTGCGCGTGCGGGACTTACTTTAGATGACATGGATATTATTGAAATTAATGAGGCCTTTGCTTCACAGGTTTTATCTTGTTTAAAAGGTTTGGATGTTGATTTTAATGACCCGCGTGTGAACCCCAACGGTGGTGCAATTGCTGTTGGTCATCCACTTGGCGCATCTGGCGCTCGTCTTGCATTAACAGTAGCCCGCGAGTTAATTCGCCGTAAAAAGAAATATGCCGTGGTGAGCCTCTGTATTGGTGTAGGTCAAGGTCTTGCAATGGTGATTGAAAACGTTTCATAACCATTCAACCAGATATCCATTCATCACAACAGCGCAGTGATGAATGGATTTATTTTGCAGAGCGAAATATAATGGCAAAACTATTGCTTTAATTATATTTGAGGATCGAATGTCTCAAAACATGGAAACTGAAAAACCAATAAATTTTGATGAGATACGTTTAGATCCTATTTCGCATATACATCGGGAAAACAACCCGCAATTTATTGCTTCTTTAGCACGCGGTTTAGAACTTTTAAGATGCTTTTCTGCAAATAATCAGGTGCTTGGCAACCAAGAATTAGCAAAAATGACAGGTTTACCTAAACCGACCATTGCACGTATTACCAATACCCTTGTGTCATTAGGTTATTTAAAACAATTGCCTAACTCGACCAAATATACATTAGATATTGGCGTTTTATCTTTAGGATACGCAGCTTTATCTAACATCTCGATTCGTAATATTGCTCATCAATATATGGAAGAGATGAGCCAGTATGTTCAAGCGCCTGTGGCGATGGCAACACGTGACCGCTTAAATATGGTGTATATCGATGTTGTGCAAATTGAAACAGCCTTAAATATGCGCCGTCCAATTGGTTCGACTTTGCCAATTCATAGTAGTTCTATGGGCCGAGCATGCTTGGCTGCGACCCCTGAACGTGAGCGCAATTTTCTACTTGATGCGTTGAAACAAAAAAACCCCGAAAACTGGCCAGCCATAAAACGCTCATTAGAACGAGCTTTCCGTGATTACCAAGATTATGGATATTGTTTGTCTTTAGGTGAGTGGCATAAAGAAGTGAACTCAGTGGCTGTACCTTTGGTCAGCTCGAAACACGGTCTTTATGTTTTTAACTGTGGTGCGCCAAGTTTTCATTTAAATCCGGAAAAACTTGAAGGTGAAATTGGACCACGTTTAATCCACATGGTGCACAATATTCAAGATGCTTTGAATGAAACGCACTAACAGTCGTGCTTAAAACAATCATGGTTGTGTTGATTAAAGTTCCACTTTCATTATGACTAAGGCATGATGAAAAACGCACTCTATACCCCAACCATTATTTTAATGGCAATTGCCGCAGGCATTTGTACAGGTGGAAATTATTTTAGTCAGCCACTTATTCATTCAATTAGTGTAAGCCTAGATTTAACTGAAACAACTACAGCGTGGGTGCCAACTCTAGCCCAAATCACCTACGCATGTGGCTTACTCTTTTTAATGCCGTTGGGTGACATATTAGAAAAGCGCAAGCTGCTATTTATCTTTATGTTATTGGCTTCAAGCGGATTAATTATTAGCGGGTTTTCGCACAATATTTATCTTTTACTGCTTGGTACTGTCATTACTGGCCTATTTTCTAGTGCAGCCCAACTGTTGTTACCGCTTGCTGCAAGTCTGGTTCCAATTCAACAAAGCGGTCGTGTCGTTGGCTTTCTACTGAGTGGACTGATGATGGGGGTTTTACTCGCCCGCTCCCTTTCTGGGCTGATGTCTACACTTTTTGCATGGAATATTATTTATCTGGTCAGTGGTTTTCTGTTACTCATCATTGCCATTATTTTGCATCGTAATATTGGGTTATTTCCACCGACTAAATCTGAAAATTATGTAAAAACTATTCGCTCTCTTCCACAGATTTTTATTCAAAATCGACGGTTAAGAACCAGAACTTATATTGGTGGTTTTACATTTGCTTGTGTAAGTTTAACCTTTACCACCATGTCTTTGCTTCTGGCTCCAGCGCCCTATTTTTTTAGTGACTTTACCATTGGCCTTTTCGGTTTTGTTGGCGTGTTAGGAACTTTCGTTGCCAATTTTTCAGGCAAATTTATTGACCAAGGCTATATTCATAAAATTTCAATTTATTGCGGCGTTGGCCTTATTTTAAGTTGGGTTCTGTTTTCACTTTTACCCTACCATTTCGCCTTTTATATTATTGCCTTACTTATTCTCTACGCTTCTCTTTCTGCGGTGCATGTCACCAACCAAAGTATCGTATTTAAACTTAATCAAGAATTACGCTCACGTTTTAACGCGATTTATATGACGGGGTATTTTGCTGGCGGCGCTTTAGGAACAACGGCAGGAAGTTATGCTTGGAAACACTTCGGATGGACAGGTGTCTGTATTTTGGGCTTAATTTTTGCCGTTTTATGTCTTTATTATTGTGTACGTGATGCAAAAAATCAGCACAATTAAAACTTGTGCTGATGTATATAAATTAGGCTAATAATGAGTTATAGAAGCTAAGATAATTCTATAAAAGTCCTAATAAACGCCCACGAATAATATCTTCTGCATCTTTGACAATTCGAGTTACCAGTTCATCGCATGTCGGAATATCATGAATCAAGCTTGCGACTAAACCGCATGACCATGCACCTGCATTTACATCGCCATCAATCATGACTTTTGGATAAACGCCAGCCACTTCTTCAATAATATCTTCAAATTTAATGTTATCGCCAAGTGCTTTTTCTTTTGCTACGATTTTTTCGACGGCCGCATTATTCATGACACGTTCTGTATTTCGCAAAGCACGCATAATTAAACGCGTGTCTCGTTCGGTTGCATTCAAAATCGCCTGTTTCACATTTGCATGTACGGGAGCTTCCTGAGTCGCAATAAAACGCGTTCCCATGTTAATTCCATCGGCTCCCATCGCTAATGCAGCAGCGAGTGAGCGTCCGTCTGCCATTCCACCTGAAGCAACAAACGGAATTTCTAATACATCGGCTGCTAAAGGCAATAAAATCATATTTGGCACGTCATCCTCACCAGGATGCCCACCACACTCGAAACCATCTACAGAAACTGCATCACATCCAATTTGCTGAGCTTTTAAGCTATGTCGAACCGAAGTACATTTGTGAATTACTTTAATACCAGCAGCCTTTAAATATGGCATCACCTGTTCAGGATTACGCCCTGCTGTTTCTACAACCTTGACTCCCCCTTTAATAATTGCCTCTACAAAACCCGGATAATCAGGGGTATTCACCGTAGGCAAAAAGGTTAAATTTACCCCAAAAGGCTTGTCGGTCATTTCACGGCAACGTGCAATTTCTTTTGCTAGATTTTCAGGAGTACGTTGAGTTAGGGCAGTAATAATCCCTACCCCGCCTGCGTTAGAAACCGCAGCAGCCAGCTCTGCAAAACCAACATAATGCATACCGCCTTGAATAATTGGATGCTCGATTTCAAATAGTTCTGTAATTTTGGTCTTCATATTCTTTCCACTCACTGTTCTATAGCTAGCTTCTCATTTCCTTAGCAGAGCTAGATGCTTATTTACTCATAAATCCTATCAGCATTTAAAGCAATTTAAGTTAAAAATTTCACAATACAAAATTTTATACCACAATATAAAACAAAATAATTGATAACGGAATTACTTTTCGATAGCATCATTTCAATCAGTTGAAATTTTAAACGGAAAGTTATTTAAAGGAATGAATCATGGAGCAGAACAACAAAACTCAAAACGAGCTTAAAACAGGCACAATTCATAAATATTTTGATAGAAATATACTAACGCTCACCATGAGTAATCCAACTAAAAAGAATGCGATTAATTACGAAATGTATGCAGCCCTAAGTCAGGCCTTAGATCAAGCTGCAAATAATCAAGATATTCATGTCGTTGTGCTTACTGGTGAAGACTCCGCATTTACGAGTGGTAATGATGTCAATGCATTTGAAAAACGCGATACCACTAGTTCAGAACCGCCCGCTTCGATTGTTTTCTTAAAAAGCTTAGCAACGTTTCCAAAACCGATTATTGCTAAAGTAAATGGTGTGGCAATTGGTATTGGCAGTACTATGCTTCTACATTGTGACCTTGTGTATGCAAGCCAAAACTCTATTTTTCAGTTTCCCTTTGTGAATTTGGGACTTGTACCCGAAGCGGGTTCAAGTTACATCCTGCCAAGACTATTGGGCTTTGCTCGAGCTTCCGAGATTATTTTATTGGGTGAAAAGTTTTCGGCAGACCAAGCAAAGAATTATGGTCTAGTAAACGAAATATTTGATGCAACTGGGCTGAATCAGGCAGTTGAAGAAGTAGCAGTTAAACTCGCTCACAAACCTAGCCAAGCCTTACAGCTCAGTAAAAAGTTACTAAGAGATATGCCAATCGATGATCTGCTCAATCGTATTGACCATGAGTCGACTATTTTCTCGCATTGTTTACAAGGTTCCGAGTTTAAAGAAGCATTAAATGCTTTCAAAGAAAAAAGAAAACCGAACTTTCACAGCCAAACAACCTAAAACTCGCCCATTAAAAAGCCAGCCTTGAAAAAACAAAGCTGGCTCTTATAAGTAAATCAGATACGTTTAGCTAATCTCAGTACGAATATTATTCACCATGTGTAAAAGACGCGGTGCAATATCTTCTTCGAGTTTTTCACGGTTCATAATAAAGCTTGGACCGCCACAGTTAAACACCAGCAAACCATGTTGTTCATGAATCAGTGGAACTGCAACCGAGTTCACGTCTTTATGCCATTCACCGATTGAAAAACAATATCCAAAATCTTGGTAGTCTTTAAAAGCTTTGTCTAAATCACGGTTAATTTTGATCCAATCTTCTTTGTGCTTACTACGAATGGCATCAAGTAAAAATTCTCTTTCATCTTCGGGCATTGCGGCTAAACATGCACGTCCCATCGAACTTAAATGAATCGGTAAATAGGTTCCAACTTGACGGCGCATGGTCATATTGCCTTTGCCTTGCACCACATCAAGGTAAATCATATTGAGTCGATCACGTGTTGCCATGGCTACAGCAGCGCCAGCATAGTCTGCCAAATTTTTCATATATGGATGAGCAATAGAGCGAATCGACACGTTAGACAGCATCGAATAACCAAACGCAAGAACACCAACTGAAAGCTGGAATTTACTTGAGTTAGGTACTTGTTTGATATAACCCAAACGCGACAAGGTATGTGTGAGGCGAGTAATGGTTGGTTTTGGTAAACCTGTCATCTGAGCAAGCTCTTGGTTGCCCAAATGTTGATGCTTCGGTGTAAAACAACGTAATAGCTCTAAACCACGTGCTAATGCAGTAATAAATTGGCGATCATTTTCATCCTGCATGTCTTCAATCGGATGTAATAATTCATGCCTTAAAGGCGCTAATAATTTTTCTGTCTGTTCTGCATCTACTGCATCGTTCATTGTCATACCAATCCATATTTTGTTTCGCACTGCGAAAATTATAATCTATTTTTTCTATAAATAGCAAAAGAGCAAACATCCGAGTCTGCATCTAAAAGATAACTTCATTTAACTCATTAAAGCGAAAGATTAAATATTTTATTTTCTGATTTTAAATATAATTTTAACCTTCCGCTTTTAAGCCACCTACCCAATTACACCTTTTTCTTTGAGCTCAGCCAGTTTTTCTGAAGAAACCACTCTTCCCAAAACGGCCTGCGTATGTTCTCCCAGCAGCGGCGGTGCTGTTTTGTATTCAACGGGTGTTCTAGAAAGTTTGATTGGTGAGCCAATTACCTTCAATTTTTCACGTTGAGGATGATTCATCTCGACCAGCATTTCTCGAGCAATGACTTGCGGTTCTTGAAAAGCTTGTGCCAAGTTATTAATCACACCAACGGGAACTTTAGCGGTATAAATTGCATCGACCCATTCATCTGCTGTTTTTGTTAAAAAGTGAGTTTGTAAAATTCCGATAATTTCATCACGATGCTTGATTCGGTCCGCATTTCGAGCAAAACGTGCATCATTTGGTAAATCGGGTAAACCAATACTACGACAGAGTTGAATAAACTGAGTGTCATTTCCACATGCAATAATAAAATCACGGTCAGAAGCTTTGAACACTTGATAAGGCACAATATTGGCGTGTGCGTTGCCATAACGCTTAGGGATATTACCCGATGAAAGATAGTTCATTCCCTGATTCGCCATTGTGGCAATTTGAACATCAAGCAAGGCCATATCAATGTATTGGCCTAAACCCGTCACATGGCGGTCGAGTAAAGCAGCCTGTATGGCAATCGTAGAATAAAGACCAGTGGCTAAGTCAGAAAATGCAACGCCTACTTTTTGTGGTCCACCGCCGGGCAAATCATCACGCTCGCCAGTGACCGACATGAGTCCGCCCATGCCCTGAATAATAAAGTCATAACCGGGCTCTTCTGCTCTTGGGCCATTTTGACCAAAACCTGTTATAGAGCAATACACCAGTTTAGGGTTAATCGCAGATAAAGACTCATAGTCCAAGCCGTACTTTTTTAAAGACCCCGCTTTGTAGTTTTCAATCACGACATCGGTGTCTTGAATGAGGGCTTTAATCAATTCTTGACCATCAGGACTCGCAATGTCGATGGCAACCGATAGTTTATTGCGGTTGGTCGACTGATAATACGCAGCTTCTTGAGTGTCTTGGCCTGAGTCATCTTTCATCCAAGGTGGCCCCCAAGAACGGGTGTCATCACCGACTTCCGGTCGTTCAATCTTGATTACTTCTGCGCCTAAATCGGCAAGAATCTGTCCACACCAAGGTCCAGCCAATACCCGACTTAAGTCAAGCACCCGAATTCCATTTAAAGCACCCATCTTTATCCCACTATATTTTGTGAATCATTTCCTATAGGAAAACTTATCTATTTAAAATTTCGCATAGCGATATATATTTTTAATATACACAGCTCTTTTTAAAAATCAAACTTTAATTTTCCACTAAAAATAATGATTTTTTATAAGAAAATATAGCTTAAATAAATCAATAAATTAGCCAAACATAAATCAACAACAAAGTATCGCATTGCGAAATTAATTTTCAAAATATATTGTTTTGCGTTCATCGTTTGATTACTATCGCTTCAAATATTGGTGATTTTACGAACATCACATTGATGTTTTTAGTATGTAGTAAAAGGACGAGACTATGATTCGAGATCAGGAAACCTTAAATCAACTTGTTGATATGATTCGACAATTTGTTGAAGGTGTATTAATTCCTCATGAGAATGAAGTCGCTGAAACGGATGAAATTCCTCAAGATATTGTTGAGCAAATGAAAGCTCTCGGCTTATTCGGTTTAACCATTCCTGAAGAGTACGAAGGTCTTGGCCTGACGATGGAAGAAGAGGTCTACGTGGCTTTTGAGTTAGGTCGTACCTCTCCTGCTTTTCGCTCTCTGATTGGAACCAATAATGGGATTGGCTCAAGTGGCCTGATTATTGATGGTACTGAGGCACAAAAATCATTTTTCTTGCCGCGTTTAGCGCGTGGTGAAGTGATCAGTTCTTTTTGCTTAACCGAACCAGATGCGGGTTCTGACGCTGCCTCTTTAAAAACCAGCGCAGTAAAAGACGGTGACTTTTACATTTTAAATGGTACTAAACGTTTTATTACCAATGCTCCTCACGCTGGCGTATTCACAGTCATGGCACGTACAAACTTTGATATTAAAGGTGCTGGTGGCATTTCTGCGTTTATTGTCGATAGCCAAACTCCGGGGATTTTTCTTGGCAAACGCGATAAAAAGATGGGGCAAAAAGGTGCACATACCTGTGACGTCATTTTTGAAAATTGTCGCATTCCTGCTTCAGCGCTCATTGGTGGTGTAGAAGGTATTGGTTTTAAAACGGCCATGAAAGTACTCGATAAAGGCCGTTTGCATATTGCGGCTTTGAGTGTCGGCGCAGCAACACGAATGCTAGACGACTCTTTAAATTACGCCATCGAACGCAAGCAATTTGGACAACCGATTGCCGAATTCCAGCTCATTCAAGCCATGCTTGCCGATTCAAAAGCTGAAATTTATGCCGCTAAATGTATGGTCTTAGACGCTGCACGCCTACGCGATGCAGGACAAAACGTTAGCACTGAAGCCTCATGCGCAAAAATGTTTGCAACAGAAAGGTGTGGCCGCGTCGCTGATCGCTGCGTACAAATTCACGGTGGTGCGGGTTACATCAGTGAGTATGCGATTGAACGTTTTTATCGCGATGTGCGTTTATTCCGTCTTTATGAAGGCACGACCCAAATTCAACAAGTGATTATTGCCCGAAACATGATTCGCGCTGCGTCTTAATCAAATTTTAAGCGCTTCAAAACGACTTGAAGTGCTTTTTATCAAATGTAGGTAATGGATTATGGCTACAAATTACAAAGAAGGTCTTTCTCGTATACAGCCTCATACGTGGAAAATAGCTTTTATTTTTGCTTTTCTAGCACTGTTGGTAGATGGTGCAGATTTGATGATGCTGTCTTATAGCTTAAATAGTATTAAGGCAGATTTTGGATTAAGTTCAGTACAAGCAGGTATGCTTGGCAGTTTCACATTGGCAGGCATGGCTGTTGGGGGAATTTTTGGGGGATGGGCGTGCGATAAATTTGGTCGTGTGCGCATTGTGGTTATTTCTATTTTAACTTTCTCGCTCCTCACCTGTGGCTTAGGTTTCACTCAAAGCTTTCTTCAGTTTGGTATTTTAAGATTTTTTGCATCACTGGGTTTAGGTTCACTTTATATCGCCTGTAATACCCTCATGGCCGAATATGTCCCAACCCGTTATCGCACCACAGTACTGGGCACTTTACAAGCAGGTTGGACGGTTGGCTATATTGTTGCGACTTTGCTTGCAGGCTGGATTATTCCTGATCATGGCTGGCGCATGCTGTTTTATGTTGCGATTATTCCGGTCATTATTGCTGTCCTCATGCATATTCTTGTACCCGAACCAGAAGCATGGCAAAAGTCTCGACTACAACAACCAGTGGTGGCTCAAAATGCTCAAAAAACTTCGGCATTTAAGCTTATTTTCCAAGATAAACGAAACCGCAATATGTTTATCTTATGGGCTTTAACCGCAGGCTTTTTACAGTTTGGCTACTATGGTGTAAATAACTGGATGCCGTCATACCTTGAAAGTGAACTCGGTATGAAATTTAAGGAAATGACCGCTTATATGGTAGGTACATATACCGCCATGATTTTAGGTAAAGTTCTTGCGGGCATGATGGCCGATAAATTAGGGCGTCGCTTTACCTATGCTTTTGGTGCAATCGGCACTGCTATTTTCCTACCTTTAATTGTTTTTTATAACTCTCCAAGCAACATTTTATATTTACTGGTGACCTTTGGTTTCCTCTACGGCATCCCGTATGGCGTAAATGCCACCTATATGACCGAAAGCTTTGCAACAGCAATCCGCGGTACAGCCATTGGTGGTGCTTATAACGTCGGACGTTTAGGTGCTGCTTTAGCCCCTGCAACGATTGGTTTCTTAGCCTCTGGCGGTTCAATTGGTTTAGGTTTTGTCGTGATGGGTGCTGCCTACCTAATTTGTGGCGTGATACCAGCCCTATTTATTAAAGAAAAATTATATGACCCTCAAAAGTCATAAAAAGATCTATCACATAGGTCATATGCCTATCTGATTGATGGTGCTAACAATCGAAACATGTGTTTTAAATCGTTAGCCGGAAATAAGGAATTTACTCCTCAAAGTTACTCCTTATTTCCACATATGTAGAGTGTATCTACTCTTCATTTTAATTTTTTAGGTAAGCTTAGCTCCCAAGGGAGCTAAGCTTAAAAATATATAAACCTAAACTTTGTTTAAGGTCGTTCACCCTGCCCCAAACGGCGTTCAATATCATCGAGTACATTTGGCAAATCAGCGACACTATCAATCACATAGTGAGCCCCCGACGCATTCATTTTTTGGTATGCCTTATCTTTTAGCACAATCTGTTCATCAGCCGATAATGCACTCCACTCTTCATAGCTCAAGCCGACTTCATTACCACTAATCGCAAGTCCTACTGTCCAGCACCCTGCGTTTAAACCTTCGTCAATACCCACCACGGTATCATCTACTTTTACAACGGTTTTAATATCGGATACATCGAGTTGAATTAAGTTCTTCCACAACATTTCAGGATATGGACGACCATATTTCACGTCACTTGCCGTAACGATACAGTCCGGTCGATAGCCCTGATCGGCAGCATCTTTGACCAAACGACCAATCATCATGGATGCATATCCTGTATTACTACCAATTTTTGCACCACGCTTTTTAATATTTTCAAACGTTTCTAATGCACCCGGAATTAAAGCAGAACATTTCGGAATAGAATTTAACTGGTACGGAATAAAGTCTTTATATAAACGGTCAATATCTGCTTCAGTTGCCGCCTGACCATATACTTCCTGCCATGCAGTCGCTACACGCGGCATTTTTAAAACTGCTGCAATATGGTCACGTTTTTCTAAACCCATTGGCGCACGCGCCTCTTCGACCGTAATTTCAATTTTATTGTCTTTAAATAAAGCCATAAAAGCCAAAATCGGTGCGCGTGAACCAAAATCTACAGTTGTGCCAGCCCAGTCAAAAACCACAGCCTGAATTTGTGTATTGTTGGTCGTCATGGTGTATTCCCTTTAATTCAAATGTTTTAATAAAAATTATGCTGTTACAGCTTGATTTAGATGGTTTTCACAGTAGCTCGCAATCGCAGCAAGAAGCCCTTCAATGTCATGAATATAAACTTCGCCAATATTGCCAATACGGAAACAATTAAGGTCAGTGACTTTGCCCGGATAAATTACATAACCTGATTTTTTCAGGGTTTCGTAGAAGGACTGAAAGCTAAATGTCTCGGCTGTTGGGTAAAGGAATGTGGTAATAATGGGTGATTGGGGTGCTTGATTGCCTAATACCAATTCAAAGCCTAGTTGTTGCATACCTTTAGATAAGGTTTGTTGGCTCTGTAAATAACGTTGATAACGTGCAGCAACACCGCCTTCTGCCTCAAGCTCAAGTAAGGCTTGATAAAAAGCACGCACCACATGGGTTGGCGAAGTAAAACGCCATTTACCGTTATGCTGCTCCATCGTATTCCACTGGTCATACAAATCGAGACTTACTGAACGAGCTAAACCTTTACATGCTTCTAGGCAATCACGCTTTGCCAAAATAAAACCAAAACCCGGAACACCTTGAATACATTTATTTGCACTTGAAATTAGAAAATCAATTTCAAGCTCAGCAATATCCATAGGCACACCACCAAATGAACTCATGGCATCCACAATCCAGATTTTTCCTGCCGCTTTAACTAAACAGCCAATGTCATGAATCGGGTTTAAAATTCCTGTGGTGGTTTCACAGTGCACACAAGCAACATGGCTAATGGTTTTATCTTCTAAAACGCGCTCAATCTCTTGTAAATCTGGTGTCTGGGTTTCTAAATAGTTCAGCTCGATCACTTCAATATTTAGGCAACGCACCATTTGCACCATACGTGCACCGTATGCGCCGTTATTAATGATCAAGATTTTGCCATTACCCGGAATAGCTGACCCAAGTACAGACTCCACAGCAAAACTTCCACTGCCTTGCATTAACACAGCTGTATATTTTTCAGATTGGCTGGTTGCCAAGTTGACCAGTCGATTACGAATATCTTGTACCAGCGAGTTGTATTCTTGGTCCCAAGTACACCAGTCTTTTTGCATTGCACGGCGTACTGTTGCCGATGTTGATAATGGTCCTGGAGTAAGAAGCAAATACTTGTTCTCTAAATCCATATCGAGTTGGGGTTGCATGTTCATAATGTTACTCATTTCTTTCGCGTTCATTTCAATATACATCAATCTGGTTTAAACCAGATGACAAACTAGTAAATATTTTGTTCTAATATTTCTTTCATAAAGCCAGCCCCTGTAGTCATGCCTTTGCCAGCAATCGCACTCACCAGAAAGATATTTTTTTCAGCTTCAGTGACACAGGCCAACTCATGTTCATGGGTCAGGTAATAACCATTCCAACGTTTTTGAATTGGAGGTAAAGTCAGCCCTACTTTTTCGTGGCAGTACGTTTGAATAAACTCATTAATCTCTTCGCGTTGCTCGAACTGAGGCGCTTCATTAATCGGATGATATTCGTGGCTATCGCCTACGATCAGTTCGCCAAATTCATTTTGTTTAATCAAAATATGAATACCGAATTCTTTAATGAAACCTTGTTGTGACGCTTTAACCAACTCAGTATGACTTGGGCAAATTTCAAAAGCTGGATAACGTGAAATAGATAAACCTGAATAAAGAGAAGCATTTAAGTTTTGGTGAAACCGTTGTGTCAGAGCCATTTGTAGGCCACAACGTTTCAGATTTAAACTTTGTAAGAGATCTGGATATAAAATATCGATCACTTCACCGTAACAGATCAAAACGTTATTTGCCCGATATGCCTCGCCACTTGCCAAACGAACCTGACAAATTTCATGTTGATATTGGGTTTGAACGACACAAGCATTGGTATAAATCTTTACGCCTTTTCTTTCGGCATATGCCAATAGTCGCTGCCCAATCACATGCGGTTCGACCGAATAGTCTTCTTCAAAAACCAAACCGCCTTGAAACTGCTGCTCGGGGTTTAAATAAGAAAATTGGGTGACCAGTTCCTCATGCTTTAGCAAATGAACTAGAATTTGATGGTTATTTGCACGCTCGGCAAACTCATTTAAAACCTGCCATTCAAGTGCAGTGTTTGCGAGATAAACACCTTGTCGTTGAGCAAACGAAATATCGGTTTCAGCTTGAATACGCTGATAAAAAGAACGCGTTTCAAGCGCGTACTTTCGCCACTGTTGCTCTGGATGGGTTAATGTCGAAGTTCCGACCATGCCGAAATTACGACGAGTTGCCCCCACTGGTTTGGCATTTTTCTCGAAGATACAGACTTTTAAACCTTGCTCTTGTGCCTGTATGGCAGCGGATAGACCTAAAATACCGGCTCCGACAACAATTAAATCAAACTGTGCGTTATTCATAAGACTTCCAATTTGCGAAATTTAGGATGAATAAACCCTTGCCTTGTTGAACAAAGCATTTTCATTTCAGTCGGTTAAATAAAAATTGTGTTTAGCTAAAACTTAGTGAGCGCTTTCACGCCATTGCTGACTTCTTGCCATAATTTTTCGGGTAAATAACCAGTGAATGAGTTTTACAACACATGAGGTGGTTAAAATTAGAATGCTCATGGCAACAGCAGCAACCGTGTCTCCCGCATCATCCATATTTAAAACGGCTACCGCCGCTAAACTGGTGTCTGGTGAATAGAGGAAAATGGCAGCCGACACAGTGGTCATGGCATTCACAAAAACATAGACCGACACATCACATAGCGCTGGAAAACACATGGGCAAATATACTTTCCAAAAGGTTTTCCACTTCGATGTTCCTAGAGTTTGTGCTGCCTGATCGAGCTGTAAAGGAATCTGTTTAATGGCATTGGTTAAAGTCAGGTGTGGCACGGTGTAATAATGCACGATGGTTGAAATCACCAAAATGGTCATGGTTCCATACAGCACATTTAAAGGGTTGCTTTGCTGGTTAAAAAACAAAATATAAGCAATACCCAGCACCAACCCTGGTACAGCAAGGGGTAATAAAACCAAAGCTTGCACATAGTTTTTAATGAGTGGGTGTGCCTTAAAACGTTCGGTTAATAGGGCCACCATAAAAATCAGTGCTGTTCCAAAAACCGTACTAAAGAGTGCCATACGAACCGAGTTAAAGTACGCTGCCCAACCGCCGCCATCGACATATTCAAAACTGTAATGTGCTAAGGTTAAAGACAAATCATAAGGCCAAGACTGAATGAATGAAGCCAGCACTGCCGTAAAGATAATGAGTAAAATCGCACCTGAAACCAACCCACAAAATAAGCTCAGAACGACTTCAAGTTTTTTGTTCGATGTTGAGATATAAGGTTTAGCCTGAAAAGCTTGAAAACGTGCATGGCGTTTGCTTTGAATACGATCGAAAATGAATACAAAAACTGCTGGTAACAACAATAAGATGGAAATTACCGCACCCATGCTCATACTTTGCTGACCAATAATCTGTTTATAGACATCAAGTGCCATCATATTAAATGAACCGCCAATGACTTTCGGAATACCAAAATCGGTCAGCACATAAATAAAAGCCACTAGACTTGCACTGATAAGTCCATACCGAATTGCAGGTAGCGTGACGTGGTAATGCGTCTTCCAGATATTTTTGCCGAGCGACAAAGATGCCTCAATTAAACGCTGATCGACACTGCGAAAAGACACCATCATCAACATCAAAATTGCTGGAAATAGCCAAAAGCAATAACTGATTAAAATACCGATTGACCCATAAATTTGTATATCGCCCAGTAAAGGTTTAAACACACCTTGCTTACCAAACAAATAAACCAATGCCAAAGACGGTAAAAGTGACGGCGCTAAAATGGGTAAAAAAGCGACCACTTTAAAGAAGCCTTTGCCTTTTATATTTACATTGGTGAGTGCAAAAGCATAAATACTGGCAAGAAATACTGTAATGACAGTAGCAGCACAAGCAACCCACATCGAGTTAAATATAGAGCTGAGTAAAGCTGGACTTGCAAAATAATTATAAAAATTTTCAAAGCCAACAAGATTTTGATTTTCATCAAAAAAAGCTGTTTCAAACAGCATCATTAAAGGAGCAATAATCGCTAAAGTCAAAGCGATTGCGACCATAGCCAAAGCAATATTTGATCTTAATGAATATTCAGTTTTTCGACGCGGCTGTGTTTTTAAAACCGCTGAAGCAGCTTCATTTAACATAGTGCGTACCCTTGTTCGTCAAAGACATGAATGAGCTGATTAGGCACTTTTATAAACATGAGTTCTTGCAAAGTTTTGAACTTGGTATTTTCAATTTCAATTTGCAAAAGGTGTTTGGACTGCTCAATTCCATCGATATAAATAGCGCAAAATAAACGGCGTTTTGCGCCTAAAAATTCAGTGCTTAATACTTTAACTGGCAAATACAACGACTCTTTATCACTGCCAAAAGCATCAACCAACTCGACAGCTTCCGGTCTGAAACCAATGCTGTAGTTTTGCCCTGCTTTAAGTTTTTGCTGTTCCAAATTTAGAGGAATAAAACCCAAAACCTCGAGCTGATTAACTACCGAACAAGTAGCTACCAAAAAGTTCATGGTACCAATAAACTTTGCAACGAATTGGGTTTGTGGCTTGTAATAAATATTGTGCGGGGTATCAATTTGCTCAATGACACCATGATTCATGACTACAACACGGTCAGAAATGCTTAATGCTTCTTCTTGATCGTGTGTGACCATAATGGTTGGCAAATTAAGCTGCGATTGAATCGAACGGATCTTTTGTCTTAGGTTTAGACGTACCTGAGCATCGAGTGCAGACAATGGTTCATCCAACAGTAAAATATCAGGCTTCGGTGCAATTGCCCGAGCAAGCGCAACACGTTGCTGCTGCCCACCCGACAATTGATTTGGATATTTTTTAGCAATATCGGGTAATTCAATCAGTTCTAATAATTGCTGAACTCGTTGACTACGCTGTGCCTTATCCCATTTCTTTTTGTCTAAGCCAAACGCAATATTTTCTTCAACGTTTAAGTTTGGAAATAACGCATAGTTCTGAAACACAATGCCACAGTGACGCTTTTCAGCACTCAACAACGTAATGTCTGCGCCCTTTTTTATGACTTTTCCATAATGAGGTTTTTCTAGACCCGCAATTATGCGTAGCAATGTGGTTTTACCGCATCCAGAAGGTCCCAAAAAGCTCACGAACTCGCCAGCTTTAAGGTCTAAATTAATATGCGTTAGGGCCTGAAAGTGTTGGAACTTTTTTTGAATATCCACCACTTCTAAAACTGAGGAGCCATGTTCAGGATATTTATAGGTCGTTAAGGTCGACAATAAATGCCCTGCTAACTCGGCCTTTTGGTTTTGACCTAGCAGCGATGACTGCAATGACGAAGGAATTTGCATAATAAGGCCTTTATCCAAAAGATCACTTTTCAAAACGCTTTGACCATTCAGCCAAAATACGTTCACGCTGCTCGGCCGCCCAATAAAAATCATTTTTTACGAGCATTTGAGGAAGGTTTTTCGGGAAGTCCATAGTGGTATTTTCAATTCCTTTGTAGGCCACCATTGAAAAGTTATGGGCATAGGCTTCATTTGCCGCTTTGCTTACCGACCAATTTATAAATTTCTGTGCGCTACTTAATTTCTTGGTTCCTTTCACAATTGCTGAGGCTTCCATTTCCCAGCCTAAACCTTCAGTTGGATAAACCACTTCTAAAGGTGCACCCTCTGCTTTTAATTTAAAGGCTGGATAGCCGAAAGAAATTCCAATTGGAATTTCGCCTTGTGCAGCCATCTTGCAAGGTTTTGAGCCCGAATGAGGATATTGTGAAATGTTTTTATCTAAAGCCTGCATATAGTCCCATGCCTGCTTTTCGCCCCAAATTTGCATCCAAGCCGTGACATCTAAATAGCCTGTGCCACTCGAAGCTGGATTTGGCATCACAATCAGGTTTTTATAAATCGGGTTGGTTAAATCTTTCCAAGTTTTTGGAATTGGTAACTTACGTTTTTCTAATTCGACTTTATTTACACAGATTGCAGATTCCCATGCATCCATACCCGTCCAAGTCGGTACAGGTTTTTGGCTTACAAATTCTGGTTTTAAATTTTGCACACCTTCAGGTTTGAAAGGCTCAAGCATGTCTTTCTTTTCCATGACCAGCAAACTGGTTAAAGCAACACCAAAAACCACATCCGCTTGAGGATTTTTCTGCTCTGCCAAAAGTTTAGCGGTGATCACACCTGTTGAATCACGTACCCATTTTACTTTTAGCTCTGGATAGGCTTTGTGTAATTCTTTTTGGTATTGCTTAAGCTGATCGGCTTCTACTGCCGTATAGACTGTAATTTCTTCTGAGTTTTTTGATGTTGCTGATGAACATCCCATTTGAATAGCGACCACTACACCTAAAACTGATGCAGTGCCGAGTTTGATTGTCTGTTGAACATACTGTTTCATCTGCAAACCATCGAATGCAATTATTTGATGATCGTATTTCAACAGCTTTATATGACAGTTTAATTAATCTGGTTTAAACCAGATTGTATTTTTATGCTCGCGCTTCGAAATGTAAATCTAAAACATCATGTAGCCAATATTCTTGGTCGACATCAGTAATTACGCCTTCTTCATTTCTATTACTACGACGAATATATAAACCTAGTGCACCTACATTGACATGCAATGCTTTGGCCTGCTGTTCCGATAAAGCCGTTGGATAGAGGTTAATGTCGGCTCTGGTGATATGGCAGTTATATTGATTTGCCATGAGTAAAGTAATCGATTGCTTAAGATCATGAGTTAAAAACTCAGGGAAAAACTCGGCATTCACACGTAAATGCTCAACCAAAACAGGGCGACCATTAATACAACGACGTCGCCAAACCGAATAAATCGGATGCCCTTTTTCAACTTTTAAATGCTTGGCATCCCAAGAAGTAGCCTGAGTCAGTTCACTCGAAATCACTTCTGTCGAAGGTTCATAGCCTTGTTCAATCACAAACTGATTAAAGTTTTTTGTTGATTGCGGGTGATAAATAATACGAGGAGAACGAACATACCAACCACGGCGATCTAAGCGATAAATCAAACCATCAGTTTCCAAAGCCAACAAAGCCTCACGTGCAGCAACACGAGTGGTTTGGAATTGTTCAGAAAGCACCCTTTCTGAAGGGAGTTTTGCGTGGGCTTTTAATACACCCGATTCAATATCGTGGGCAATTGCATCGCGGATAGGAATATATTTAGGTATGCGAGCTTGGTCCTGTTCCATACAAACTTAGAATTTATAAATAAAGAAATTAATAGCAATATACTGAAAAAATGTGACAAAAGCTTTTATTAATGCTGATCTTTTAAGCAAAATACATCCTATTACCCGCTTTTTTCCAATTCATTTTTTCATAAAAAAATAGACCATGTTAATAGTACGATCGTGATGAAAAGTAGAAATTCCAACAATACAAACTCACACCCCCACCTGCGCTATGCTTAAAACAGCAATAGATAAGAACAAAAGCGGTGGAACATAATTAAACCATAATGCTCTTTGTATAATAGTTTTTAATTTTCGCGCCATTGCTCCAACTGTCACATTCACACAAATACCTCCAAAATTAAAAATTAGCCCATATAAGAGAAAATACAGCCAAGCTGGGTAAGAATCTGAAGGTACAAATTGTGGTAACAAGCTAACAAAAAAGAGGCCAATCTTTGGGTTAGATAAATTAATTAACATCCCTTTGCTAAATGTATGGCGGGCTGATTCTGAAGAGTTTTGAGAAAGAATATTTGGGCTTTGTATTGATTTACGTTTGGGCCACGACAGATATGCTAAATAAATTAGATATAAAGCCCCCATAAATTGAATAACTTTGTATAGCATAGGAGTTTCTTGAAAGATAACCATTAACCCAAATGCCGTTAACAAAACATAGAAGAAGACACCAAACTCTACCCCTGCTGCTGCCTTTAATCCTGCTTTTATTCCATATTTTGATGATTGATTTATTACATAAATCATAGCAGGACCTGGTGATAGATTAATAATCAACACAGTTATAACAAAGGTTAAAAAATTATAATTCACACCTATTCTTCCATTAAGTATTTCTTAAAAATATAATTATTTAGAGAAACTTACTTAGAGTTCACCTTCATTAAAGAAGTTAATTTGACAATTTTAAATAAGAGAATTCTTGGGTATCCATCCATCTACTCATTAATAATTATTTATTAATATTTTCATAGATGAGCTTTATATTCTAACCACCAGACTTATCAAAAAGCTCATTATTTAATCTCTCAATAGATATAGGGATTCACTTAAAAGTTGATTCTTAGATATCGTTTACGATTAACTGATATCTACATTACTATCTTTCAGAATTAAAATATAATAATAAATAAAAACTTACAATCATATTCACAACTATAAAAAAACTATTTTTTCATTAAAGTTATTATATACTTCTTATCTTTATTAAAACTAAAACATTTAAATACCTAATTAAATATACCTTAATATTTTGATCTTAATTTAGCCATAACAGTGGATAAAAAATTAGCTCAAACAAGGAAACTAAATCCTTTAGTTGCGTTGTCTCATGAGAATTTAAATCTCAATTTTACTACCTAATGTCAGGTAATTATTTATTTTGGCTAACAAATATTTTATTTAAAAAAATTAAATTAATTTATTAGTGATTTTAAAAAATAAATCTTTTACTTAAAAATTGAGCAATTGTGTCATAGCATTCTAAAATTATTTTATTTTTATAAATCTGCATATTCAAAACCTAAGAAAAAATTTTATCAAAAAAATATTAATTTACAGACATTTAATTAATAACCCATCAAATATCAAATGATAATAAATATCATCTACAAAGTACAATAGATTAAATTCCAACCATAATAAAAAATTATATTTTTAAAAAAATCATAATTTTTATAGAATTAAATAAAAAACAACAGGTACAAATAGATTAAAAAAATAACACTTAGAAAATATAGTAAATTTTTCTATTGTTTTTTTACGGATGTATATTTAGATTTAATTAATATGATTTAAATCATGTCAATATTTCTTAATAAAATTAAGGTGTCTTTAGGCTCGCTTAATACTTCTCATAATATTTTAAGGAGGAAATATTATTACGAAAAAATATGTGATTTCGCAAAACAAATTAATTGTATTGCTGTAATTAATCATAAAAATATACCGAAAGGTAAAATATATTCAATTAGGAAAGATTAAAAACTCATGAAACTTAAAACAAAATTTTCTCATCTCGCTTATAGCTGTGCATTAATATTATTCGGTTCGGTGCAATTTGCTCATGCAGCTCCCTTACTCACTCCCCATGTTACGAATGAAGTAAGCCCTGCTCCTACAGCAAATGCATGGATAGAAATTGATACTCAAGCTTTTGAAGATAATATTAAAAAGACAAATCAGTTACTTAATGGCAAAACACAACTTTGTATAGTCATGAAAGCTAACGCATACGGCCATAGTATTGATCTACTTATGCCAAGTGTTATGAAGTTAAACGTATCTTGTATTGGCATTACCAGTAATGCTGAAGCGGCTATGGTGCGTAAACATGGCTATAAAGGCAAAATTACACGTTTACGTACAGCCACAGATAGTGAAATTATCAATGCACAAGCTTTAAATATTGAAGAGCTTTTAGGTAACTATGACCAAGCTGCCCGTATGTCTAAATGGGCAGAAGCGAACAATACAACTGTTCATTACAGCTTGGCTTTGAATTCAGGCGGTATGGATCGTAATGGTCTTGAAATGTCTACGGCTCTAGGCAAAGAACAAGCTGTTGCGATCACCAAACTTCCCCATCTTAAAATTGACGGCATTATGACCCATTATGCCGTAGAAGATGAAAAATTTGTTCGTGAGCGTCTGGCACAATTTAATGAACAAACCGCATGGTTGATTAAAAAAGCCAAACTGAATCGTAAAGAATTAACATTACATACTGCTAATTCATTTGCTACTGTAAACGTTCCTGAATCACATTTAGATATGGTTCGTGCAGGCGCAATTATATATGGTGATTTTCCTAATCACCCTGAATTTAAAGGTATGATGGCATTTAAAACACAAATTGCCGCAGTGAATAATTACTTGAAAGATTCAACCGTAGGTTATGACCAAACTTATACTTTAAAACGTGACTCTAGACTCGCAAACCTCCCTGTAGGTTATTCGGATGGCTACCGTCGTAGTTTTAGTAATAAGGCTTTTGTATTAATCAATGGACAAAAAGCACCAGTGGTTGGTCGAGTATCAATGAATACTGTTATGGTTGATGTAACAGATATTCCAGAGGCCAAAGCAGGTGATGAAGTTGTATTATTTGGTCGTCAAGGTAATGCGGAAGTTAAAACGAGTGATTTAACCAGCCTTACAGGCCATATTTTGACAGAAGCCTATATCCCTTGGAGTAACTCTAACCCACAAGTGATTAAACCCCTTCAGTCTCAGCAACAAGTGATATTAACCAATAATAAAGTTGCGGCAAAGGCCAACTAAACTTTAGGTGAATTGATAGGTAGCCCTATATTTTGAAAAGTATCGGGCTACTTTTAGCCGAATCACATCTTTTAACCGATCTCATTCCATCCAGTTTTTTTACATAAAAAAAGAGCATTTGCATGCCCTTTTTATTTCTTATCTAGCCTTTAGCTTGCGTGCTTGAAACTATCAATTTGCTTAATCTCATAAGGCAAACCAACATAGTTTTCGGCCAATGTGGTTTTACCTGCGATCGAGCCAAGCACATAACTTAGCTCAGCTTGTTTAATCTTATGATCAAACTCACTTTCAGTTTCAAAACGATGCAATAAATGAGTCATCCACCAAGAAAAACGCTCAGCTTTCCATACACGTTGTAGACATTTTTCAGAGTATTCATTTATACCTTGCTCGGAACCTTCAACATAATATTCAACAAGCGCACTTGATAAATAAGCAATATCAGATGCTGCTAGGTTTAGGCCTTTTGCTCCTGTCGGTGGAACAATATGTGCAGCATCACCTGCTAAAAATAGTTTTCCGAAACGCATTGGCTCAGTCACAAAGCTACGTAACGGCGCGATACTTTTTTCAATAGAAGGTCCTGTCACTAGCTTTTCGCGGCTTTCAGGGTCTAGGCGGTTTTTTAGCTCATCCCAGAACTTTTCATCTGACCAATCTTCTACATGATCTGTTAAAGGAACTTGTAAATAATAACGGCTACGTGTTTCTGAGCGCATACTACATAAAGCAAATCCACGCTCTGACTGTACATAAATGAGTTCATCGGCTACAGGTGGCACATCGGCCAACACCCCTAACCAGCCAAACGGATAAACTTTTTCAAAGGTCTTAATTTTATCTTCTGGCACGCTGGCACGGCAGACGCCATGGTAGCCATCACAACCAGCAATAAAGTCACACTGAATTTGAAAGGCTTTACCTTGGTACTCAAACTCAACTTTTGGTGCAGTGTAAAAATCTTTTACTTGTACATTTTGAGCTTCATAAAATGAAGTGAGCTGCTCTGCTTCACGCGCAGTCATTAAATCTTTGGTGACTTCGGTCTGACCGTATACGGTTACTTGTTTGCCACCCGTGAGTGCTGCCAAATCAACGCGATGCAATTCACCATTGGTTAAGATTTCAATGCCCGAATGTGGTAATCCTTTGTCTTTTAAATTTTGGTCAACACCTGCTTGTTTCAGTAAGTCGACCGAAACTTGCTCTAAAATTCCTGCACGAATCCGTGAAGCCACATATTCAGCACTACGTTGCTCAACAATAATATGATCAATCCCAGCTTTATATAAAAGTTGCCCAAGCAATAACCCTGCTGGTCCAGAACCAATAATTGCAACCTGTGTCTTTAAAATATCCATAACTTCATCCTTGTTTCATCCTGACTTTTAAATTACTGGCTTTAAGTTTTGTGCACTATGTATCCAAGACGAAAATAACCGTTTATCATTTAGTTTGTCCGAATAGCGGACAGAAACAATCAAAATAACAGGAATGAAAGGATGCCTTCTCTCGATGCTTTTTTAGAGCACCCGAACTCGCATGAGAAAATTCGTCAAGAAGACTACATTGCAGGCTTAGCAAAAGGCTTAGCTTTACTGGAAGCTTTTGGAACAGATCGGCAACGGCTCAATGTCACTCAAGTGGCTGAGCGAACCGGTATTAGCCGTACAGCGGCAAGGCGTTATCTAAAAACTTTAAAATACTTAGGCTATTTAGAAACCGATGAACATTACTTTTGGCTCACTCATCGGGTGCTGCGCTTTTCGAGTTCTTATTTAAGCTCTGCCCATCTGCCTAAAGTTGCTCAGTCATTTTTAAATCTTTTGTGTGCGCAGACGTCGCTGACTTTCTCAATTGTGGTGTTAGACGATAACGAAGTGGTGCCGATTGCGCGTAGTTATTTACCGCAGCAAGATAATTTACGTGTTAGCCCTTACGGCATGCATTTAGGAAACCGACTCCCTGCCCATGCCACGTCTACAGGTAAAGTATTGCTGGCAGCACTGTCCGAAGAAGCCCAACATACGTGGGTAAAAAATTATGGTTTAAAGCGCTTAACGCCATTTACCATAGTAGATGAGTCAAAATTTTTTGAAGTGCTTAAGGGTATTTCGTTATCGGATTATTGTCTTTCTAAAGAAGAACATGAGCTTGGCGTGATTGCGATTGCAGTGCCCGTTTTTAACGCACAAGGTCAAGCCATAGCAGCGCTTAACTGCATGTCGCAAACCAACCGTGTACAAGAAGATTATTTAGTTCAGCAAATTTTGCCATTGCTGCGTAACACGGCAAATGAACTCAGAAATGTAATTTAAATCGTCTTAGAAACTCTTGTCATCAATTAGAGGTACAAGAGTTTCAAATCATAATTTTAAAACAACGGGGTCTTTAACTCGCTGGTTTAGCAGAACTCATAAAAGAATGAATACGAGCCAATTGAGCAGCTAAACAATATTGGAAAAATGACTTACAGCAATTTTTAGGCATTGGTCTGTTGATGAAGATTTTGTTCAATAGACATGGCTTTTTTCCAGCTTTCTAGGCTTTCTAGACCTTTTACATATTGTTCAATATTGAGATATTTTGACCGAATATTTAAAGAATTAATTAGACCATAGACTACGAAACCAATCATAAAATCGGCACCCGTTAAGCAATCACCTACTAAGAATTTTTTGCCTACTAATTGTTGATCTAAATACGAAAATACTTTATCCAACTCAGTCTGCGCATATTGATCTAAGAACTTTAATTGAGTGCCATTTTTTAACTCAATCGAATTAAAGATATTTAATAAATATGGAACCATAGCCGAACTTTCTGAAAAATGAACCCATTGTAAATAATCAAGATAACTGTCTGAATCTTTCGCGGGCATAAGTTGAGGAGCAAACTTTTCAATCAAAATTTCTACAATGGCACCTGATTCAGCAATTACTTTTCCATTAAGTTCAATCACAGGTGATTTTCCTAAGGGATGAATATTTTTTAATTCTTGAGGTGCAAGATTTGTAGTTTTATCCCGGAAATAACTTTTTAATTCATACGGTTGATTAATTTCTTCAAGTAACCACAGAATGCGAAATGAGCGTGAAGCATTTAAATGATGAAGAATAATAGACATTAATTTTCTCTTTTAAACTAGAAGGTCAACAAAGTACGGCCTAACTATATAGCTTGATAGACGACCGGTCTAATATTTTTTGTTATCAGCCACGCATTTGTCTGATTAAGCAATAAACTAAATATCTTAAAAGTATAAAAACCACATCCGTAGATATGGTGACAAATTGGCTTTTGATTTTATCGATTGCCTAGCGCATTCTGCGGCATCAAATTACATCACCTACCTAAACTGCAAAAAAAACAATCCAACATCTTTTCCCGATCAATTGCCCCATCTGAACTTAAAAGCTGAATAATTGCGCCTTCAATCATATATAAAAATAGTTTGGCGTCTTGAAAAGTCGCATCGGTTTTTAGTTTTATAAGCTGGCTATAGATTTCATTCATGAGCCATGTTCGATATCTCACTGCGGAGATATAGGCTTTTGGATAGCTCAGTTTCGTTTCAAACATGGCTTTAAATAATAGGTAGTACATCCCCTCTACATCGGTATGTAAGAAATAAAGCTGTTTGAGTTTATCGGCCGCGTTTGTGTCTTGGGCATACTCAACAATTGAGACCACTTTTTCTTTTAATCGTTCTTTCTGGACGATCAAACAGATTTCAATAAACCGCTCTTTTGAATGAAAAAAGTTATAAAAAGTCGCTTTGGTAATTTTGCATTCTTTCACTATTCGATCTACCCCAACGGTATGAAAGCCACGATGGTGAAATAAATCAATCGACTTGTTGATGACTTGTATGGCACGGGAAGAAAGCACTAACTTTGGCATAGTTTTACCGTTATAAATTCTTGTTGTTTCTAAATGAGATAAAAAAAAGCCTGTGCCCTTTTTGGGAGAAAAAAAGGCACAGCAAAGCCGTAAAGACTGTGCTTGGCACATCTCAAGTTTTGTTGTTGCTAAGTTTTAAGTAAAAATGACTTTAAGCCTGAAAACCTTAAGGCGTTCAAGCTGCTTTAATTTTTAAGCTGTGTCGTTATAGCTTTTGGGATTGAGAGCCAAGAAATAATGGATGTGCAAAGCCAACTCCTTTTTTATTGAGAGTTCTGCCGACATTAAAATTATGGTGGCAGAACGAGAAAGGGTTCGCGGACTGGTACAACAACCAGCACACCCGAAGGTGTCCCTCTCCCGTCCTGAACTGCACCCCATAAGTTAGACTTTTAAAACTTATGAGGTGTGCTCTATGCCAATTCCGAAGCATTCAAAAGAGTTAAAATTAAAAGTCATTCAAGCTTATTTAGAGGGAAGTAAAGGATATAAAATCCTTTCACAAGAATTTAATGTAGATCTCCAAACCATCCGCTTATGGATTGAAAACTATAAGGCACAAGGTGAAGATGGCCTGAATGTTAAAACTAAAAAAACCTACTACTCTTCCGAATTTAAAATCAAGGCTGTACAAATGCTTCTTGATAAGATACCGGTAAGAGAAGTTAGAAGACGGTTAAATCTGAGCGGGACGTCAATTTTAAGAAGGTGGCTAGCTCAGTATCATAAAGAAGGGATTGCTGGGTTTAATACCACGAGGATTTATACCAATATGCTTAAACAAGATAAAACTAAAATAACCAAGTCTGTAAAAGATGACAAAGATAAATCTCAGCAGGAGCTCATTGATGAAGTGACCGCTTTACGAGCAGAGGTTGCCTTTTTAAAAAAGCTAAAAGCCTTAAAACTGAAGCAACGTACCTAAATTCAATTTCTACTGCAGACAGTGTTCAAGTTATTTCAGAATTAAGGCAAATTTATCCATTAAAGCTCTTACTCAGTATTGCCAAGATCGCTCGTAGTACTTATTTCTATCACATGAAAGCTGTACGCTCTAAGGATAAATATACTGAGTTAAAACAGCAGATCAAGTCCATATATCACAAGCATAAGGGATGCTATGGCTATCGTAGAATTACTCTTGCTCTGAAAAGTACAGGAATAATAATCAACCATAAATGTGTATATCGTCTTATGAAAACTATGGGACTTAAATCACGTATCAGAGCACTAAAATATCGCTCATATAAAAGTGGTTGTGTCGGGATGGTGGCCGATAACATTATGCAACGGCAATTTAAAGCGAACCGTCCCAACCAGAAATGGGCAACTGATGTGACGGAATTTAATGTTAACGGTGAAAAACTTTATCTATCACCAATTATAGATTTATTTAATGGGGAAATTATTACCTTCCGGATCCAACGTAAACTCAATTATGAGTTAGTGAAAGATATGCTCATTCATGCTTTAGCTAAACTTAAGCGACATGAGAAACCAATTCTCCATTCAGATCAAGGATGGCAATATCAAATGGCTCATTATCAACAGCAATTAAAGCAACATGGTTTAATTCAAAGTATGTCTCGTAAAGGAAATTGCTTAGATAATGCTGTAATAGAAAGCTTCTTTGGAATATTAAAATCGGAGTGCTTTCATGGTGAAAAATTTCAATCAACTGATGAGTTAGAGAAAACTATACGAGAGTACATTCATTATTATAATCATGAGAGAATCAAGGTGAAGCTACAAGGTTTATCCCCTGTACAATATAGAAACCAGTTTTTAAAAACTGCTTAAC
>NZ_JFXG01000019.1:0-62748 GCF_000588015.1 Acinetobacter sp. 1294243
AACATTTCAGGCTTAGCGCGTGATAACAACAACTGAGCGCCACGACCTTCACGGTTAACATTATATAAAATAGCGTTTACACGTTGTTTTGGACGAAGAATTTCTTTTGGAATCATCTCTTCGCGTGCAAGATAAGCTTCTGCGTTGTCGCCTAAGTCGATAATGAAGCCATCTTTGGTTTGTTTTTTCACTTCACCGTAAATTAACTCACCAACTTTAGACTCGTATGCATCAGCAACTAAAGCACGCTCAGCTTCACGAATTTTTTGTACGATAACTTGTTTTGCAATTTGTGCAGCAATACGACCAAACTCAATAGATTCTACTTCGAGTTCACGCACGTCACCAATTGACCATTTAGCTGGATCAACGTCAGAAATTGCATCTTGGCAAGCCGGCATTTCATGATCTTCATCCGCTACAACAGTCCATTGACGGAACGTACGGTAATCACCAGTTTTACGATCAATTTCTACACGAAGTTGAGCTTCTTCAGCATGCGTACCTTCGTAAAATCTCTTCTTCGTTGCAGCAACTAGAGCTTGTTCTAAAGCTTCGAAGATCGCTTCACGACTAACACCTTTTTCATTACTAACCGTTTCAACAACGGTAAGAATTTCGCGGCCCATAAGTCACCTACCGATTTCTTATAAAATTTAAATAAATTTAATCTTGATAGATCAAGTTTGCTTTATCGATATTGTTGCTGTCGATCACAAGCACATGCTTCCCATCAACTTCAACCTGAATTTCTTCATTTTCAAGGTCTACTGCGATAAGTTTTGCTTGAAATTTACGACGGTTTTCTACTGCTGCAATTAAACGCAAAGCAATTTGTTGTCCAATGTAGCCTTGTAACTGTTCTAGCTGAAAAAATGGACGGTCCCAACCCGGTGAAGAAACTTCTAATGAATACTCACCTGAAATTGGATCATGAACATCCAACATTGCGCCAACTTGTTGTGTTACACGCACACAATCTTGTACACCAATACCACGGCCTAGTTCTACTTCGCCATCTTCATTAATTACAGGCTCAGCATCTTCACTTACCGCTTTATCGATATAAATACGCAATAATGAACGTTTACCTTGTGGGAGAAACTCGATTCCCCAAAGGTCGACACCACATGCTTCCACTGCAGGAACAATTAAGTCATGCAATGCTTGGGATTTATTTGATAATTTCATTTACTCTCGTCATTCTCGTGCGATTCAATCGGTTGTTTTAACCGACACAGACCTACTATAGTGAAGCATGACTATTTGACCAATTGATGTCGACACTACACGATAGCGATACGATAACCAATAAAAAAGGGCGTTAATCGCCCCTATTTAGCACAGAAAACAATAGTCCACTGTGCAAAAAGGCCCACCTGTCTGTGAGCCTCTTTTAAGAAACTTGGTAGCGGGAGCTGGATTTGAACCAACGACCTTCGGGTTATGAGCCCGACGAGCTACCAGACTGCTCCATCCCGCATCAACGTGCAAAAATTATATACAAATATCGAAAAAAGTCAATGTAAACTTATCCAATATTCGCTTGATTAAGTTGCACCTTAATCAAATTGGTAGCGGGAGCTGGATTTGAACCAACGACCTTCGGGTTATGAGCCCGACGAGCTACCAGACTGCTCCATCCCGCATCAACGTGCAAAAATTATATACAAATATCGAAAAAAGTCAATGTAAACTTATCCAATATTCGCTTGATTAAGTTGCACCTTAATCAAATTGGTAGCGGGAGCTGGATTTGAACCAACGACCTTCGGGTTATGAGCCCGACGAGCTACCAGACTGCTCCATCCCGCATCAAAAAACTGCTTGCACTCAACTTTCTGGTTCAAAGTTGGTGCGGAAGGGGGGACTTGAACCCCCACGCCCGAAGGCACTACCACCTCAAGGTAGCGTGTCTACCAATTCCACCACCACCGCAGCTTGTGGGACGCATTCTAGTCCTTCCCACTGCAAAAGGAAAGCCCTATTTCGAATTATTGACTCGATTTCGGTGCATTTGGTGAAGTTTCAGGCGATGTCGTTTGAACTGGTGCCGTAGTTTGTACAGTTTTCAAACTATATGCCTCAGTCGTCTGTTTTTTTGCGAAAACAGCGAGAGTTAAACTCGTCACAAAAAACAACGCTGTTAAGATAGCAGTAAGTCGAGTAAGGAAGTTACCTGAACCTGAAGCACCAAATACAGTTGCTGCTCCGCCACCGCCGAAAGAAGCACCAGCATCAGCACCTTTACCATGTTGCACTAGAATCAAGGCAATCATCAGTACCGCTAAAATAATATGTACGATCAGTACAAAAGAGTGCATACCCTATCCTCGTTATTTACTTTGTGCAAAGGCTTGTACAATTTGATAAAAAGATGCTGCATTTAATGAAGCACCGCCTACCAACGCACCATTAATATCTGGACATGCCGCCAATTCGACCGCATTTTCAGCTTTTACACTACCGCCATATAAAATCGCAATGTCTGAACCCGCTGAGGTAATCTGACTTAAACCTTCACGAATCTTAGCATGCATTGCCTGTGCATCTTGTGGAGAAGCAGTTTTACCTGTCCCAATTGCCCAGATTGGCTCATAGGCAATTACAATTTGCTTTTGCCACTGCTCAACAGTCACTACAGGAGCAATATCACAAATTTGTTGCAATACAACTTGCTCTGCCAAACCTTGTTCACGTTGTTCGAGGCTTTCACCAACACAATAAATGACAGTCAAGCCCGCATTTAATGCATTTTGGAGTTTAGCTTTCAAAATTTCAACGTTATCGCCAAAAATATCGCGACGCTCAGAATGTCCAACAAGTACAAAATTAATTTGGCTATCTTTTAATAGTTCTGCGCTGACTTCGCCAGTATACGCGCCAGTACCCGCTACACGCGATACATCTTGTGCAACTGTATATACTGTTCTTGCAGCATCTTGCAATTGTGTTTGTACCATTGCAAGTGCAATAGAAACCGGAGCAACCCCTACATGACAGCTTTCATCTGCAATTTGGTTTTGTTGCAATAGTTGTTTAAATTCTTCTATAAGTTGTTTGGCATTGGCACGCATTGGGTTCATTTTCCAGTTGCCAACTACCCAAGGCGTAATCGTCGAACCCGACATACGGCTCACCTTTCATCAAAAATGCAGCACATTCTACACGCATTTATACAAATTTCAGATACTTTTCTTTAACGGCTTTGCCCATATCTTTTCTACTAATTGAAAACAGTTATAAAACTTTATTGAATCTAAAGAATCGTCTTTCAAAAATTAATGAATAAAAACTTCGACTAGTTCAAGCTTTGGCGAATGGATCAAGACCAGAGCATCATTTTCTCAGGTAGTAATTTTAGATAACAAAAGTATAATTTTTTATATACCAATTATAAGCATATGAGCACAGGTAGGCAGATGTCAGTCTTAAATACATCTCCAAAATTTTCGGGGTTTTTTCGGCGATTAGTCGAAGAAAAACATGTGTCGGCAGCGACCATGCAAACAGCATTAGATGCAGCAAAAAGAGCTAAACGGGATACGGTTGCGTACCTGATTGAAGAGGTTCATCTCTCCCCTTCTTTATTAGCAGAAACAATTTCTATTGAATTTGCGGAACCATATTTTGATCTGGATGTTTACGACACAAGCCAAATTCCCAAAGATTTGGTTGATCAGAAACTGATTTTAAAACATCGGGTCTTACCTCTTATACAAAGAGGACAGATTTTATATGTCGCGACCAGCAACCCGAGTAATATTGAAGCGATTGATGCCATTCGCTTTAATAGCAAGCTCATGGTTGAACCAGTTATTGTCGAGCACCATAAGCTTGAGAAAATTCTGGCGCAGCAATTTACCGAAGAAAGTAGCTTCGAATTTAGTGATGAAGAGTTTGATCTTGATGTAGATCTAGAAGCTCCACCCTCACAAGAGGATGAGGAAGAAACGCCTCAAGGCGATGAAGCACCTATTGTTAAATATATTAATAAATTACTCATCGATGCAATTCGTATGGGGGCTTCAGACTTACATTTTGAACCATACGAGAAATCATATCGGGTCCGTTACCGAGTCGATGGCGTGTTGCGTCAGATTGCAAATCCACCTTTGCAATTGGCTAACCGTTTGGCTTCACGTTTAAAAGTCATGTCTCAAATGGATATTTCCGAAAAACGAGTGCCTCAAGACGGTCGTATCAAGCTTAAGTTATCAAAAACTAAAGCAATTGATTTTCGTGTGAACTCACTTCCAACCCTGTTTGGTGAAAAACTGGTTCTGCGTATTCTCGATCCTTCTAGCGCAATGCTCGGAATTGATGCTTTAGGATATGAAGAAGATCAGAAAGCTCTTTTTTTAGAAGCACTCGATAAACCACAAGGTATGCTTTTAATTACAGGTCCTACCGGTTCTGGTAAAACGGTATCTTTATATACTGGCTTAAATATTTTAAATACTGAAAGTTCGAATATTTCCACCGCCGAAGATCCAGTTGAAATTAACCTTGAAGGAATTAATCAGGTTAACGTCAACCCAAAAGTAGGTCTGACTTTTTCTGCTGCACTTAAATCATTTTTACGTCAAGACCCTGACATTATTATGGTCGGTGAGATTCGTGACTTAGAAACGGCTGAAATTGCGATTAAAGCTGCACAAACCGGTCACATGGTAATGTCCACACTGCATACCAATAGTGCGCCAGAAACACTTACTCGCCTACGTAATATGGGTGTTCCATCCTTTAATATCGCAACGTCTGTCAATCTGGTGATTGCTCAACGTTTGGCGCGTCGGTTATGCCCACAGTGTAAAACCCCTGCCGACATTCCTAAACAGAGCCTATTAGAAATGGGCTTTACCGACCAAGATTTAACCCATCCCGATTTTCAAGTTTTTCAACCTGTAGGTTGTACTGAGTGTCGTGAAGGCTACAAAGGTCGAGTAGGTATTTACGAGGTGATGAAAGTTACACCTGAAATTTCCAAGATTATTATGGAAGATGGCAATGCTTTAGAAATCGCTGCTGCTTCTGAAAAACTGGGGTTTAATAATCTGCGTCGTTCAGGGTTAAAGAAAGTCATGCAAGGTGTTACTTCCTTACAAGAAGTCAACCGCGTGACCAGTGAATAAAAGACAATTTAAAATAAGGATAATTCATGACTGTCAAAAAGGCACAAATGATGCCGACTTTTGCTTATGAAGGGGTTGACCGTAAGGGCGTAAAAATTAAGGGAGAACTTCCAGCTAAGAATATGGCCTTAGCCAAAGTCACCCTACGCAAACAAGGTGTAACTGTCCGTAATATTCGGGAAAAGCGTAAAAATATTCTTGAGGGTTTGTTCAAGAAGAAAGTATCAACGCTCGATATCACGATTTTCACGCGACAACTTGCAACCATGATGAAAGCTGGTGTCCCACTGGTACAAGGCTTTGAAATTGTAGCGGAGGGTCTAGAAAACCCAGCCATGCGCGAGGTGGTACTCGGGATTAAAGGTGAAGTTGAAGGTGGTAGTACCTTTGCTTCAGCTTTAAGGAAGTATCCTCAACACTTCGATAACTTGTTTTGTTCTCTTGTAGAGTCTGGTGAACAATCTGGTGCGCTTGAAACCATGTTGGACCGTGTGGCAATTTACAAAGAAAAAAGTGAATTACTTAAGCAGAAAATTAAGAAGGCTATGAAATATCCAGCAACGGTTATTGTAGTTGCTGTGGTTGTTACCATTATTTTAATGGTTAAAGTAGTGCCTGTTTTCCAAGACCTGTTTTCTTCTTTTGGTGCAGATTTACCTGCATTCACCCAAATGGTCGTGAATATGTCGAAATGGATGCAGGAATACTGGTTCATTATGATTATTGTGATTGGAGCAGTGATTGCTGCCTTTCTGGAAGCCAAGAAGCGCAGTAAAAAATTCCGTGATGGATTAGATAAACTCACCCTGAAACTACCTATCTTCGGTGATCTGGTTTATAAGGCGATTATTGCCCGTTATAGCCGTACTTTAGCCACCACGTTTGCCGCTGGTGTTCCGCTCATTGATGCGCTTGAGTCAACAGCTGGTGCAACCAACAATGTCATTTATGAAGAAGCCGTCATGAAAATTCGTGAAGATGTTGCTACCGGTCAACAACTCCAATTTGCAATGCGTGTTTCAAATCGTTTTCCATCTATGGCTATACAAATGGTCGCAATTGGTGAAGAATCTGGTGCGCTAGACAGCATGCTCGATAAAGTTGCTACTTATTATGAAAATGAAGTTGATAATGCCGTTGATGGTTTAACTTCAATGATGGAACCTTTAATCATGGCAATTTTAGGGGTGCTCGTAGGTGGTCTAGTGATTGCTATGTATCTTCCAATTTTCCAAATGGGCTCAGTCATATAATGCAAGAAATTATTGCTTATTTTATTCAAAACTTAACTGCACTTTATATTGCAGTCGCACTATTGAGCCTATGTATTGGTAGCTTTTTGAATGTGGTAATTTATCGCACCCCCAAAATGATGGAACAAGATTGGCAGCAGGAATGTCAAATGTTGCTTAATCCCGAACTACCCATCATTGAGCATGAAAAGCTGACATTAAGTAAACCTGCTTCATCATGTCCTGCATGTCAGCAACCGATCCGTTGGTATCAAAATATTCCAGTTATAAGCTGGTTAATGTTAAGAGGAAAATGTGGCCATTGCCAACACCCTATTAGCATTCGTTATCCAGCGATTGAATTACTCACCATGCTATGTTCATTAGTAGTCGTCATGGTTTTTGGTCCAACCCTACAAATGCTTTGGGGGCTAGTGCTCACTTGGATTTTGATTGCTTTAACATTTATAGACTTTGATACTCAGCTACTACCTGACCGTTTCACCCTACCTTTGGCTGCTCTCGGCTTAGGTATTAATACCTTTAATATTTACACCTCGCCTAACTCAGCCATTTGGGGATATTTAATCGGCTTTTTATGTCTTTGGATTGTGTATTACTTATTTAAAGTGATTACAGGCAAAGAAGGTATGGGTTACGGCGACTTTAAATTGCTTGCCGCATTAGGCGCGTGGATGGGGCCATTGATGCTGCCATTAATTGTGCTATTGTCATCTTTACTCGGTGCAATTATTGGCATCATTTTACTAAAATTACGTAATGATAATCAGCCCTTTGCGTTTGGGCCATATATTGCCATTGCGGGTTGGGTTGCCTTTTTATGGGGTGACCAAATTATGAAAATTTATTTGGGAGGTTAAGATGGCTTTTATTCTGGGAGTCACAGGTGGTATTGGCAGTGGGAAATCTGCTGCAACACAATGGTTTGAATCCCAAGGAATACAAGTCGTCGATGCTGATATTGTTGCTCGCGAAGTGGTTGAAAAAGGCCAACCTGCCCTCCAAAAAATCCAACAAACTTTTGGAGATTGGGTGCTTCAACCCGACGGCAATCTAGATCGTCGTGCACTACGTGAATATATTTTTCAAAACCCTGAAGCAAGGCAAATACTTGAGAAAATCACGCATCCAGCCATTCGCCAATCTATTGTTCAACAGCTACAGAACCCCAAAAGTCCTTATGTGATTTTAGTTTCACCCCTACTTTTTGAAACCAACCAGCATGAATTGGTTAATCACACTCTATTAGTTGATGCGAGTGAACAAACTCAAATTCAGCGTGCAAGTCAGCGAGATGGGCAAAACCAAGAACAAATCCAGAAAATTATTGCAGCACAAATGCCACGCGAGCGTAAACGTGAACTTGCCAATGACATTGTGTTTAATGACGGATTACTCGAACATTTATATCAGCAATTAGAACCTTTACATCAAAGCTATTTGAAGCGCGCCAACTAATCTTGCTTATTTTGCTGCTGAATCTTTTGTGCCAAGCTATCTTGTCGAAACCAGCGCCAAGGTTGTAAGGCCCCGATTCCCATTCCAACCAAGCCCACAACAATCGATGGACTTAATGACTCATCAAGTAAAGGTACAGCCAAAATGGCAGCAATAAACGGTGCCAAAGTAACAATACTTCCCGTTTTAAAAGCACCAAGTCGCTGAATCGCTGCTACATAAGTCAAAGTTGCGATAATAACAACAAACACACCGTGGAAAATGCCCTGTATCGCTAGATGAACAGGACTGACTTCCATGAAATGTTTAGGCAAAAATAAAGCATAGATGGGTAAGTAAATAATTGCAGACCAAATCGCAACACTCGCCATAGAGTGCCATGCGGAAAGTTTCCACTGTTTAAGTAATACAGTGAAAATGCCCCACCAAATCGCACTAATAAAAAGAAGTAAATCCCCCATGCCAAAAGCAGAAGCATTACCTTGCAACATCAACACACTCATGAGAGCCAAGGCAGTGATCATAATTGCCAGACTCACCCATGTATGCTTATCAAATGGTTGTCTAAATAAAATGTATGCTGCAATTGCAGTACAAATTGGGATACAACCATTTAAAAAAATGGCAGCATGTGCAGCGGGAGCATAGAGAAACGCGGTATAGACGGTAAGACAATAAATAACTCCGCCAATGAGCGCCAAAATAACAGCGTGCTTACTCCATAAAAAAGCGAGATCTTTCTTATAGATCAGAATCGGCATCAAAATCAGGAAGGCGATAGCAAAGCGCAGTGCAGCAATGTCCCAAGCACTGATGTGCCACTGTGCATTTAAACGGGCAAAAAGTGTAAACCCGCCCCAAATGCACATGGTCACCAATACAAAAAAATAACCTTGCTTACGGGGAGACATATCAAGACTGCTTACAAACTAGAAAGGCAGCTAGATTATACCTTAGAACGCTGACGACAAGCCTCATAAAGTGCCATACCCGTTGCCACACTCACATTTAGGCTTTGTAAATTTCCAGACATCGGAATATAAACTTTATGATCACACTGTGCCTGTGTAATTGGGCGTAAACCTGTATCTTCGGCTCCCATCACGATCACGACTGGGCCAGAGAAATCACATTTTTGAATTGGCATTGCACTTTCATCAAGCATAGTGCCAATCACATGTGTATGAGTCGTCTCTTTAAGATGGGCTAATGTACGAGCCAAGTTTGTGACTTGAATGAATTTAACTTTTTCAGCTCCACCCGCTGCAACTTTACGAGCTGTTGGGGTTAAACTTGCCGAACGATCACGAGGTACAATCACTGCTTGCACGCCCATTGCAGCAGCGGTACGGATGCAAGCCCCTAAGTTATGCGGGTCTGTCACCTGATCTAATGCCAGCAATAAAGCATCAGGGGTTTCAGCCAAGATCTGATCTAGATCTTTTTCATTTAAAGTCGGATGCGGACGTACTGCTGCAACCACGCCTTGATGAAACGGTAGACCTGCAAGCTTTTCGAGACTATCACGGCTTGCTTTTTGTACACTAATTCCAAAAGGCTCTGCCAATTGCAAAATCTTTTGCAAACGCTGGTCATCCCGTCCTTTTAAAGTAAACAGGGTTAGCACACGTTCCGGCTCAAGTTCTAACAATGACTCCACTGAATGAACGCCATAATAATATTCCGGTTTTGCCATGCATGACCTCTAACAACGTTTGAGCAAAAAAATAAAAATCCTGCAAAGCCAACTTCACAGGATTTCTTTGGGCATAGTGTACCCGATTTGAATAGGAATTTCTTAGCCTTCTAAATGGCACACGTAATCGAGCACTTCATCAGTTTCGATTTTAAAAAGACTATTACCAGGCACATAAAATGATTGGCCTGCACGGAACAACTCACTTTCATTACTGTCCGCGATTGTTACACGGCATTCACCTGAAATAATTTCCATACGCTCAGGAACATGGGTTTCAAAAGTTAAAGCTTGCTCAGTCGGCAAAATAACACCTAGTGTTTTTTTTGTTCCATCTTCAAATTGCACGGTATGGCTGATACATGCTCCACCAAAATAAACGTTTGATTTTTTGATGACCGTTACATGATCAAATTGGGTTGAACTCATGCACACTCTCCAGATAATGCCGTATTTATATAAATTATGATGAATGTAGTTTAATTGTGCCTAAATAACTAATCAATCAGTTTTCATACGGATAGACTTGTAATTTCCACTGCTGTGCCTGAATTTTTTTGGCAAAAGCATAAGGTAAGTTAATCTCAATATTTCGACTATTCGACACAATTGCATCGTATCTGCAAACTTCGACCTGATTTTCATCTAGAAGTACCCAACACACTCTCTGTGCAGTTGGATGGGCAACTGCTGTAGCAACTACCGGTGAACCGTCATTCATTCCTACATGAAAATTTTCGCTGTCGCTTTGCATTAACGCCAGATCATAATCTGGAAAATCGATAGCATCTGAATCAAATTGCTGGCTATCGTGTATAAGCACACTTTGTTTTAAAGTCGGCCAAATACAGTAGCGCAAATAATGCTGATCCATCACCCGATTATCCAGATAACGTCCGGTGGCAATATAATCCCTGATATGTGCTTCAATATTATGAAAAATCCCCGTACATCCACCCCACATTCCCGCCAAAATTAACTCGGTATGAGAATAATTATCTCGTATTAAGTGAAACCATTTATCACTCTTGAGCCAAGCATCTACAGCTGCTTTTTCGCGGTGCGAGACAATGGAGTCGGCATCACGTATCAGAAAACGCTTAATTGTCGGATCATCCATTACCAAAAAGCGCCAAAACAGACCCGATAGCTGTTTTTGAGAATCTGTAACCTGAATAACTTGCGCGCCCTTCTCTTTTAAACGCTGTTGCACCAGTACTGGCACAGTATCATCGACATAAAAGCGACACGTCCATTCAGGATAAATTTGTTTGGCTAGCTGAATATTTAAAATAGAGGTTTCACAATAACGAGGGTTTGCCCCAAACAATGAAAAAGCAATAATATTTTCTTGAGGATTTGCACTAAATGCTGGTGGTGCATGATTGGGAATTGCCAAAACAGGTTCGCTCTTCGCTAATTCTTTTTTAGTTGCAATTGCCAAGCGTCCAAATTTGATTGTTTCTTCTTTTTTCTTTAAATGATGACAAACTTCTGTGAGTCCATCATATAAATTTGTATTTACGTTAGCTCCACTTGCTTGAATCGCTTGTAAATAATGTTGATAGGCGTCGTTATAACGGCCTAAGCGCAATTCGGTATAAGCTAAATCTGATAAGGCGCCAGCATGCTTGGGAACCAAATTAACAGCTTGTTTAACATGTTGATAAGCTTTGGCATAATCCCCTTGTGCTGCTGCCTGTTTAAATGCATTAAAATGCTGATTTAGAATTTTATTCATTTCCGCAGGATTATTTTTTTTATGGCGGTTGATCATCCCTATTGGTGGTTTCGGTAAGCTTAATGTTTTTTTCATTGTAAATATCCGCAATCTTGCTGTTCTATAATTTCAGTTAGAATAATAGATCACTTGTAGCAAATTCAAAACTTCTCTATCTTTAACCCATAATTTGGCGCGTTGGATGCGTTTATGCTCACACATTTAACTTTAATTAATTTTGCATTAGCTGATCATTTGGCTATTGATATAGAACAAGGATTTAATGTTCTAACAGGCGAAACAGGTGCCGGAAAATCATTATTACTGGATGCACTCTCTGCCTGCCTAGGGGAACGTACAGATACAAATTATGTCCGTTATGGTTCGGACAAAGCGGATATTACCGCTGTTTTTACCTATCAACATAATAGTCCTGAAGCAAAATGGCTCCAAGACCACGAGCTAGATGATGATTCTGGGGAAATTCATTTACGTCGTGTGATTTTCGCAACTGGACGCAGCAAAGCATGGGTCAATGGACGCCCAAGTAGTCTATCTGAACTCAAAGAATTAGGCCGTTTGCTGGTTCAGCTCTATAGTCAGCACAGCCAGCAGCAGCTGCTTGAACCACCTTATCCAAAGCATTGGCTAGATCGTTATAACAATTTTTATGCTGAAGCAAATGATGTACGTGAAGCCTATAGCACATGGCAACGTACCATTCGTTTGCATCAAGCAGCCTTAGATGCGCAAGCACCCCGCCTACAACGCATTGGTACTTTAGAGCATCAAATTGAAGAGCTCGAAGAGGTCATTCAAACTGACTATAAAGAAATTGAGCAAGAGTTCGATCGCCTCAGTCATCATGAACATATCATGCAAGATTGTAGCTACAGCTTAAATGTGCTTGATGAAGCTGAGCAAAACATTACTCAAGAAATGTCTTCGATTATTCGTAGATTAGAATCCCACGCGGGCCGTAGCGAACAACTTTCCGAGATCTATAATTCTTTACTGAATGCTCAAAGTGAAATAGATGATGCAACGGCAAACTTGCGTCAATTTATTGATCGTCAAAGTTTTGATCCAGAACGAATGGAGGAGCTCAACTCTAAACTTGAAGTTTTCCATCGTTTAGCACGTAAATACCGCACTCAACCAGAAACGCTTAAAGAAGAGTATGAAGCTTGGCAAAGCGAGCTTGAGCAATTACATCAACTTGAAGACCCAGAAACATTGGCAGAACAAGTTGAAAAGTCGCATGAGGAGTTCTTGGAGAAAGCTCAGCATTTAGACAATATTCGTCGTGAAGCTGCCGCTCCTCTTGCGAAGCAATTAACTGAACAAGTGAAGCCTTTAGCGTTACCAGAGGCACACTTCGAGTTTAAGTTTGAACCATTAGAGCAACCTACCGCTGAAGGTTTGAGTTTTATTCAACTATTATTTACTGCCAATAAAGGTATTCCTCCTCAACCATTAGCACGAGTAGCTTCAGGTGGTGAACTTTCACGTATTGCACTTGTCATGCAAGTGATGAACGCTGAAAAAACCGAAGCAGAAGTGTTAGTGTTTGATGAAATTGATGTCGGGATTAGTGGTGGTACAGCAGAAGTTGTAGGTCGTTTACTTGCCGACTTAGCCCAACATGTTCAACTTTTATGTATTACTCACCAAGCACAAGTTGCTGCACAATCAGATCAGCATTTATTAGTTAAAAAGCAACAAACTGATCCGGCAAGCAGTACAATTGTGGAACTAGACGAAAATCAAATCATTTTTGAGTTAGCTCGCATGTCAGGCGGTGTTGAAATTAATGAAACAACCTTGCAACACGCAAAACAATTACGCCAACTTAAATTTCAGGCTTCTTCAAATTAATAAAAAATGAGAGAAAAAGATTGGCGAAATCCGATTAACTCTTGTATGTTGATAAAAAGAACCTATATAGATAAAAGGGTCGAGAGACCCTCTAGTGACATTTTTTGAGGGAGAACCGCTTAGGTGACCAAACAATATCTGACTCACCGTTGTCTGATTGCCCCGCCAGAAATGGCAGATGACTTTTTCGCAAACACTGTAATTTATCTTGCCCGTCATGATGAAGAAGGTGCTCAAGGCATTATTATTAACCGCCCTTCCGGCATTCAAATTAAAGAATTACTCAATGATCTCGACATTGAAGCAGACAATGTAAATCCACATGTGGTTTTACAAGGTGGGCCATTACGTCCCGAGGCTGGATTCGTTCTTCATACTGGACAACCGACATGGCATTCATCTATTGCTGTAGGTGAAAATGTTTGTATTACTACCAGTAAAGATATTCTTGATGCGATTGCCCACAATGAAGGTGTCGGCCGATATCAAATTGCTTTAGGTTATGCGAGCTGGGGTAAAAACCAGTTAGAAGATGAAATTACGCGCGGTGACTGGCTCATTTGTGATGCCGATATGGACCTAATTTTTAACCTGCCTTATGACGATCGTTGGGATGCAGCTTATAAAAAGATCGGTGTAGATCGTGCATGGTTAGCATCTGAAATCGGACATGCTTAATGACCGAAACACAATCAAAATCGATTATGGCTTTTGACTTTGGTACTCAAAAAATGGGAATGGCGATTGGCCAGTCTTCAATTGAAAGTGCCAATCCCCTCCCTCTATTTGTGATGAAAGATGGAATTCCAAACTGGGATCAGCTCTTAAAAATCGTGAAAGAATGGCAACCTGATCTATTTTTGGTTGGTTTGCCTCTGAATATGGATGATAGCGAGTCAGAACTTTCTACACGTGCCCGCAAATTTGCGAGACGTTTACGCCATCAAACCAATATTGAAACATTAATGGTAGATGAGCGTCTAACTACACGTGAAGCACGAGAAGAACTCGGTTTCTACCAAGAGCAAGGTCGAGCAAAAAAACTTTCTGCAGATAGTTTTGCAGCCGCCTTACTCATTCAGAGTTGGTATCGAAATCCGGTCGGTTTAACCCCGTAATATTAAAAAGGAAGGCTAAAGCCTTCCTTTTTTATTTCTCGATAATATGTACAGTTGCCGTACGTCCAGAGACAAAAGCAAGCTGGTTCTTTGGTGTTTCATCCAATACGATTTTCACAGGCACACGCTGCGCTAAACGAACCCAACTGAACGTTGGATTTACATTGGCAAGAAGTTTAGAACTGCTTGAGCGTTCACGATCTTCAATACCCGATGCAATACCTTGTACATGGCCTTTAATTTTCTGGCTATCCCCCATTAACTGTACACTGGCCTGATCACCAACATGAATACGGTTTAATTTAGTCTCTTCAAAATAGCCCACAACATAGAGTTGTTTACGGTCAAGTAATGCTGCAACAGCCTGACCAACTTGAACATAGTTACCTGGGCGCATATCAAAGTTAGATAAAGTACCATCAGCTGGGGCAATTACCGCAGCACGATGCATATTAAGCTCAGCCAAATGCAAATTGCTCGTTGCCGCCTCAATAAGAGCCTGTTGTTGCTTAACAGTTGCTTCCGCTTGTTGGATAGCAGCTTGGAGTTGCTCATGTTCAGCATGAGATTGATCACGTGTTGCAAAAACCTGATCTTGTTCTTGTTTAGAGATGGCGCCATCCATAAGGTTTGAATAGCGGCTTGCGTTTTTTTCGGCTAACTTAATATTCGTATCCGATTTAATCAGGTTCGCTTTTGCTTGTGCTAAACCAGCTTGCGCTTGGGCAAATGCTGCATTTGCTTTTGCTAAATCAGATTTTGCCTGCTCTACATCTAAAGCTCGGCGAGAAACATCAATTTTAAAGAGCACCTGACCTTTTTTCACAGTCTGGTTATCTTGAACCAATACTTCTGTCACAAGCCCCGCGACATCCGAAGATACTTGAATAACGTCACCACGAACTCGACCATCACGCGTCCACGGCGCTGCATTATAGTAATTCCATAAATGCACAATGGTATAGACCGCCACCATTAATGCGACAATCAAAATTACTGGACGGATGACTTTTTTCAAATCCACCTGATTCATTTCACTCACCTAACTCAATCTTTAATTTCGCAAACATCTCTACGCACCGACCCCAACAAAAATTTGATGTATTACCAAAAGCAGTAATAGGTAAAAACACAAATTAAAAATACTAGGTAATGCAATCCAGTCTTGTGCAATCAACTTATTTGTTAAAGGACTTAACCCACGGAAACAGATATATGCCAAGAGTGCTTGAACGAGCAAAGAAGGCACATAAATACCATAAACATTAAACTCACCCATTTGCTGTGGCTCCTCTCAGGGTGCTGTTTTCATTCATTTGCTCTGATGAAACGTGGCACATGCTATAAGCAATATTGTTCAGTGAAATGAGTAGTCTTTGTCGCATAGTCATATCTTCAACATTTGAAGCAAGCTGTTTTAATTCAAATAACGCTCGGTAGATTCGCTCTACTAAAGCGGTCGTATCATTTTCATCGTTTTCTTTAGCTCTAAACAGCTCATCCAGATTTTGTTGCAAATCGCCAATATGCTGAGTGAGTTCAGATGCTTGAGGAAACTGATTGGCTAACTCTTGCAATCGGCTTAAATCAACAATACTACTCGACTCAATCAGGGCCTGATGAATTGAAGTTTTAATCTCGTCTGATTGCACCATTTTGCTGTTTAGAATCCCAATCCGATCTAGCATACTGCGTAGATGAACTTTAAAATCAAGACCATATGGCAGATAGATCGCTTGTCGCATGGCACGGTAATGCAAGGCTAAAATACGGCTTGCACTCGTGTCTGGTGACATGGCGCGAACAACATCAATGACAATCAAAGACACTAAAACACCTAAGATCATGGCAAATGAACTATCAAGATAAGACACTGCATCCATGCTATAAGCATTGTGCAGGTTTAGTCCCATCATGGTATTAATACCCAACACCATACCTACTGGCATCAGCATCTGGTTAGCCATCATAGACACTGCGAATAAGAACATCGGTAATAAAACTAGTCCAAGTTCCCAAAAAGTTGTGACATGCGGAAAAATACCAAATGCATAAACAAAGACTAAAACTGCTGAAGCTATACTGCCCCAGATAAAAATACGCAGAACCGGAACCGGGTTATCTAAGGCCGTTAAAATACAGGCGGTTACTGCGCCCATCTGTGCCATCATAAATCCAGCTTTCCACCCCGAAACAATCCAGACTCCAGTCACAATAAATGTAATAAGGACTGCACTGATACCACCTCGTATTGCCACACCATGGTCACGGTGCAAACTTGGATATTTGGTCGTCATTGGGGTAATGTTGTCAGGAATTTCTTTATTACCTTGCTGAATTCGCTGCCACAAGACTTTAACGGCTAACACATTGCTAATGAAATGGCGCACATCCATTTTCATGGCTGCAACCAAAACTTGTTGATGTGTAGAAGCCGACTCCATCAAACTTGCAAAATCGCTTTCAAACCCATCAGGCAACTGCAAAATATTTTCATCAATAATCAGATCTTTTTGCTCTAAAAACTGTACAACATGAGCTGAAAGCTGTTGCAGTTTTTCTGCATGAGTCTCGATAAACCGAAGTTCTTTAAGCTGCTTAATACGCTCAGATAAAGCGACTAGATTAGCCACCACCATTGAGATTTGATGAAGCATTTCCTGCAAGGGTTTGGTCATACCATGCAGTTCGCCCTTTTCATAGCTCAAATGTACTGCCAAAGCATGAATATCTGTGGTGTCGCGAGTAATGGCAGCCAAGAGCTGAGTATTGTTCTGCTGCGAATCTGTATTTAATAAATTAGCAAACAGATTTTCTGTATCTTTTAGGGTTTTTATCCCCCGCTGTTTAATTGCCGAGCCAATATGCATTGGAAGAATCGTGGCAGAAACCACTGCACTTGAAATCACACCAATCGAAATTTCTATAACCCGAGCTAAAGCAATATCGAATATATTGTATTGATCAATATAGGTAATCGCATTGAAGACGATCATGGCTGTCGAGTAACCCGCCAGCATAAAAGCATAACTACGTGGAGTACGATCAAGTAACGACACATAAAGCGCAAAACCCACCCACAACGACAACACCACGGTAAATATCCAAGGTGTATTAATTAAATGTGGTGTTAGAGTTAAGGCAATCACAGCTCCGCCAATTGTCCCTACCACTCGATAGACACATTTAGAGGACACCATTCCTGAATATGGATTGGCAATAATCAGGACCGTACCAATCGACCACATCGGGTTAATCAGATCTAATTCAAACGAAACAAATAGAGCCAACATTCCGGCAATAAATGTTTTTAAGGCAAAGATCAGATCAAGCCTACTCGGGCGGAACGCCAGTATTTGCTTTAATAACATGAACTCATCTCAAATACAGATTTGAACTGATGAGCATGCCCTTCAATATTTGATTGTCTTTCTAAAGACAACACAACTTTGCCATTTGCCTCAAAGCAAATGATATGAGGAGCATCCTTCAATACAATGATTTTTCCACATCTCGCCTGATTGGCAGAGATGATTTCAGTTTGGGCGCCATTTAAACGGCCAAGCTTTGGAAAGAAGAGGTATCAAGAAATCAATCTAGAACCGACCAATTTCTCGATTAGATATTTTGTTTGGCAATTTTTTCAAAATAAAGCGATTTAGTCAACTAAAATATCTCTATTTGATAATTTGATATATTTTTTAATTATCGTATATGATGTATAAGCCGAGAGAAGTTTTCTCTTTGTCAGAGTAAAATACTCAAATCAGGCATTTATTTTAGAATTGAGACAAATCTTCTTTTTTTCTGTTATAAAAACTCAAAGATGACTCGTTGTTAAAGGATACGAACAAGACATTATGGCAATTTCAAGTTTTGGCAAAATTTTAACCGTACTGGACCTATTTTCAGTTTCGCGTCCAATCATTAATGTCGATATTATTTGCGAAGAACTTGGCTTGTCCAAACCAACGAGTTACCGTTACCTCAAAGAGCTAGTATCAGCTGATCTATTAAAACGCATTAATGGAACCTCTGGCGATTATACCTTAGGCTCAAAAATTGCAGTTCTTGACTATATATCTAGAACAACCGACCCACTGGTTCAAATCAGCACGCCATTTATGCGAAATATTGTAGAGCGTACCGAACTGTGCTGTTTGCTTACCTATTTAAATGATGACTATTGCATTGACATACATCATGAAATATTTAAAGACACTGAGCTACTTTCATATGGCCGAGGCTGCCCAAGACCGATTTACGTTGGATCATCTCCAAAAACAATGGTTTCGCATTTAAGTAAGCAGCGCATGCAAGACTACTACCACCGTTACCAGCAAGAATTAAAACAATCAGGTTTTGCTGAAGATGAACCAAGCTTTATTCAGCGTATGCGTAAAATTAAAAAACAAGGGTTCTATTTCTCACAAGGTGAGATTGACCCAAATGTTTCAGGTCTAGCGGTTCCTGTTCGTTTTTCAAACAAAGAAGTACCTTTAGCTTTGACTTTAGTTGCCTCTAAAAATCGTTTTGATTTTTTAAATGTTGAAAAGCTCATCGAAATTTTGCAAGAAAATGCAGCACTTATTGAACAACGTTTTATGGAATTATCTGAAAAAGGTGAAATCTAAAACCCCATCTTATGATAATTTAAACTTTTCTTACACTTTAAAACATTGAATATCTCATAATATTCTCATATTATGATTTTAGCTCCTATTGATGATTCTTTTCATCAGCAGCTCATCAGTAGAAGCATCCCCCTCAGAGGAATAAGCTCATGCTGCCATCATGGGCTTTTTTCTTGCCCGCTTTTTAATGAAGGTTATAAAAACTTAAATTGCCGAAAAGTAAGATTAATACGTGGTTGTAAAATCTTTGTTGAGCGATTTAAACGGTGTTGCCAATATTGTTGAGTCTCACCACGCATCACAATGAGTTGGCCTGGCTGTAGCCACAATTCAACTTTCTCTTTACTTTGAATATGCCTAAAAGAAAATTTACGGGTAGCACCAAAGCTTAAAGAAGCGATTGTTGTCGTTCTTGCCAAAGAAACATCCGAGTCACTGTGCCAAGCCATACCTTGAGTTCCATCTTCATAAAGATTTGCCAAACAAGAATTAAATTTTTCTGAAAGTATTTGCTCTACCTGTTGTTTTAGTTTGGCGAGTGCTTTGTCCCAAGGTAAAGAATCACGTGCGACACCCGAATATTTATATTGATAGTAGTCATCTCCATACCATGCAACTTTTCGAGCTGTAATAAAGTGCTTGCCATACAACTTAGCCTCATCATGTTTCCATGCGAGGTGTCGGTAAAGGTAGTGAAAATATTGTTCAGCTTCTTCAGGGCTTAAAATACAACCATAGTCCTGAACTTCACCATCGTAGGGTAATAAATTCTCACAAGGCTCTGGAGAAAATAAATCCAAGGTCATACAGTTTCTCCGTGTTGCTTTGACATCTCCCAAGCTAACAATGCCAATTTACGCCCCTTTTGCCAATGATATTCTCCAACCATGCCTGTGGCACGGATCACTCGATGGCAAGGAATCAGATATGCAATCGGATTTTGTCCAATTGCAGTAGCAACGGCTCTAACTGCTTTAGGCTTCCCGATTTGCTCTGCAATATCTTGATAAGTACGCAATTGGCCTTCTGGAATTGTGAGCAAGGCCTCCCATACTTGTAGCTGAAATGGAGTTCCAGCCAAATTAAGAGGAAGTTTTTGCTGTAAATGTTCTGAAAAATCCTGTTCAAACCACTTTGCAATTTGTTGATGCCAAATCGGCGACTGATTTTTTAATCGAGCCTTTGGAAAGGACTGTTGAATAAGATGTTCAATATTGTCGTGAGTTTCGATAAATCGAATAGAACATATCCCTTTTTCACTACTGACCACCAACAACTCACCAAAGGGGCTTGCCTCAATCGAATAATTAAGTGTAACCCCTTCACCTTGCAGTTTATATTCACCAGGCGTCATGCCTTCAAGCTGAATAAACAGATCGTGTAAACGTCCTGTGCCAGATAACCCCGTATTTAAAGCAGTTTCCAATAAACTCCGTTGTTGCAACAGATGATATTTGGCCTGTTGCAAACTCATATATTGCACAAATTTTTTGGGGCTAATCCCTACCCATTCCTGAAACTGGCGTTGAATATAGCTTGGGCTTAAATTCATATGACTCGCAACATCGTCAAGACTGGGTTGCTGATCTAGATGTTCATATAAATATTCAATCACAGTGGCAATTACAGCAAATTGCCGAGAAGAAAGCATTTGCATGTGTCACCTCCTTAGCACTTATATCTTACATTAAAGTAGCCAAAGCCCTATGACGACCCAATTCTTGCACTCTTTAAAAATAAAAAAAGCCTTTCATTGTAGAAAGGCTTAATCATTCAATATGCAGCACTTAAGGTTGCTTTAAATAAGGCCAAGCTGCTTTAAGATAAATAAACATTGACCATAAAGTTAAAATGACTGCCGTATATAACAAAGCATATGCGAGCATTTCTAAAGGCTGCCAATTGAGTAAGAACACACTAATGGCAATCATCTGAAAGGCTGTTTTATATTTACCTACAGTCGATACTGCCACACTGGTTCGTGCGCCAAGTTCCGCCATCCATTCACGTAAAGCAGAAACTGTAATTTCGCGTGAAATAATCACAATTGCTGCAAAAGCCATTGAGATCGTTGGATTCCACTGTACTAAAACGATCAGTGCAGCCGCCACCATGAGCTTATCTGCAACTGGATCTAAAAAACGGCCAAATGCTGAAGTTTGGTTTAAAGTTCGTGCCAAATAGCCATCAAACCAATCGGTAATAGCAGCAAACACAAAAATAGCCGTCAAGATAATATGACGACTCATACTTCCTTCATGCTCACCAATACCCATTGCAGGCGGCCAATACGCGATCACCAAAAATACAGGAATAAGCGCGATACGCGCTAATGTTAGGATATTTGGGATATTCAGGATTCGCCCTGTGGTCATAAACACCGCCAATTAAGTCTTCATGCATCTTGTAACAGACAAAAATACTTTCTTCAATATTGTATCTATCTGTAACAGCCACTTTATACGAAATATATGAATCGAGGAAGTGGACTGCTTAGGTAAATACCGTAACAGTTTGCCGTAAAATTGCAATTAAATGATCATTTTGGTCCCAAAGATGGGCATATTCTGTGGAATAACCTTCACCTGCATATTCAGTTACCACTTTATATTTAAACCAGTCACACAATTGATGTGGAAACGGATGTACATAGGTAATGTGCCAAGTTAAAGAGCTCGCAGGAGCAACTTGCTTAAACATTGGCAAGACACCAGGCGGCCAAATATCCATCAAAACAATTAAATCTGGCAAAGTCATTTGACGATTTTCATGCTTATCGGGATTAAACCTTGACCATCCTCCAAAGTCAGCATACTGACTTCCTGTAACAGGATAATGACCTTCTGCCCAACATACATCAAAATGTTGATAGCATTCTGGCATTTGTCTAGCAAAAGGAATAGGTTGCAACTCTTCAGGTTGCCTATAAACTGGAACGATAGGCTCATGTCGCACTTCAATATTCGATGCACGAGGCACACCAAAGCTTGCGACCAAAATCGTTTGTACCGCCCCATCTTGCCATAAACGTGTTTCAAGTGTAGTGACCGACTTTCCTTCTCTTAAAATTTCAATAGTCAATTGGGCAGGTCCCTGCTGTACAGGGCCCACGAAAGTAACACTACAACTTAATAATCTTTTATTTGGATCTTGAATATTGCAGCAAGCTTTTTGCATGAGTAGTCCAGCAACAAGACCACCAAAAACAGTTCGTCCTTGTAACCACCCTTCGGGTATTTCAATCGATTCCTTTTGCTTTATTTCTTCAAACAATTGCAGTAATGACATTCACTTCCCTAAAGCACTCCGACTCTTGATGAAACATCTTTCATCATTTTAAAGAGAATGTGAATGATCATTCTTCTACTTATATGCCAACTATTTGGTCACTCGGCATAGAAACCTATCGTTATTCATGCAGAATTTTATAAATCGTTCTTGCCATCATTTCACCAAAACCAGGCACAAGGGTAAGCTCTTTTTCAGATGCTTTTAAAACACCTTGAATCCCACCAAAATGGGTTAATAAATCTCGACGGCGCTTTGGCCCTAACCCTGGAATTGCTTCTAAAACTGAGGTACTTCGACGTTTGTCACGTTTAGCACGATGCTTGGTAATCGCAAAACGATGGGCCTCATCACGCACCTGCTGAATTAAATGCAATGCCTTATGGTCTTCCGGTAACTGGATTTTTGTGCCATCGGTAAAATGCAGAGTTTCAAGTCCGGGTTTACGCCCTTCACCTTTAGATACACCTACCATAAAAGCGTCCAGCCCAAGCTCTTGCATGACTTCCATTGCCATATGGAGCTGGCCTTTACCACCATCAATCAACAGCAAATCAGGCAATATGGCCTTTTTATAACGTCGTGTTAAGGCTTGACGCATAGCAGCATAGTCATCGCCTGCTGTAATGTCTTGAATCGCAAATTGGCGATAGTCACGCTTACGAGCGCCCCCTTGATCAAACACAACACATGAGGCAATTGGGGCTTCCCCCATGGTATGACTAATATCAAAACACTCAATACGATCGACAGGTCTTCCCACTACTTGCTCTAACTGATGGAAACGCTCATTAAGCTCTAAATGATTACTCAACTGCCCCTTAATGGCATGTTGAACGTTCATTTCGGCTAGCTCCAGCCACTCGGCACGAGTTTCTCGAACATTATTCTTAATCTGAACTTTTTTGCCAAACTGCTGTGCCAATGCTTCTTCTAATTCTTTGCAGTCAGGCAAAGCAATATTTACGATAAGCTCATTGGGAACTTCATCTGCAACCTGAAAGTAAAAATTCGCCATAAAGTCACTGAGCATTTGCCCAAGATCATCACCGAGCATGTCTGGGAAATAACTTTTTCCACCCAGCATTCGCCCGTTGCGTACATACATAATTTGCACGCATGTCACACCTGCCTGGTATGCAATTGCCAGAATATCCGCTTCGCCTTTGACTTTAAACACGGCTTGTTGCGCTTGAACTTCACGCAGTAAAGACAATCGATCACGGTAAAAAACAGCTTTTTCAAATTCAAGCTCAGCCGCTGCTTGTTCCATTTTGGCAATGAGTTCTTGATTAAGCTCTTTGGTATCACCTTGCAAAAAGCGAATACTATTATTAACGTCTTCTTTATAATCTTCGGGTGAAATCAGACCTACACAAGGGGCTGAACATCGCTTGATTTGATATTGCAAACATGGACGCTTGCGCTGTGCAAAATAACTATTTTCGCACTGACGCACATTAAAAAGTTTTTGCAAAACCAGTAACGTATCGCGTGCACTATAGGCACTTGGGTACGGGCCAAAAAACTTACCAATTTGGTGCTTACCTTTACCACGCCCACTAGCAAGCCGAGGATAAGGCTTATCAGCCGAAACAAAAATATAGACATAAGACTTATCGTCCCGCAGCATAATGTTATACGGCGGGCGGTGTTGTTTAATTAAGTTTTGTTCTAAGAGTAAAGCTTCGGTTTCTGAACGAGTAACCAAAGTTTCAATATCATAAATTCGCGCAACTAAAGCTTGTGTTTTAGGATGCTCAATCGTTTTAACAAAATAACTCGACACCCGATTTTTTAGATTTTTTGCTTTACCGACATATAACAATTCACCCTCCTTCCCTAGCATTTTATAAACACCTGGAAGCTGGGTCATGTTGGCTAAAATTTTTTCAATATGAGGACGAGCGTTTTGATTCACTATTGGCATGCATGGCTTAATACTGAATACCTAATGTGATGTTTTCATCCTTACTTTTCAAGTGCTTTACTGTGCCAGAACATAAATTTGGAAAGCGATTTAAATATGGTCCGACAGATTGTGTCGTACTTGCTTAAGAGTCTAGACGATAGTAACTATATTTAACGTCTTTTTCTTTGTAGACAGCATAGGTTTTTTGACGAAAATCCGAGAACCAACCATTGCCTGTATAGCCTGCAATATGACCATAAGTGTGGCCACTAGTTCGCTCAATAATGTAAATGTCACCTTCTTGTGGACGGTTGAAAGCAGGTTTAATTTTCTTATAACCATTCTTTTCTAGCGTTTGCCCCCAATCAGAAGCAGCTACAGGATGCTTTGACACATCTGCTCCAGCCGCTTGTAGAGCAATACGGATATTTTGGGCGCATTTCTCTTTACTATGGTTGGCAGAGATACTTTCGAGCTTACTCGAGAACTTATGCAGATTAATATTTTGATCTTCAGTTTTATGATTTTTAGTTCTAGATCGTTTAGATTTTTCAGTCGTCGAAGCGGCTTGTCTTAACATCACTTTTGTTTTTAAATCGCCTTGAGAACGGTCTTCTTTTCTCTCTTCGATATGATGAACATGTGCATGAGCTGCGTGATGAGCATGAGCCATTTTAAAACCTACTTCCGCTGACCAGTCTTCGAAAAAACCGCGCCATTGTAGAATCAAAATTACCTATTGGCTTTTAATAGTTGTAACAAATTGCCAGCACTGTGAAATAGGTCACAAAAGTTATTAAATGCTTTATGTCATAAAAAACGCCCTTTCGGGCGCTTTAATATTTGTATAAATATACATTACAAATCAAATTCAATTACTGAGCTTAAAACCCTACTTGTAAAAGTAGAGTATTTGCCCGTAATTGGTTAATCGCATTCCTTTCAATACGACTGACTAAGCATTTATAAAGAGTTTTAGGATTAATTTAAATTATTTAAATAAACCGTTCGCTCTATCGTTTTTTGAGTAAAGCACTGTGTATATTGCATCTCTTGGTTTTGTTTACGCATATCAGCCGTCCAATAATCGGATTGCTTTTGGTAAGTTTCTAAGTCTTTTTCAGGAATTTCATCTACAGTCTTTTGTGCCAGCACCTTACATTCAACATCACGTTTTTTAAACCAATCCAATTGATCTTGTTTAAATTGAATTTTTTTCTCAGCACTCAATTTGTCCCAAGTCTGATTTAAGCGGTCCACTTGCTTCGCTTTGTCACTATCCAATTCTTTTTTACGAACATCCATGGCTTCCTGAGCCAAAACAGTCTGCTCTTCATTATTTTGTTCAGATATTTGCTGATTTTCTTCAATATTTTCTTCGATCAACTCATTTTGTTTAACATAGGCTGCATATTGCACAGCTTTAGTGGCAACAAAAACCAATCCTTCAATCACACTATTTTGAGTTGGCAAGTCAAACACCAAACCCTCTTTATCTGTTTTTGTGATGTTATAGAAAAAGTCACCTTTCAATTGGTCATTTTCAAGAGTCAAAGATGATTCATTATCCGAAAAATAGTCATTGAGCGTCTGTGATTCTTCATCAGAATGACGCAGCTCTTCAATATATGCTTTTTCCGCACGTTTTTGTAAACCTTTCGGCAGTGAAATGACCAATTGGCTTTCACAGCTTAATTGTGTATTTTTTTGGCTTTCGTCTTCTAATGGTAAAGTGCGGATATTTTTAATTTCAAACTTCAAACCTTGATTAATTTTATTAAGAATATCTGCATCAACCTGATATTGACTTTGTCTTAAGCTACGTTCAATTTGCTTCAAATATTCTTTTTTCAAAGAAGTTTGAATCTGTTTTAAATTCTCAGGGTGTGTACAACTCCAATCCGAAACTACCTCAACTTTTTCTGTTTTTGATTTTGGCTCTGGCTTAGATTTATCACATCCAGTCAATATTACTGCTGCACTGAATGTAGTTATTACTAAAGCTTGTTTTATCACCGTATTCATTTATATTCCACGCAAATTTTTAAATTTTTTAAGTACAAGAAAGGTATATATTTACCAGTTGTATTATCATCCCAATAATTAATATAAAATTCACCTAAAATTTTAAATAAAGTACTATTCATGCTAATAATCTTTTTCTAAATGCATAAAATAAATGCAAATTATTTAAATAATCAAAATAAAAAAACGCCCTTTCGGGCGCTTTAATTAAAATACATATGGTCGAACAAAAATCAGGAAGAAAATTCCAAGCATCAAGAACCATTTTAAGACGTAATACAACTTACGGTTATTAGCTTTTAAAGCCTTAGCTTTAATACGAATTTGATAGATATAACCAAAAGCTTTATTTAGACCACCTGTTTGGTCGCCTGTTTCATTCGGTGAACTTGCCGCAGTCATTACATTACGACCAAACCAATGGTTGAAACGCTCCATCCATTTTACTTTCATTGGACGTTCAACGTCTGCAAAGAAAATAATACGGTTTTGGTCAGTCTTATTTTCAGCATAGTGAATATAAGTTTCATCAAACACGACACTTTGACCATCACGCCAAGAATATCTTTCGCCATCGACATCAATAAAACAACGGTCATCATTTGGTGTAATTAGACCTAAGTGATAACGCAATGAACCTGCATACGGATCACGGTGTCTTACCAAACGGCTGTCAGGTGCAAGCTCGGTAAACATTGCTGCTTTAATTGTCGGCAATGTTTTAAGAAGTGCTGTAGTTTTTGGGCAAAGCTCAGCAGCAGATGGATGACTCGATTCATACCATTTGAGGTAAAAACGCTTCCAACCTGTTTTAAAGAATGAGTTAAAACCTAAATCGTTATAGGTACTTGAAGCTTTAATCCCACCTTGGTCATATAAAGCTTTCGCTTCATCACGAATCATTTCCCAATTTTCATCCAGCACTTTTAAATCTTTAAAATGCTGTGTGTCGATATAAGGCTGATTCGGCACCTTTGAAAAGATGTACATTAAAAAGTTAATCGGTGCGAGCAAGGTTGAATGGTCAAAAAATTGACGATAAAACGAGTGACGCACTTTGCCGCGATGTTGGATATACAATGCTGATATCACAAAAATCGCTAATATGATCCACTTAATCATATTGCTACTCTTTCAAAAGATTAGGGGCAACTTCACCTTATATTTAAGGTAAAAGAAACCAGAAGTTTATTTAATTGGCGCAAATTTTAACAAAATTGACTTAGAAAAAGCGAATGTAAAAAAATTAAGTCAAATAATAGACAATACTGTTGTAATAAAAATTTTAAATATTGTGTATTTTTCCATAACTTTAAGGAAGTGAAAATTTATCACTATTGCTACTGTTATTTACAGATGACCCTATTAACAATTGACATTTTTGACAAAAAATTAACTTTTAAAAGTTACTCGTTTTTATATAAAAATTTGATAATTGCGATGCGTTATAAAGAAAAAATTAAATTAAAACAAATGTGTTGGACTAGCACCTATCTTTATGATTTCTTTTATGCATTTCATATAGATGAATTGAATAGTAAATAAGATGACCCTTGCGTCACGGCTTGATACAACTTGTCAGGTTTTTTTTAGATATAGTTATCGTAAGATTAGCGAAGCATAAATGTGTACCTAAGATGTGCACACGCTTCATAACATCAACTTAGAAGTCCTCCAAAACTAAGGAGATCAGGCATGATCCACGCTGGCAATGCCATTACCGTCCAAATGCTTTCGGACGGAATTGCAGAATTCCGCTTTGACTTACAAGGTGAGTCGGTCAATAAATTTAACCGTGCAACAATTGAAGATTTCCAAGCTGCTATTGCTGCGGTAAAAGCAAATAATGATATTAAAGGCTTAGTTGTTACCTCAGGCAAATCGACATTTATTGTTGGGGCAGACATTACCGAATTTGGTGAAAACTTCGCACAAGGCGAAAAAGCGATTGTTGACTGGCTTATGCCTGTTCACGAAATCTTCAATAGCTTTGAAGATTTAGAGATTCCAAAAGTTGTTGCTATTAACGGTATGGCGTTAGGTGGCGGTTTTGAAATGTGTTTAGTTTGTGACTATCGTGTGATGTCAGAAGCTGCACAAGTGGGCTTACCGGAAATTAAACTTGGTATTTACCCAGGTTTCGGCGGTAGCGTACGTTTAAGCCGTCTGATCGGTATCGACAACGCGGTTGAATGGATGGCGATGGCTGCTCCTAAAAAACCGGCTGCTGCCCTAAAAGATGGTGCGGTAGATGCGGTTGTAGCTGCTGATAAATTACTTGAAGCTGCAACTGACTTAGTTAAGCAGGCAATTTCTGGTCGTTTAAACTGGAAAGCAAAACGTCAAGAAAAGCTTGAAGCTGTAAAATTGAACCCACTTGAACAAATGATGGCGTTCAATACTGCAAAAGGTGCAGTGCTTGCTAAAGCAAACCCTGCTCAATACCCTGCTCCAAAATTATTACTTGATTCATTACAAGCGGGTGCAAGCCTTGCGCGTGACGAAGCATTAAAAGCGGAAGCGGAAGGTTTTGCAAAAGCTGCGATTACGCCACAAGCTGGTGCATTGATTGGTTTATTCCTCAATGACCAAGTTGTTAAGAAAACTGCTAAAAAATATGAAAAAGGTGCACACCCTGTAAACCAAGCAGCTGTACTTGGCGCTGGTATCATGGGTGGTGGTATTGCTTACCAAGCAGCAAGTAAAGGCACACCAATTATCATGAAAGATATTGGTAATCCACAACTTGCTCTAGGTATGAAAGAAGCAAACAGCTTGTTAACTAAACAAGTTGAACGCAAGAAAATGAAACCTGCGCAAATGGGTGAAACCCTTGCACGTATCCGTCCTACTTTAAGCTACGATGAGTTTAAAGAAGTTGATATCGTGATCGAAGCAGTTACAGAAAATCCAAAAGTAAAAGAAATGGTACTTGCGGATACTGAGAAGAATGTTCGTGAAAATACGATTATTGCTTCTAATACTTCTACGATTTCAATCACACGTTTAGCAAAAGCATTACAACGTCCTGAAAACTTCGTTGGTATGCACTTCTTCAACCCAGTTCACATGATGCCGCTTGTAGAAGTTATTCGTGGTGAAAAGACTTCTGAAGAAGCGATTGCAACTACTGTTGTGCTTGCTCAAAAAATGGGTAAAACACCGATCGTTGTAAACGACTGCCCAGGGTTCTTGGTTAACCGTGTATTGTTCCCTTACTTTGGTGCGTTTGACCTTCTTGTAAAAGACGGCGCAGACTTCCAGCAAGTTGACAATGTAATGTCTAAGTTTGGCTGGCCAATGGGTCCTGCTTACCTTATCGACGTTGTAGGTATCGACACGGGTGTACATGGTGCAGAAGTCATGGCTGAAGGTTTCCCAGACCGTATGAAGCCAGACTACAAAGGTTCAATCCAAGCAATGTACGAAGCTAAACGTCTTGGTCAAAAGAATGACGTTGGTTTCTACAAATACGAACTCGATAAGAAAGGCAAGAAAGCAAAAACTGTTGATCCAACAGCGTATGAAATCATTGCTCCTTTCGTCACTGGTGAAAAACGCGAGTTTGATAACCAAGAAATCATTGACCGTATGATGCTTGCTTTCTGTAACGAAACAGTTCGTTGCTTAGAAGACAACATCGTTGCAACTGCTGCTGAAGCAGACATGGCAATGATTATGGGTGTAGGTTTCCCTCCATTCCGTGGTGGTCCATGTCGTTATATCGACCAAACAGGTGTTGCTGAATACGTTGCACTTTGCGACAAATATGCACACTTAGGTAAGGCTTATGAAGCGCCACAAATGTTGCGCGACATGGCTGCTAACAACAAAAAATTCTACGGTTAAGGAGCAACGTGAATGGCTACTTTAAATCCACGTGACGTTGTCATCGTTGATGGCGTACGTTCTGCAATGGGTAAAACCAAAAACGGTATGTTCCGTAATGTACGTGCTGACAGCTTATCTGCTGAATTGGTTCGTGCACTCGTTGCTCGTAACCAGTTTGATGTAAACGAAGTTGAAGACCTGATCTGGGGCTGTGTAAACCAGACTCTAGAACAAGGTATGAACATTGGCCGTAACATCGGCCTATTGGCTGACTTACCAAAAACTGTTGCTGGTCAAACAGTAAACCGTCTTTGTGGTTCTTCTATGCAAGCGCTTCATACTGCTGCTGCACAGATTGCAACAAACCAAGGTGATATTTTCATTATTGGTGGTGTAGAGCACATGGGCCACGTAGGTATGATGCATGGTATCGACCTAAACCCAGAGGCATCTAAACACTATGCAAAAGCATCTAACATGATGGGCTTAACTGCTGAAATGTTAGGTCGTATGAATGGCATTAGCCGTGAAGAACAAGACGCTTTTGGTGTTGAATCTCACCGCCGTGCTTGGGCTGCAACTCAAGAAGGCCGTTTCAAAAACGAAATCGTTGGTGTTGAAGGCCACGATGCAAATGGCTTTAAAATCCTTTGCGACATCGACGAAGTAATTCGTCCAGATGCAAACCTTGAAGCGTTCAAAGCATTACGTCCTGTATTCGATCCGAAAGGCGGTACTGTAACTGCGGCTACATCTTCAGCTTTATCTGACGGTGCTTCTGCAATGTTACTTATGTCTGCTGAACGCGCCCAAGCATTAGGTTTAAAACCACGCGCTGTAATTCGCTCTATGGCAGTTGCAGGTTGTGACGCAGCAATCATGGGTTACGGTCCAGTTCCAGCAACTCAAAAAGCGCTTAAACGTGCTGGTTTAACGATGGCTGATATTCAAACTATCGAGTTAAACGAAGCATTTGCTGCTCAAGGCTTATCAGTAATGAAAGGCTTAGGTATTTATGACAAGCAAGACATCATTAACTTAAATGGTGGTGCGATTGCTTTGGGTCACCCACTAGGTTGTTCTGGTGCGCGTATCACCACTACGTTATTGAACGTAATGGAACAACAAGATACTCAAATCGGTCTTGCGACCATGTGTATCGGCCTTGGTCAAGGTATTGCAACAGTGATCGAACGTGTTTAATTAACACCAAGATAAAAAAAATCCCCGCTCAATGCGGGGATTTTTTATCTAAAACGTTCAAAAAGAGTATTTAACCGTCTACGGTAAGGTTCAAAGCTCTCATCTTCATATATAAAATCTTCATTTTCCGTAATTGCTCTTCTTAAAGGAGAATAACTTACTTTTATATACTTAATACATCGTACTGATCTTGTGGGACAAATAAACTCATCATTATGAAGTAGACCATTCCTTATATTTTTCAAGCTTAACAATTCAGTGTAATCAGCTTGATTAATTTTATTGGTATCAAATGCATACTTAATTGTATCAGCTAAAGCGCTACTTTCAGGAGCTGGAACTCTATATCTCTCGACCATCTTATGATGTACACGTGACATCACTTGTGCAAAAATCCCCCTTAAGTTATTTAACTCTTCCCTCTTTGTAATAATATGATCAATAATCCGTAAAATATCATTAATCCATTCTTCATTCGTACTATTTCTTTCTACAAATGAGAACCTTGTAAATAAGTTTGGATTTTGCTTTTCATTCAAATCATCAATAAGTTTCTTAATAATTGTTGATTTATCAGAACGAGAATAAAGAATAAACTCACAAATAAATAGATCTTTTAAATTTAAATATAGTTCAATCCCCCCATCTTCTTCATTAATATTTCTTTCTTGAGAGTTATTACTTAAGTTATTGTCGCTTAAGTATAAATCAACTCTCTTTTTATCAGATTCATTAAGATCTAATATAGGCTGAGATGACTTTTCAAAACGAATAAGTGGTTTAAATCCCTTCTTTCGAACATGATCTTCTAACAATTGCTTTAATCTATTAACCCCTCTATTTCTTGGATAGTCATCCTTATCATCATCAATCAGAACTATATTAAAATCTAATCTCATTTATAAAATCTCAAAAACTACTAAACCATTACTATTTTTTACATCTACCGATAAGCTCTGGCTATCTAAAAATTTTTTAACTTGATTCAGGCCTATACCACTTCCATTATATTTCGTTGAAAAACCATCATCAAAAACTTTTAACAAAAGTTCTTCAGGGATAGGTGTTGAATTATTAGAAAATATAATCTTTTCTTCTAAAAATTCGATATTTAAAAAACTTGCTCCATGTTCTTTAGAATTTTTATAAAAATTTTCAAACATCATTGTTAAATCTAGCACTCTTGTACTTCTCAGCCATTTTTTTAATTTCAAACTCTCATCTACACTAATGATTACTTTAAAGTCTCTATTATTCTTTTTGCGTTCAAAGAACCATCTTGCCATATCAATCCAATTTAAATTACTAACAGCAGATTTAACATCATAATTAGTGTCAATTAATATACTTTTAAAATCTTCAAGCTCAATAATATAACCTTTTAAGTTTTTTATTACCGATAATATTTCGGACTGCAGTTGTGCATTCTCAATTTTATTATGAACTTCAAAAAGATCAGAAGCATCATAATATATTCGCTCTGATAAGTCCGTAAAATGATGTGTAATCTGCTCTATATAAGATTCTGAAGTCCGGTTTCTGGCAGCCAAGTTATGATTTTGATGTTCTAAGAACTTAATATCCTTTTCCTGCTTATGAAACTTTATTTCTTGCTCTTTAGATACTTTCTTTAAATCGGTAACTTGTTTCTTAACTTCTCTAACTATTGGTTCAATAATTCTCTTTTCATCCTTAGAAATTTTTTCAACTAAAATTTCTAATTTTTTTTCTGGTTTGTTATTTTCAAAATTCAATTCATTTTTGAAAAAAACTATTTTTTTCTTTCGTGAAATATATCTTTTAAATTTTTCAGTTTCACTTAGGTCTAATTCATCAAAAAAAACCTCCTGAGTTTCCTCTGCATTTTTATCTAGTTTAAATTCTCCCCATGAAATCAGATCCATATAGTGCTCTAATGGGCGAATAATATAATCCATGAAGAGATTTTGAAGTTCTTGTAAATAAATACTATTCACAAATCCTGAATTTCTTGAAGAAGTTTCTTTAAAAAAGGAATTTTTCTTATCATAGATTTCTATAAACCCTATAATCTCTCTCGTACCCAGATAACGACTATGGCCTTGTGTTTTTCTCATATTTAAACCAAATAAGTCATAATCTGTATCCCCATATGGTAATACCCTAAAATTATTCTTATAAATAAATATATTACCGTAATTCACAGGCTCAACTTTCATTTTTTTAGTAAATGCCGATTTGGCTGATATTGTCAAATAGTTAACATTTACTTTAATGGGGCATGTTCTTAGTACGGTAGTATTATCTGCTTCAATTTCATAAATTTTTTCACCTCGGTCAAACAGCTTAACATTAATATCTTCTTCAAATTTTGCTTCAACCGTAATACTTTTATCTTTTAAAACTTCTGCAATATTACTTTTAATATATTCTTTAACATCTAATAAATCAGTTGAATCAATAAAAAGAATTTTAAATCCATCATCATCAACAAAGGGGTTTTTTAATCGTCTTAGACTTTCTTTAACTTTTGCAATATCATCATGAGACCAATTTTCATGTAATTCAAAAATATCAATTTGTGTAAATGCTTTTAACTTACTATTTGATACATAAATTTCCTTATAATCTATACTTATTTCCTCAAATAAGCTTTTTAGATCCAGATCGAATTTCTCCCAATCAATTAGAAGCTCATGCTGAGATTTATCAGTTTGAGTTTTAGTTGTTATTTTAAGTTTAGCTCCTAAACGATCTGCAGAAAAACGGCCTATCCCCTTAGAACCAACATAAACTCGATCTTTTTTACTCAATGTTCCTTCTTTTTTTTCTGAGTAAGCAAGATTTAACCATTTTTCAACTAAATCGTTTTTGGACATACCATGTCCATCATCTAATATAGTGATTTTATCTTTATCAAAGGTAATAGTTACTTGTTTAGCCCCTGCATCATAAGAATTCTTAACTAATTCAAAAATAGCAACAAATTTGTCAGTAATTAAATCTTTACCAACAATACTTTTAATCCCCGAACTCGTTTTAAAGTGCAACTTTTCTATGGTCATAATTTTCTATACCTAATAAATCTAAATTCTTCTTAATTTCTAAAGCTATAGCTTTTGCTAATAATGGTGGGACAGCATTACCTACTAACGTATATTGTGGTGTTTCTTGCTTTCTAAGTACCCCACCGGTTGTTCTCTTACCCAAAAACTCAAAACTGTCATCAAATGACTGTAAACGTGCTAACTCCCTAACTGTCAATATCCTATTCTTTGAATAATGAACCATGTCATCAGGCAACGTTAACACCGTTGGTGAGGGTTCATTTGGTAGCATACGGCGACAGTTATGTTTACGTGTTTTATATCGTTCTTGCTGATCTTCAGATAAATTATTATAAATTTTTTTAAAGTCATCTCCAGGAGAAAGTAAATTAAAACGCTCTATAACAAGAGGAGTATGTTTACTTGTCTCATGATTAACTAATTTTTGGCTTTTAACTTTTTTACTTTTAGAGTTAGGAGTACGACCTTTTCTTGAATCCCTTTGATATTCAGATTCAACCTCTCTTCTATATTCTTCTTCTTTTGAACCAATTTCTATATTTTCTAAATCAGAGAGTGCATCTTTGGCAGAAATTTTATTTGTCTTTAATGGTTCAGGATGAAGAAGATGGATATTTATATCATCTCGTGTGCCTAAAAAAATAACGCGCTTTCTACGTTGGGGAACACCATAGTCACTAGCATCCAAAGTTTTTACGACAACATTTTCATAACCAATCTCTCTAAATTCTTTTAATAGAACTTTAGTCACTAATTCATTTTCATAGTCTTGATATTGACCTTGATATACAGAAAATTTCGCAGACAAAATACCCGTGACATTTTCCATCACAAAATACTTTGGCTGTACTTGTTTGAGAATATTGATATAACTACGGACAAGCTGATTTCTTAAATCATCTGGATTTCTTTTACCTGCCATACTAAAACCCTGACAGGGAGGCCCTCCACAGATAACATCAATATTAAAAAACTCTTTCCCTAAAAATTCTCTTAATTTTTTTTCTTCAGCTAATTCTTGTACATCACCACAAAAATAATCAAGTTTATAACCTAATTGTTCTCTATGACGATATTCATAAGTCAACGCTGCTTGTGGACTTCTATCAGAAGCAAAAGGAATGTCGAAACCAGCTTGAAGAAATCCTTCAGCCATTCCCCCTGCACCTGAAAACAAATCTAAGACTTGATAACGTTTCATAGATAAAATTTATAAAATAACCCATTCTAATTTTATCGAATATAACCAAGGTTATATATATTTTTTTAAATATTTTCATTACTTATTGAATAGTCTAACTATTATTTATAATCTATTTCTTTAATCTATCGGCCTTTTAACCCATCTTGAATTTGCTGTTGTAAATTTATGAGGTCATTAAGGTTAACTTTCATCGTACCCTCACGATAAGCATCGACATTACTTCGATTAATATTCAAAGGTCTTAACATTTCAAAGATACCATTGGTTGGATCAGAAGACTGTATTCCACCCGCTACCGCTAAAATGTATTGTTGTAAGAATGGAGAAAGTTGAGACAAATCAGGCTGTGCCATAACTGGCTGATAATCTACCGTAGTCATGCCTTCAGGGACTAAAGCATTCTGTATATCGTTATGAATTTTATACTCATGATGTTGCAGCGCCTGACGTACTTTTTTATCTTCTTGGAAAGGTACAAAACCCACCTCTTCACGTAACTCAGATTCAGCCATAACGCGAATTGTTGGTAAAGTCGCTACTTCCTCTGCTTGAACAGTCGGTAAACCCATAAAAGCAAATGCAGCAATGAAGGCTGATTGTTTTAGAAAGTTCATAACTTGCTCCAAAAATCACTCACCCTATTTCAACTAAAAGATGATGATTAAATTAAAAGTATCTATAAATAGGCTACAACAAAGTCGAATTTGATTCAGTAAGGCTCAGATAAACGGTAAATATAATTAAAATTTTTAATGTAATAGTAGGGTTCTTCTATTTATTAAAACCTGCAAGCTATATAAAGCACACTATAAATTAGGCAAAAGTGTCTAGTTTATAGTGTGCTATTCATCTTATAAGTTTTATTTACTGTCTAGCATCTCTTTTAGAGAATTCACGACTTGTGGAAACGACGTATACCCTTCACGACCTAAAAAATGTCCACCATTAGGAACGGTAATGTACGGCGCATCAATTTCTTTCGCCAATTCAATCGTCAGTTTGGGCGGAACCAAATCATCATTATCAGACAAATACACCAGCTTTTTCTTTATGTCCTTAAAGTAATCCGTGTTGACTTTACTTTTTGTTATATAAGCATCGAGTGGAGAAAAGTCTGAGATTGGTCCAGAAAATCCAGATACTAAAATCATTCCTCCAATCTTTTGGTAATCATGTCTTTGTAAAAAGTGCAGTAACGTAATCACCCCTAAACTGTGCGCAACAAAATAGGTATTTTCATCCACCTTAGGGACCTGTTGATCTAAAACCTTTTGCCATGCATTTACATCAGGATTCTCAGAATCTGGAAATGGAATTAAGGTAACGGTTGTATGCTCATCTTCTATTTGATGTTTTAGGTCTAAAAACCAGTGATCATCTATAGAAGCTGAATAACCATGAAGTACAAATATTTGACGCATGCTCTTCTCCTGAAGTTCAATTGTTTTGGCATTTGCAACAAATGACATGAAGCCGAATAACACCAATAAAATGAGTTTTCTAATCATGGAACAAGTACCATTTTGAAAGATATAAACATGCTAAACTATGACACCACTGTTAAGGTCAACCCTATTTTATGAACCTTGCCAAAGTTGCCGAACTCACAAAGGTAAGCCCTCGTATGCTGCGTTATTATGAGAGTTTAGGGCTTATACAGCCTCATCGAGCAAGTAATAACTATCGAAGTTATACGCAAAAAGATATTGAAAATATTAAGAAAATTAAAATATTGAATGATGCAGGCATGAACTTAAAAGATATTCAGGTCTTGCTGCCTTGTTTTGATTTAGATGAACGCGTATTTACGCTATGTTCAGTAGTTCAAGAAAAGCTGCAAACTGAGCTCATGCATGTGTCTGAGCAGTTAAACAAACTACAAACTTCTCAAAGTTTATTACAATCTTTTTTAACCAAAGGAAAAGTCGAAAGCACCAAACCATAATTTTTGATGCTCATGCTTTGCTTATTCTTTTAAATCTCCTTCGAGAGCGGCCACATTCTTTTTCTTAATTTTTTCAATTTTTGCATTTAGTTTTAGAACATCTTGATAAAGCCCATTAAACTGTTTGACCTGAGCATTTTCATGAAAAAGAATCATCTGATCTTTTTTTTGCCATTCATAATTTTTTAGAAGCTTAAACATTTGTTCAGCTTTATCTAAAATTTCTAGTTCAATCATAAAAATTGCATGATCTTGATCGGCTTTTTGCTGTGTTCCCAATTTCATTTCAAGGAGTTGCCTCATCTCTGCATCAACAGATAACTCTTGAACCTTTGCTAAGAAAGTCTTATGAATCTTTTCATATTCACTCTGATACTGATCCGAAGCTTTACGGACATCGGCTAGCATCTTTTCGGTTTCTGCATACTTCTGTTTTTTATCAATATCTAAACGGTCCACATTTAAGAAAGTATCCCATTTGGCTGCTTTGAGTTCTCTTAAGTATGCATTACGTGCATTAATATTTTGAATCCAATAACTTAAAAGGAATTCTGAAATTTGCTTATAGTGTCCTGCCAAACGCTTATCGTGAATATCGAGCTGGACGGGTTTAGACCAGTCTTGTGCTTGTTCGTAAAGCTGATTCATTTTTTCAGTCATGACGACATCAAACATTTGACTACTGTCTTTGGCTTGCTGCTGTTTGATATGCTGATAGGTGAAAAAAATAATGCTTGTGATAACAATCAGACTTGCAATCGCAATCAAAACTCGGCGCATACACACCTCCTATTTCCCTTCTTATAGTTTTGCTCTTTATAGTTATAAAATAGAGCTTATTCTTCTTTATATGCCATTTATTTCACAATACGCAACACTGTATTCGCTACTCAAAGCTTTAAATCCTGATCCATCATCCCTATTATGATGGGTAATTAAAATTTATGAGATTCTCCCATGCGTGTAGATGTCTGGTCTGATGTAGTTTGCCCTTTTTGTTATATCGGCAAAAAACGCCTTGAGCATGTAGCTGCTGAAGCAGGTATTGATCTTGAAATTCACTGGCATAGTTTTGAATTAGATCCTGATGCGCCAGCTAAACATGACACTTCAAATACTGAACGTCTAGCTAAAAAATATGGCCGTACCTATGAAGAGATGGAAGAAATGGAGCGCAATATTGCGGCCATGGCTGCTTCTGAAGGTATTGATTTCCAATGGCAAAAGGCGAACTCAGGCAATAGTTTCAATGCACACCGTATTATTCACCTTGCGCAAAGCAAAGGTTTAGGTAATGAAGCTAAAGAAGCTTTTTTCCATGCTTATATGACCGAAGGTCTCGCAATTGGCGAACGTGAAGTTGTAGAAGAAATTGCATCTCGTATTGGTTTAGACAATGCTGAAGTTGAATACGTACTAGATACCAACGAACTATCTGACTTTGTCCGCCATGATGAAAAAATTGCACGTGAGCAGCTTAATGTAACTGGCGTGCCATTTTTTGTATTCGACCAAAGAATCGCTCTTGCTGGCGCTCAACCACGTGAAGTCTTTTTACAAGTTTTGGAAAAAGCACAAATCAAAGCAAATACTGAAGAAGTCGAGCAAGATGATGCAGCTGTTTGTACTGATGAATCATGTGATATTCCACAGAAATAGATCAACACAATTAAAATGTGATCAAATCGTATGTTTTATCACCATTTTAGCAATAGAGCGTTCTAAAAAAAGAACTATCTAATTGCTAAAAATCAGTTTATTATTGCCGCTTAGAATATTCGCGCTGTAATGTTCTGTTTTTTATGTGTTTAATGATCGGAATTTAAAGTTTCCTTGATCTATCATCCCCCTTCACTGGGGGATTTTTTTTGGCTAAAAATAACCGCTACTAGCTTAAACTTTTTCATTTATTTCAAATATGTAAAAAAAGTTAAATTTACTTAACTTTTGTGTCTCCCTCTTGATTTTATTAGAAAAATCAACAAAAGTGGAAACAACAACAAAACATAAAGATAGATATGAAAACATTTCATGTAATGCCATACCGGCAGCTTTTTGCACTTTTAACTATTGGATTTGGTTCAGTATGCATCGCTCATGCAGAGACTGCCTCTTCTTCTACAAACCAACAAGTAGGAAGTACATCATCTGGAGTACAAACCGAAGTTAACTCAGATGAAAATCTGTTAGATCAAATTCCGCGCTGGGTGGACGCGACTCCAACCATTTTTCCAGAGCAGTCTAATCAACCTATTGTTCCACCTACCGAACAAACAGAAGATCAAACCTGGGTTGACCGTAAGCAAAAGAAAATTCGTAATTGGGCCGATCGTACTTCTGAAAAAATTGATAATTGGTTTGGTGAAGTTGATCCACAAAAACCAGCTAGTGCAACTATTCGGGTAATGGTGGATAACTATTGGAATGAATACGACAACTTTGAAATTAAGCCCAGAATTCGCGGTAAAATTAAGCTCCCTACGCTAGAAAAACGTTTAAGCGTGGTATTTGGTGATGATTCTTTAGATGATGAATTTAATAACAGTCCAGCCAATATTAATCAGAATCCGAATCAAGATCCAAATAAAAAATTAGATGGCAAACGAACTCGAGATGACAACAGCTCAATTGCCTTACGTTGGTCAAATTTTTCTAAAAAACTGCCTTTCGAAACCGATGCCGACTTAGGTATTCGTTCTGGGGACGATATTTATGTTCGTTTAAAAGCATCGAGAGATTGGCAACTTCGTAATGATTTTAAGTTTTATGCTGAACAAATTTATCGTTACGGCATAGACAGCGAAAACTACTTACGTACTAATCTTGAACTTACCCATGCTAGACCGAATCAACCGATTTTATCCAATCAGTTCAGCCTAACCTATGCCGATGATCAAGATGACGATCTAGCTTGGGAAAACCGAACATTCCGCGAGCACAGTTTCTTTGCAAACAACCGTTTTAACTATGGTATTTATACTAGCGGTTATTACAACGACAATGACTTACGTTTAAACAGTTGGGGACCCTTTGTTTCATGGCGCCAACCCGTTTTACGTGAATGGTTCTTTGTACAAGGCGATGTAAATTACTTTAATGACCACCGCGAAGACCGTAATCATTTTGTCAGCACCTTCTTACGTTTAGAAGCACTTTTCTAAGCTAGCAAACATCACCTTGGACCTCATCCAAGGTGATAAATAACAAAATACTTTTAAATAAAATTTTAAGCTTAGCCTTCTAAAGTACTGTTCTAATTTTTGTTTTTGATTCCTTATCTTTAAAAATGAATCAATTTTCTTCTCCATTTCAAAATAAATCGACAGTCTTCATTTGTATTTATAGTTTAGGTGTATTAGCTTTACTTCCACATACTCATTTTTTTTATAACTCTTTAAAACACCAACGGTCACGGCGTTATCCCTATTCTTCTACGAGTTTCGCTAAAGTAAAAAGACAATCACTTTCACGCTCACCTTGTGAAGTAGAAGCAAACAATACTTTATCTGATGCTGGTTTAATTCAAGAGCTTATGGCTGTATTTGGAAATGATACGTTATGGAAACGTGCGACTCAACCTGAACAAACGTATAAAGCTTTGGGTAAAAGAAAGAAGAAGAATTCATCAACTCAGGTTTCAGTCACAAATCCACTGAGTGCGAGCTGGGCCACCATTTCAACATGGATGCCTTTTGAAAATGACCTCGATTTAGGCTCAAATTCAGATAGTGATATCTACGTACAATTTTTAGCAAAGAAGAAATGGAATTTGAGACATAACATTAGAATTGATACAGAACAGATCTTTCGTTACGGCTCTACCAGCCGAAACTACACTGAAACCACGCTAAACCTAACGCAAAAAATGCAAGATAACACATTATTTTCTAATAAATTTAATGTGAACAAGAGCGAAAATGAAGATTACAACTGGGGCAATTGGACTTTTCAACAATTTGAGTTTGTGAAAGATAATAGCCTGACTTACGGTATTTATAGCGGTGGCGTATATACTAAAAATGATATTCGACTAAATAGCTGGGGTCCTTATATTTCATGGCGCCAACCGATATGGAGAGATTGGATTTTTATGCAAAATGATCTTAATTTTTTTAACCATATTGATGATGATCCGAAACACCAACTCAGCGTTCAAATAAATCTAGAAGCTAATTTTTAATCATAAATTCCCAAATTGTGGATAACTCTTTCTTTATCCACAAAAAAAAGCCCCTGACAGTTCAGAGGCTTTTTTATATCAAAAAATTATTTCAACAATAAGCTATTAATACGTTTCACATAAGCTGCTGGGTCTTCTGGTAAACCACCTTCTGCAATCACAGCCTGATCAAAAATCACGTTTGCCAAATCATCAAACTGTTCTGAACCTTCAAGTTTTTTCACCAAAGGATGCTCAGGGTTAATTTCTAAAATTGGCTTGATTTCAGGTACAGCTTGCCCCGCTTGTTTAAGCATACGAATAAGTTGAGGAGACAACTCACCCTCACTTGTTACTAAACATGCAGGAGAATCTACCAAACGAGTTGTTACACGTACTTCTTTAGTTTTAGCCTTCAACGAATCACTTAATTTCTCAACCACAGGCTTAAACTGTTCAGCCGCTTGCTCAAGTGCCTTTTTCTCTTCGGCATCTTGCAAATCACCTAAATCAACCGCGCCTTTAGATACATTCTTTAATGGCGTATCGTCAAACTCTTGGACAAAATTCATTGCCCATTCGTCAACACGCTCTGCCATTAATAACACTTCAATACCTTTTTTCTTAAACAACTCAAGCTGCGGCGAGTTTTTCGCTGCTGCTAGACTGTCAGCAGTCACATAATAGATGGCTTTTTGGCCCTCTTTCATACGTGCCTTATAATCAGCAAAAGAAGTCGTTACTTCATCATTTGTTGAAGTCGCATAACGTAATAATTTTAAAATACGTTCACGGTTACCAAAGTCTTCGCCCAAGCCTTCTTTAAGTACTGAACCAAATTCACTGTAGAAAGTCTTGAATTTTTCTTGGTCTTTTTCATCTTCCGATTTAGCCAAACCATCAAGTACAGTTAATACACGGCGTGCATTACCTTCACGAATCGTTTTGACATCACGGCTTTCTTGCAACAACTCACGGCTAACATTAAGCGGCAAATCAGCACTGTCCACTACACCTTGAACAAAGCGTAAATAGTTCGGAATTAAATTATCCGCATCATCCATAATAAAGACGCGTTTTACATATAGTTTAATTCCCGCTTTTGCTTCACGAGTAAAAATGTCATGTGGAGCTTTACTTGGAATATAGAGTAATTGGGTATATTCCGTACTACCTTCAACACGGTTATGTGCCCAAGCCAGTGGTGCTTCAAAGTCATGAGTTAAGTTTTTATAGAACTCAATATATTGCTCTTCAGTCACTTCACTTTTATTACGTGTCCATAAAGCACTTGCCGAGTTAATCGCTTCCCACTCGTCAGTTTTAACCATTTGGCCGCCTTTAGGCTCTTCACCTTCCGCAACCTCTTCTTCTTGCCAAACTTCTTTTTGCATTTCAATTGGCAAGCTAATGTGGTCAGAGTATTTATTAACAATCTGCTTAACTTTATAAGATTCTAAATAATCAAGCGCATCATCACGTAAGTGAAGAATAATGTCGGTACCACGGGAAGTTTTATCAATTTGCTGAACTTCAAACTCACCTGTACCGCCACTAATCCAGCGCACCCCTTCAGATGCATCTAGACCCGCACGGCGTGATTCAACCGTAATCTTGTCTGCAACAATAAAACCTGAATAAAAACCAACACCAAATTGACCAATCAATTGAGCATCTGCTTTTTGATCACCAGTCAATTTTGACATAAAATCTTTAGTGCCTGACTTAGCAATTGTACCTAAGTTATCAATTGCTTCTTGTTGGCTTAAACCAATACCGTTATCAGAAATCGTTAAGGTTTTATCTTCTTTATTTAAGCTGATTCGTACATGTAAGTCTGGATCATTTTCATAATATTCAGGATGATTAATTCCTTCAAAACGTAACTTATCACATGCATCTGATGCATTAGAGATAAGCTCACGTAAGAAAATCTCAGGGTTAGAATAGAGAGAATGCGTCACTAAATGTAAAAGCTGGGCAACTTCTGCTTGGAAACTATAATTTTGTGATGCTTGTTCACTCATAAATCACTCCTTAAATTTTGAAGCTGTTTGTTCTCGAATGCTTTATGAATGGAGTACTTCTAGAATTTTTCAATCCTGAATATTAAAAATTTTTACTCTAATTAAAATGGGCCGTGGCTTAACACCCTATCTTGCAATATCGTATCTAACTGCTTTTGACGTTGTTGGTAAGCTTTGCTAATACAACTTACATTGGCAGCACAAGCATTTCTTTTTTTCAGCCATTGCTGCTGGGTATCTTTCTGGTTATCTCGCCCACCCATAGGTAAAGCATGCAGAACGATTTGATATGTCGTTGCCATTTTTACATCTGCATCATTTAAAGAACGGTTCTTACAAATACTTTTTTCCGTTTTCGTTTTTGCAGCATCGCACGAAAAACTTGCAGCTTGTAAATTTTGAGTAAAAGCAATACCGCTCAAAAGTGCTAAACAAATCGCTAATTTGTTATTCATGTTTTTATTCCCATGCTTGTAATGAATAGAAATTAGTTTAGAAAAAAACTTGCAGAAAATATGTGTAAAACTGTCTGTTTTATGCTTTTTTTAGTGCATATAAAATCCATAAAAAAACCTCACATAAAATATATGTGAGGTGCCTGAGTCTAGGTTTATTATTATATTTTTCTATTTATTATTATGCTTAAAATTTATAGCTATAACCCAAAGTATAAACAAAAGGATTAATATCTAGATCAAACTTGTAGTTAGCAATTGATGGATCAATTGTTACTTCCGGACTAATATCAGCATAACGTACATCTACAAATACACCCCAGTTTTTAGCATCAGCAGGTTGGAAATTAAAACCAACTTGACCTGCCAAACCAAAATCTTCTTTAACCTTTACCGCTGCACCTTCTTCATCCCAAGGAATAAATGCTGTAGCACCAATACCAATATACGGTGTGAAACGTGTAGAGTTTTTAAAATGATATTTTGCAGTAATTGTTGGTGGTAATTGTTTTATACGTGCTGCATTTTTACCATCTAGCAATACATCATGATTAATAGGCGTTGCTAATAATAATTCTGCCGAAAATGGAGACTGACCAAAAAAGTATTCTACCGATGGTGTAAATGCATATTCATGATCTGCTTTTACCACGCCTAAAGGTGTTGTTGTATCTTCAGATGGAGCAATAACACTACCACCAAATTTCACTTGCCAGTTACCAGCAAAAGTAAAAGAAGACATCCCCATTAATGCAATAACCAAAGCTTTTTTGAACACTTTAATATCTCCAACCTTATTTATATTTATAATAAACATTTATTTTAAAACCATGCAATACTCATTATAAAATTATTTTATAGTTTATTTTTAAACTACTGTTTTAAATAAAATTATATATTATCCAACTATTTTAATAGGTTTTTATCCCAACCTCATTAATCAAGATTATTTTATATTACCAACTATTTTAATATACTTTCAAATTCCGAGTATTTTAATATAATTTATTTTAAATACATGTTTTATTTAGACAATAAAAAACCTTCTTAATTTAAATCTAAAGATCATGATTAAGAAGGTTTATACTTTAATATTTTATAAAAACTTTATAAAACCATTGCAGCAATCCAGCCAAAAATTAATAGCGGAATATTAAAGTGAATAAAGGTAGGTACGACTGTATCCCAAATATGATCGTGTTGCCCATCTACGCCTAAACCAGCTGTTGGCCCTAAGGTTGAATCAGAGGCTGGTGAGCCAGCATCACCTAATGCTGCTGCTGTACCAATAAGTGCAATCGTTGCTAATGGTGAGAAACCAAACTGCACGCATAAAGGCACGTAAATAACAGCTAATACAGGAACACTTGAGAAAGATGAACCAATACCAATTGTCACAAATAAGCCAATACAAAGCATTAGGAAAGCAGCAAGCGCGCGGTTATCTCCAATAATCTCGACTACACCATTTACTAGCTGATTAATATCACCAGTATGAGTCATTACTGAGGCGAAACCGGCAGCAGAAATCATGATGAAGCCCACTAAAGCCATCATTCGCATGCCTTGTACAAAGACATCATCTGCATCTTGCCATTTAAAAATTCCGGCGGTAGATAGAACAGCAAAACCGACTAAACCACCCAAAATCATCGAACCTGAATATAGCTGCGCAGCAAGCGTCAAGCCAATTGCGAGCAATGCCATCAAGATCGTTTTCTTTGCAATAACTGGTGCTTGCTCTGCTTCATGCTTTAACTCTTCAGCATCTGCTTTTAAGTCAGCTGTTTCATCCTGGGTTGTTGCGCGAAGAGGTTTATCTAGATCAATCGTGGTCACAGGTGTAATCGCACGATCAGCATAAATTCTTGGTTTACGGTAGCTAATAAATACAGCAACCAAGGTGCCTAACACCATACCTAAAACAGGAATGGCCATGCCAATTGGCATCATTGCCCGATCAACATGTAAGCCGTACGCTGCCCCAATTTTGTTGATATTTCCCATCAGAATCTGTTCAAGGAAAATTGCACCAAATCCAACCGGAAGAAAAATATAAGTACCAACCAAACCTAGCGTAAGTACACAGGCTGCGGCGCGGCGGTCTAATTTTAAATGGTTCATTACCCGTAACAGTGGCGGAACCAGTACAGGAATAAAGGCAATATGAACTGGAATAAGGTTTTGAGAGAAAATAGCAGAAATTAATAAAATACCTAAGAGGAGATACTTCACTTTAGTCTGACGGCTTTTCCCGGCTTCCATTCCCAATAAACCAATCAGCTTATGGGCAAGTAAATCAGGTAAACCAGATTTTGATAGCGCCAGAGCAAATGCCCCTAACACTGCATAGGCAAGTGCAACTTCAGCACCATCGCCAAGACCAGCGTTAAAAGCTTCAACGGTTTGAGAAAGGCTTAAACCTGCTACGAGGCCACCCACAATGGCAGAAACCACTAAAGTCAGTACGACAGAAACGCGCGCCAGTGATAATAAGAACATCACTGCAATCGCAATAACGACAGCATTCATGAATAAGTTCAGAGCAAAACAAAAGGCGATATTCTAGCAGATTCATATCTATGAAGCCGAAAATATCGCCGAATTAACAGTTTTATGCAGTTATTTCACTGTTACGCTTGAGCTTTAATAAACTCACGAATATGAGTTGCTATTTTCTCTGGCTCACTCAGAATGGCCCAGTGATTTGCATTAAGCTCTACATATTCAAATTTTTCAACCCACTTTGGCATGGCCTCAGTAATGTATTCTGGGCTTACAAAAGTATCATATTTTAAAATAACAGCTTTTACTGGGCACTGCGCATAACGTTGACGTGGGTCAGTTAAGCGGGGAATAAAATTGGCACGATATAAATTAATGCCATATTTACCATCAGCATTAATATTATTATTTAAAGGTAAATTACTTTTCCTTTCTAGCTGAGTAAGAACTTTACCCCATTTTTCTGGGCTAAATAGAGACCATACTATGGGTGCTAATAACGGAAGATGGAATGCCCCGATATACCAAGATTTGGTTAATATTTTTAAGATTTGAGCTGGTGAAGATTTAAATTTATCACGTAAAAATAAAGCGGCATGATCAAGACATGGTCCAGAAATGGTGGTGTATGATAATAAACGACCTTTGAACTTAGGCTCGGTGACCGACTCCCAAGACTGAATTGATCCCCAATCATGTGCAGCCATATGGAATTGACGATTTGGTAATAACTCATCAACAACTTCTTGGAGATCTAGAGATAAACGCTCTAAACGATAATCACGTATACGTTTTGGTATAGATGACAAACCAGCTCCACGCACATCGTAAGTAACAATATAGAAGTCATTGATCAAATGCTCAATGATTGATTCCCATACTTCTTGATTGTCTGGATAGCCATGTACTAAAACTAAGGGAGTATTTTTTTCGTCACCCCATGTTTTAGCACAAAGCGTTTGTTGATCACTTGTTGTTACTGTATGAACTTTTGGCTGCATAATCATTTCCTATCTTGTTTTTCAATCGATCATGTCGTTAGTCGGATAGAGCATTGCCATCAATATAAAAAAGATGATACTTATCTAGTATGAATACTGTTGCAATAAAAAAAATTGACTATTATGGCTATTTTAAGAAGACTTCAGAACAATCCTACGATTTCAAAATTTCTATTTAATCACTATCCCCCTTATCGTGGTGCAGGGATTTATATTGAAATCATGAATTTAGAACTTTGCCATGTGCGTGTAAAAATGCCGCTGACTTGGAAAAACCAAAATTTAGTTGGTACACATTTTGGTGGAAGCCTTTATTCAATGGTTGACCCATTTTATATGATGATTCTTATGCATCATCTCGGATCAAAATATATTGTTTGGGACAAAGCTGCCGAAATCAATTTTCTTTCTCCAGGACGCAGTACTGTACATGCAGATATTCGAGTTGATTTAGCTGAAATAGAACAAATTCGTGAACTTGCCGAGAACTATGAACCTGTTTTAAGAACATATCATCTAAACATTTTTGATGAATCTGGGGTAAGAATTGCAGAGGTTCAAAAAACGCTTTATATCAGACGTAAAAAAGCGAAACCTTTTCCTCAATAAAAAATAAGCGCTAAAAGCGCTTATTTTTTTATTTGTTAATTTTTTATCTTTTCTCTTCAATCGCAGCACCAGCACCACCACCGATCGCACCGCCAATTGCAGCACCAGAGTCACCACCAATCAGTGCTTTACCTACGACTGAACCGATACCAGCACCAATCGCACTCTTAGTCGTTGTCTGTTTACTGCCGCCTTGGGTATTAGAGCCTACGCCTGCACCTACCGCTGCGCCTAAGCCTGCACCAATACCTCCACCTACATGGTTACCTAAACCACCACCAAGTGCTCCACCTGCTGCTGCTGCACCAATACGTTGGTCAGATGGGCTCATATTTTGGCAGCCTGTGAACATAAGTGTAGACAACATTAAAGCAGAAACTAATCCAATTGTTTTTTTCATGACCGTTCTCACAATGATCTGTTCTAGAGAAAAGAATAATCCCCTTTTATGAGGAATTTGATCAGATTGTGTTATCCGTCTGTCCTAATCGATTGATATTTTGTAAAGCTCTGCCTTTTATATTTATTAAGCAAAATTTTAATTATAAAAAAGAAGTCTTTAATCACATAAAGACTTCTATAGTTTAACAATTATTAAGGATACTTTTAATACTTCCCTTTCTTCTCTTCATAGGCTGCACCGGCACTACCACCCAATGCTCCACCTGTAGCAGCACCAGCATCGCCACCAATAATTGCTCCACCTAATACAGCGCCGACACCAGCACCAATTGCACTATTACGTACAGTTTTACTGCTAGACCCTTTTGCATTAGCCGCAACACCTGCACCGAGTGCCGCTCCTAGACCTGCACCTATATTACCGCCCACGTGTTTTCCTACTGCACCACCTGCACCACCACCAATAGCAGCTGAACCAATACGTTGACTTTCTGGGCTTGCATTCTGACAACCAACAAACAAAGTTGTAGACATCAGGCCAACACTAACAATCATCATCATTTTTTTCATTAGATTTACTCCAGTCTTCATAAGCAGGTAGCCTAATGTGTTTTTGTGGAGTCTTTATCCCGCTTAAGTAATAAAATAATGGCTCTTTAATATGTTTATGTAATTACAATTTAAAATTGTTATAAATAAATGTATATAAAAAAGGCACCCTAAGGTGCCTTTTTTAGTGCCAGTCTAAACTTAGAATTGTTCAGAGTTTAATGCTTGGCTAAATGCTTGGTCTACTTCGCTGAAGTCATTATGAAGCTCATGCTCTGCAGCTTCTGCTTCTTGACGACGACGCTCTAAGTGATATGCAAGACCAGTACCTGCTGGAATCAAACGACCTACTACAACGTTTTCTTTCAAGCCACGTAAATCATCTTCTTTACCTGTTACAGCCGCTTCAGTTAACACACGAGTTGTTTCCTGGAACGATGCAGCAGAGATGAACGAGTCAGTAGAAAGCGATGCTTTCGTAATACCCATCAATTGACGTTCAAACTTCGCAGGGAACTTGTTCTGAGCCAAGACAGCTTGGTTCTCTTGAACAACGCGGATGTAATCCACTTGCTCGCCTTTAATGAAGCTTGTATCACCGCCATCAGTGATATCAACTTTACGCAACATTTGACGTACGATAACTTCAATGTGCTTATCGTTGATTTTTACACCTTGGAGACGGTAAACGTCTTGAACTTCGTTCACGATGTAGTTAGTTAATGCAACTTCACCTTTCAAACGCAAGATGTCATGTGGGTTTTGTGGACCATCAGAAATAGTCTCACCACGGTTCACATGCTCGCCCTCGAATACGTTGATTTGACGCCATTTTGGAATCAATTCTTCGTAAATCTCAGAACCATCATCAGGAGTAATTACCAAACGGTTTTTACCCTTAGTCTCTTTACCGAAGCTTACAACACCTGATACTTCAGCAAGAATTGCATGCTCTTTTGGCTTACGCGCTTCGAACAAGTCAGCTACACGCGGAAGACCACCGGTAATATCACGAGTACGTGATGTTTCTTGTGGTACACGACCAATAACGTCACCCACACCGATCGTTTCGCCGTCACGGACAGTTACGATTGTATTTTGTGGCAAGAAGTAGAACTGTTCGCCGCCATCTGTTGTATCCAACACGATTGCAGGACGTAAATCCTTACCAGAAGCAGGACGAGCTGTTACAGGCAAGATTTCAACAGTAGTCATACCAGTTGCATCATCAGTTTTCGATGTTGCAGTTACGCCATCAGCGATTTGGCTGAAGCGCGCTTTACCAGCAACTTCTGTTACTAATGGATGTGTATGCGGATCCCAAGTCGCTACGATACCGCCAGCTTCTACAGCTTCACCATCTTTCAACAAGATGCTTGCACCGTACGGAAGTTTATAACGCTCGCGCTCACGACCTAAATCATCGGCAATACCAATTTCACCTGAACGTGAAACTGAAACCAAGTGGCCTTTTGCATGTTGTACAGTTTTCACGTTATGGAAACGTACAGTACCTTTGTTACGTACTTGAACACTGTTCGCAGCAGAAGTTCGGCTCGCAGCACCACCAACGTGGAACGTACGCATCGTTAACTGTGTACCCGGCTCACCGATTGACTGTGCAGCCATTACACCGACTGACTCACCTGGGTTCACCAAGTGACCACGTGCGAGGTCACGACCATAACAACGGGCACAAACACCGAATGTTGATTCACATGCGATTACTGAGCGTACTTTAACTTCATCGACACCAGCTTCTTCAAGCTGAGCTGCGATTTTCTCGTCAATTAACGTACCGCGAGGTAATACAACTTCATCATCAGATGCACGACGTACGTCTTCAGCAGTTACACGACCCAATACGCGGTCACGTAATGGCTCGATGACATCACCACCCTGAATGAATGGAGTCATTACTAAACCACCCGCTGTACCACAGTCAGGTTCAGTAATTACCAAGTCTTGCGCTACGTCTACAAGACGACGAGTCAAATAACCAGAGTTCGCAGTTTTCAATGCTGTATCGGCCAAACCTTTACGCGCACCGTGTGTTGAAATAAAGTACTGAAGTACTGTTAAACCTTCACGGAAGTTCGCTTTAATCGGAGTCTCAATAATCGAGCCATCCGGTTTTGCCATCAAACCACGCATACCAGCAAGCTGACGAATCTGCGCCGCACTACCACGGGCACCCGAGTCAGACATCATATAGATGCTGTTGAATGATTTTTGTTTCTCGTCTTCACCTTGTTTGTTTTTAACAAGTGTATAAGACAAGTTATCCATCATTGCTTTAGCAACTTGGTCGTTTGTACGCGCCCAGATATCGACAACTTTGTTATAACGCTCACCAGCAGTTACGAAACCTTGTTCGAACTGTTGTTCGATTTCACGAACTTCTGTTTCTGCTTTATCAATAATTGTGTGCTTAGTAGGTGGAATGAGCATGTCTTCCATACCTACAGATACACCTGAACGAGTCGCTTGACGGAAGCCCAAGTACATTAATTGATCAGCAAAGATAACTGTATCTTTCAAACCAAGTTTACGGTAGCAAGAGTTGATCAATTTAGAGATGTTCTTTTTAGTCATCTCAAGGTTGATCATGTCAAAGCTCAAGCCTTGTGGAACAATTTCCCAAAGCAAACAACGACCAGGTGTTGTATCAACAATAATAGTTTGGTGTTCACGTTCACCATTTTCATTGATAACAGTTTGGTGTACACGTACTTTAACACGCGCATGGATCGCAACCTGACCAGTAGCAAGTGCACGGTTTACTTCATGAGTATCCGCGAACACCATGCCTTCACCTTTGGCATTTACAGCATCACGTGTGATGTAGTAAAGACCCAAGACAACGTCCTGAGAAGGAACGATGATTGGCTCACCGTTTGCTGGTGACAAGATGTTGTTTGTTGACATCATCAATGCACGAGCTTCTAACTGTGCTTCAAGTGTCAATGGAACGTGTACCGCCATTTGGTCACCATCGAAGTCGGCGTTAAACGCAGCACAAACGAGTGGGTGAAGACGGATTGCCTTACCTTCAATAAGAATAGGTTCAAATGCTTGAAGACCTAAACGGTGAAGTGTTGGCGCACGGTTCAACATTACTGGGTGTTGACGAATTACAGAAGCAAGAACGTCCCAAACTTCCGGAGTTTCACGCTCAACCATTTTCTTCGCAGCTTTAATGGTTGTTGCCTGACCTGAAGCTTGTAATTTCGCGAAAATGAATGGCTTGAATAATTCAAGTGCCATTTTCTTCGGAAGACCACATTGGTGAAGACGTAAAGTAGGACCTACAGTAATTACCGAACGACCAGAATAGTCAACACGCTTACCTAATAAGTTCTGACGGAAACGACCTTGTTTACCTTTGATCATATCTGCCAAAGATTTTAATGGACGTTTGTTAGAACCAGTAATTGCACGACCACGACGACCGTTATCAAGCAATGCATCTACAGATTCTTGTAACATACGTTTTTCGTTACGTACGATGATATCTGGAGCAGCAAGGTCAAGAAGACGCTTCAAACGGTTGTTACGGTTAATGACACGACGGTATAAATCGTTCAAGTCAGAAGTCGCGAAACGACCACCTTCAAGTGGAACTAATGGACGTAAATCAGGTGGAAGTACCGGAAGTACATTCATCACCATCCATTCTGGCTTGTTGTTTGAATCTTTGAATGCTTCCATCAATTTCAAGCGCTTAGACGCTTTTTTCAACTTCGTTTCAGAAGTTGTTTGAGGAATTTCTTCACGTAAACGTGCGATTTCAGCTTCAAGATCGATATCTTTCAACAAGTCCTGAACCGCTTCTGCACCCATTTTCGCAGTGAATTCATCACCGTGTTCTTCAAGTGCATTGAAGTATTCTTCGTCTGTTAAAAGTTGATACTTTTCAAACGGAGTCATACCTGGGTCAGTTACAACGTATGATTCGAAATACAATACACGTTCGATATCACGAAGTGTCATATCTAATAATAAACCGATACGGCTCGGGAACGATTTTAAGAACCAGATATGTGCAACTGGAGAAGCAAGTTCAATGTGACCCATACGTTCACGACGAACTTTCGCTGTAGTTACTTCAACGCCACATTTTTCACAAATGACGCCTTTGTATTTCATACGCTTGTATTTACCACACAAGCATTCGTAATCTTTTACTGGACCAAAAATTTTGGCACAAAACAAACCGTCACGTTCAGGTTTAAAAGTACGGTAGTTAATTGTCTCAGGTTTTTTAACTTCACCATGAGACCATGACTTAATCATTTCTGGTGACGCAAGACCAATACGGATACGGTCAAACTCAATTGGTGCATGACCATCTGAGTCCGTTTTCTTACGCATGATATCGAGCAAGTCTTTCAATTTTTTTCTCCGTGTGTCGGGAAGCAACGCTTACCCGACTGGGTCACAAATATTGTTTTTACCTAAAAAATCGTGAGTCTTACGACTTAATCACCATTTTTCAGTTCAATGTTGATACCTAAAGAACGGATCTCTTTGGTCAATACGTTGAACGATTCAGGCATACCCGGATCCATATAATGGTTACCATCTACAATATTCTTATAGATGCGTGTACGACCTTCAACGTCATCCGACTTAACAGTTAACATCTCTTGGAGAGTATATGCTGCGCCGTAAGCTTCGAGTGCCCAGACCTCCATCTCACCGAAACGCTGACCACCGAATTGTGCTTTACCACCAAGCGGTTGCTGTGTAACAAGAGAGTAAGAACCAGTTGAACGCGCATGCATCTTGTCATCAACCAAGTGGTTCAATTTGAGCATGTACATGTAACCCACAGTTACAGGACGATCAAACTGTTCACCAGTACGGCCATCAAACAATACTGTTTGACCTGTACGAGAGATACCAGCTAACTCAAGCAAGTCTTTAATTTGGCTTTCTTCAGCACCATCGAATACAGGAGTAGCCAAAGGTACACCAGCACGTAAGTTGCCTGAAAGTGCCAAGACTTCAGCATCAGTTAAGCTATCAAGATCTTCTTGCTCACCACCGACTTTGTTATAAATCTTGTCTAAGAATTCACGCAGTTCTAAAACTGTACGCTGTTCTTTCAACATTTTCTCGATTTTATCACCAAGCCCTTTAGCCGCCATACCTAAGTGAGTCTCAAGAATCTGACCCACGTTCATACGAGATGGTACGCCCAACGGGTTCAATACGATATCTACTGGTACACCGTTAGCATCGTGTGGCATGTCTTCAACAGGTAAGATGTTAGATACAACACCCTTGTTACCGTGACGACCAGCCATCTTATCACCAGGCTGAATACGACGTTTAACAGCTAAGTAAACTTTAACAACTTTCAATACGCCAGTTGTTAATTCATCACCTGTTGCAAGCTTACGTTTCTTCTCAGCGAATTTCTCATCAATTTCTGCGCTCTTTTCTTTTAAGAACACTTGAATTTGAGTTAAACGCTCAGCGATTGCTTCATCTGCCGGTTGAATTTCAAGTAAATCAACAAGCTCTAAACCAGATAACACTTCTTCAACGAGTTTGTCACCACGTTTAGTTGAACCACCGCCATTAGACTCTTGGCCTTTAAGCAAACGAATTACACGCTCACGAGCTGCTTCTTCAAAGATCTTGTATTCTTCTTTCAAGTCTTTACGGTAAGCATCAAGTTGTGCTTTTTCGATCGCCAATGCACGGTCATCTTTCTCTAAGCCATCACGAGTGAAGACTTGAACATCGATAACTGTACCTTTTGTACCAGATGGAACACGTAAAGATGAATCTTTAACGTCAGCTGCTTTCTCACCAAAGATTGCACGAAGCAATTTTTCTTCAGGAGTTAACTGAGTTTCACCTTTAGGCGTTACTTTACCAACAAGGATGTCACCTGCTGTAACTTCAGCACCGATATAAACGATACCTGATTCATCAAGTTTAGAAAGTGCAGCTTCACCAACGTTAGGAATATCGGCAGTAATTTCTTCTGCACCTAACTTAGTATCACGCGCTACACAAGATAATTCTTGAATATGAATAGAAGTTAAACGATCTTCTTGAAGTACGCGCTCAGATAATAAGATCGAGTCTTCATAGTTGTAACCATTCCAAGTCATGAACGCAACGCGCATGTTTTGACCAAGCGCAAGCTCACCCATATCTGTAGACGGACCGTCTGCCAAGATATCACCGCGAGCAACTTTGTCGCCCAAATTCACGATAATATTTTGGTTGATACAAGTGTTCTGGTTAGAACGCGTATATTTAATGAGGTTGTAGATATCTACCCCCGCCTCACCAGCGATCATTTCATCTTCGTTTACACGAATAACGATACGAGAAGCATCTACGTATTCAATTGCACCACCACGGTTTGCGATCACACACACACCTGAGTCACGTGCAACGTTCGCTTCCATACCTGTACCTACAAGCGGTTTATCCGCACGTAGAGTAGGAACTGCCTGACGTTGCATGTTTGAACCCATAAGCGCACGGTTCGCATCATCGTGTTCAAGGAATGGAATAAGTGATGCAGCAACAGATACGACCTGCTGAGCAGAAACGTCCATATGCGTCACTTTTTCTGGTGGCATACGTACGAATTCACCTTGATGACGAACAGAAACAAACTCTTCTGTTAAGTTGCCATCTTTATCTACTGCAGAATCGGCCTGTGCAATAACAGTACCTACTTCTTCAATCGCAGAAAGGTATTCAACTGCATCGGTTACTCGACCATCTACCACTTTACGGTAAGGTGTTTCCAAGAAACCAAAGTCATTTGCTTTTGCATATACTGAAAGCGAGTTGATCAAACCAATGTTTGGACCTTCCGGCGTTTCAATTGGACATACACGACCATAGTGAGTTTGATGTACGTCACGTACTTCAAAGCCCGCACGTTCACGTGTTAAACCACCAGGCCCAAGCGCTGATACACGACGTTTATGAGTAATCTCAGATAATGGGTTGTTTTGGTCCATGAACTGAGATAATTGGCTTGAACCAAAGAATTCTTTGATTGCAGCAGCAACTGGTTTAGCGTTAATTAGATCTTGTGGAGACAAGTTATCTGTTTCTGCTTGGCTTAAACGTTCTTTAACTGCACGTTCAACACGAACCAAACCAACACGGAATTGGTTTTCAGTCATTTCACCAACAGAACGTACACGACGGTTACCCAAGTGATCGATATCGTCGACTTCACCTTTACCGTTACGGATTTCAACTAATGTACGTAATACATCAATGATATCTTCGTGCGATAAAATACCTTCTACTTCACGTGACTTCTGGTCAGTACCAACTTCGTATGGACGGCCCAAACGACGGTTGAACTTCATACGACCTACTGGAGATAAGTCATAACGCTCAGAAGAGAAGAATAAGTTGTTGAATAAGTTTTCAGCAGCTTCTTTTGTTGGCGGCTCGCCTGGACGCATTACTTTATAAATTTCAACTAATGCTTCTTCACGACCAGCCGTTGTATCTGCACGTAAAGTGTCAGCAACAAACGAACCACGGTCAATATCGTTCGTAAACAAGATATTGAACTGTTTAACACCACCTTCTGCCAACTTCACCATAACTTCATGGCTTAACAAAGTATTCGCAGCAATTACTTCACCATCACGTAAAGTAATGTTTTCAGCAGTGATACGCTCATATAAGTATTCATCAGGAACTGAAAGTTTTGTTAAACCAGCAGCTTCCATTTGACGTACATGACGAGCATTAATACGTTTACCTTGCTCAACAATAACTTTACCGTCATTGTCAGCAATATCAAATTGAGCCATTTCCCCACGTAAACGTTCAGGTACTAGGTCAATCTGGTAACTGCCCATATCAAGATACACAGGTACTTTTTCATAGAACAAGTTCAAGATTTGTTCGTTGTTATAACCTAGTGCACGTAACACAACAGTAGCAAGTAATTTACGACGACGGTCAATACGTACGTAAACTAAGTCTTTCGCATCAAATTCGAAGTCTAACCATGAACCACGGTAAGGAATGATACGTGCTGAATACAACACTTTACCACTTGAGTGGGTTTTACCTTTATCGTGATCAAAGAAAACGCCTGGTGAACGATGTAATTGAGATACGATTACACGCTCAGTACCATTAATGACGAATGTACCGTTTTCAGTCATGAGTGGAATTTCACCCATATAGACTTCTTGTTCTCTTACGTCTTTAATTGATTTAGTTTCGCGATCTTTAATAATCAAACGAATTTTAACGCGCATTGGTGCCGCATAAGTCGAACCACGAAGAATACATTCGCGTACATCGAACTCAGGTTTACCAAGGCTATACTCAACAAATTCTAAAGCAGCATTGCCAGAATAACTTTCGATAGGAAAAACTGAACGAAATGCGGCTTGGAGACCGATATCTTCGCGGTTTTTTGGAGTTTTGCCATCTTGCAAGAATGTTCTGTACGAATCGACCTGAATCGATAGTAAGTACGGTGCATCCATTACTTGGGGCAATTTACCAAAATTCTTACGGATCCGTTTCTTTTCGGTATATGAGTATGCCATCTGGAGTCCTCGGAAAGTAAACCAAGCCCGCCTGCAGAACGGGCTCAGAAGGAATTACGCAGGCCGATATGGCCACCACTGTTTACAAATGCTGCAATTTTTAGTGGTATAAAAACGCTTAACAATATTTTTAAAAAAGAAAAATATTGGTAAACATTTGAAATTACTTGTTTTATTTGAATTTTTCTAAAAAACAAACAAAACTAACAAAAATCGAGCCGATTATTGTAACGCAAAAAGGCTGATGACCCAAGAGCCATCAGCCATTTTATGGAGCCGATTTAAAAACCGACTCCTTTTACAATTACTTAAGTGTAACTGTAGCACCAGCTTCTTCAAGTTTCTTCTTAAGTTCTTCGCCTTCTTCTTTAGAAACGCCTTCTTTAAGAACTTGAGGAGCACCTTCAACTAGGTCTTTAGCTTCTTTAAGACCAAGGCCAGTTGCTTCACGAACTGCTTTAATTACAGCTACTTTGTTAGCACCGAAAGAAGTCAACTCAACGTTGAATTCAGATTGTTCTTCAGCAGCAGCAGCAGCGCCACCAGCTGGAGCAGCAACAGCAACAGCTGCAGCTGAAACGTTAAATTTCTCTTCGAAAGCAGAAATTAATTCAACAAGTTCAAGAACAGTTTTTTCAGCAACTGCGTTTAAGATTTCTTCGTTAGTTAAAGCCATGAGAATAACTCCAAATGGATATTGAATGGTGTGTAAAATTGATTAAGCAGCTTCTGACTCGTTTTTCTCTTTGAGCGCTGTAATAAGGCGACCCAATTTCGAAATAGGAGCTTGAAGGACAGAGGCAAGCATAGTAAGAGCTTTCTCTTGGTTCGGAAGGTTTGCAATTACGCTAACGTCAGCACCTTGATAAACTTTGCCGTCAAATGCAGCAGCTTTTAACTCAAATGCTTTGTTAGTTTTAGCAAAATCTTCGAACAAACGTGCAGCTGCACCCATGTCATCTTCAGAAGTTGAAAAACCTAGAATTGTTGGACCAACAAGGTTGTCGTTCAAGATATTGAATTGAGTATCTTGAAGTGCGCGTTTAGCCAAAGTGTTACGTACAATACGTGTAGAAACACCTAACTTACGAGCTTCAACACGAAGTGTTGTTAATTGCTCTACGCTTAAGCCTTGGTAGTCAGCAACAACGGCTGCAAACGCCTTAGAAGCAACTTCACTTACTTCCGCAACGATCTGTTTTTTGTCTTCAATAAGAAGAGCCATTGTAAAACCTCCTAAGGTGATTTATGTACCCAATGGGCACACTCCCAATTCGTAAGCCTTTCGACTTACACGCGGAGGAGGAACAAATCACACCACCGCGTCTACGCAGGCTGGTTTATTAAGAAAAGTGCTATTCGAAAATGACAACTCTTCGCCTGAGGTCTTTGACGCTGATAAATTCTCATTTATCAATTCAAAGTCCGCCTGACGGGTAAGGGATAAAGCTTCGCTCCACCCAACCAAATAGAAAACATTTCTATTTAAGTTCTGTCCCCAATCAGGACTTTAAAATTCTTTACTAAGTCTAAACTTAGTTAGAAACGTTGTTTACATCAACTGTAAGACCAGGACCCATAGTTGAGCTCAAAGTGATCTTTTTGATGTATACACCTTTAGAAGTTGCAGGTTTTAACTTTTTCAAGTCAGCAACTAAGGTTTCAACGTTTTGACGGATAGCAGCAGCATCAAAGCCTAATTGACCGATCGCAGCATGGATAATACCCGCTTTGTCTACACGGTAACGAGCCTGACCAGATTTAGCGTTTTTAACAGCATTCGCTACGTCAGGAGTTACAGTACCAACTTTAGGGTTTGGCATTAAACCACGTGGACCAAGAATTGTACCGAGCTTACCAACAACACGCATAGCGTCAGGAGCAGCGATTACAACATCAAAGTCAAGATTTCCACCTTGGATGCTTTCAGCAAGGTCATCAAAACCTACAACATCAGCACCAGCTTCTTTAGCAGCTTCTGCTTGCGCGCCTTGAGCAAATACAGCTACACGTACAGTTTTACCAGTACCTGCAGGTAATGTAGTTGCGCCACGAACAACTTGGTCAGATTTACGTGGGTCTACACCAAGATTTACAGCTACATCCAAAGATTCTTTGAACTTTGCAGCAGGTAGGCTGTTAAGAACTTGTACTGCTTCTTCCAAAGTGTAAACTTTGTTTGCTTCAACAGCAGCAGCAATGGCTTTTTGACGTTTAGTTAACTTTGCCATGTCTTATAGCTCCACTTCCAAGCCCATAGAACGTGCAGAACCAGCGATGGTACGAACACGTGCGTCTAAATCAGCACCAGTTAAATCCGGTTCTTTAGTAGTCGCAATTTCTTCTAACTGAGCACGAGTCAACTTACCAACTTTAGTTTTGTTTGGTACAGATGAACCCTTTTGAATACCAGCAGCTTTCTTAAGAAGAATAGAAGCTGGAGGAGTTTTCATGATGAATGTGAACGACTTGTCGTTGTACACAGTAATCACTACAGGAATTGGAAGACCTGGTTCAACTTTTTGTGTAGCAGCATTGAATTCTTTACAGAATGCCATGATGTTTACACCACGTTGACCTAATGCAGGACCAATTGGTGGAGATGGATTTGCTTTACCAGCTGGAACTTGCAGCTTGATATAGCCGTCAATCTTCTTAGCCATTTTAAAATACCTCTGGGTACAAACGCCGCTAGGCTCCCCAATCTTTACGCAACACTACTGTTACAACAACAATGCCCGATAAAATCGGGCGCTTTTCAACCAATTGAGATTAAATCGTTTTTTCGACTTGGCGAAACTCGAGTTCAACCTGAGTTGGTCGATTAAATACATTAATCGTCAACGTTAAACGGGACTTATCGTATTGAACTTCTTCCACCACACCTTTAAAGTCTGTGAATGGACCGTCAATAACAAGTAATTCTTCACCTGGCTCAAACATCGTTTTAGGACGTGGCGCTTCACCAGTATTACGTACACGCGCAAGAATCGCATCTGCTTCACGTTGAGTGATTGGTGCTGGTTTTTCAGGTGTACCACCGATAAAACCTAGAACCTTTGGACATTCTTTAACAATATGCCAAGTATCATCATTCATTTCCATTTCGACTAACACATAGCCAGGAAAGAATTTACGTTCAGATTTACGTTTCTTACCATCCTTCATTTCTACCACTTCTTCGGTAGGAACAAGGACATCACCAAAGCTATCGGCAACAGCGCTACGCTGGATTCGTTCTGTAAGTGAACGCATCACTTGTTTTTCATAGCCAGAGTAGGCATGAATAATGTACCAACGTTTCATAGCTCTTTTACCCGATAATCAACTTAATTAACCAACCCAAACCATAGTCAAAGCACCATAAAACCAATGATGCAACAACTACAACCAATAGAACCTGCCACGATGTAGTGACTGTTTCTTGTTTTGTTGGCCAAGTTACTCGACGCAATTCGACTCGTGCATCTTTTAGCAAGCGAACGAAGCCTTTACCTTGATGGGTGGCGTATAATAAACCTAAAGCCACAACGATACAAGCAAAAATTGCCCCAACGCGCACCCAAACATTATTTGCAGGTGCCCAATACGCTGGCAAATGCTGATTCACCATGGTAGCTAAAAGCAACAGTGCTATTGCTATCACCCATAGAACAATATCTAAAGGCGAACCAGAACGAACAACTTCAGCAGAATTATTTCTTTGAGGAATTGGCGCGTCGCTCAATGCGTCACGCGATTTATCATTCGACATTTTTGTACTCGTCGTAGAACTCGCGACTTATTATATGAACAACTAAGCCAGCATCAAGCTTTTTATTTCAAAATATGGCAGGGCAGGAGGGGCTCGAACCCCCAACATTCGGTTTTGGAGACCGACGCTCTACCAATTGAACTACTGACCTATAATGCAAGTTGAGAGCCAAAGCCCTCAACCTGAGACGTAATCCGTCACTATAATATGCTTATGCAGTTACTTTCGCAACAACACCAGCACCTACAGTACGACCACCTTCACGGATCGCAAAACGTAGACCTGGGTCCATTGCGATTGGGTGGATTAATTCTACTGACATTTCAACGTTGTCGCCTGGCATAACCATTTCAACGCCGTCTTGTAATTGGATTGCACCAGTTACGTCAGTTGTACGGAAGTAGAACTGTGGACGGTAACCATTTAAGAATGGAGTGTGACGACCACCTTCTTCTTTAGAAAGTACGTATACTTCTGCGTCGAATTTAGTGTGCGGCTTGATTGTACCTGGTTTAGCAAGTACTTGACCACGTTGTACGTCTTCACGCTTAGTACCACGAAGTAAGATACCACAGTTCTCACCTGCACGGCCTTCGTCAAGAAGTTTACGGAACATTTCTACGCCAGTTACAGTTGTTTTAACTGTATCTTTAATACCAACGATCTCTACTTCTTCACCAACTTTAACGATACCAGCTTCTACACGACCTGTTACTACAGTACCACGACCAGAAATTGAGAATACGTCTTCGATTGGCATTAAGAATGCTTTGTCGATAGCACGTTCTGGTTCTGGGATGTAAGAGTCAAGCGCTTCAACAAGAGCAAGAACTGAAGACTCACCATATTGACCAGCATCGCCTTCCAACGCTTTAAGCGCAGAACCACGGATAACTGGAGTGTCATCACCAGGGAAGTCATAAGTAGAAAGAAGTTCACGAACTTCCATTTCTACTAATTCAAGTAATTCTTCATCATCAACAAGGTCACACTTGTTTAAGAATACGATGATGTAAGGTACACCAACCTGACGAGAAAGAAGGATGTGTTCACGAGTTTGTGGCATTGGACCGTCAGTCGCAGCACACACAAGGATCGCGCCGTCCATCTGAGCAGCACCAGTAATCATGTTTTTAACGTAATCGGCGTGGCCCGGGCAGTCAACGTGCGCGTAGTGACGAATTGGAGAATCGTATTCTACGTGTGAAGTATTAATTGTAATACCACGTGCTTTTTCTTCAGGTGCTGAGTCGATTTGTGAGTAATCTTTCGCTTCACCGCCGTAAGTTTTTGCACAAATAGTTGCAATCGCAGCAGTTAAAGTTGTTTTACCATGGTCAACGTGACCGATTGTGCCCACGTTTACGTGT
>NZ_JFXG01000020.1:0-61019 GCF_000588015.1 Acinetobacter sp. 1294243
GTTAAGCAGTTTTTAAAAACTGGTTTCTATATTGTACAGGGGATAAACCTTGTAGCTTCACCTTGATTCTCTCATGATTATAATAATGAATGTACTCTCGTATAGTTTTCTCTAACTCATCAGTTGATTGAAATTTTTCACCATGAAAGCACTCCGATTTTAATATTCCAAAGAAGCTTTCTATTACAGCATTATCTAAGCAATTTCCTTTACGAGACATACTTTGAATTAAACCATGTTGCTTTAATTGCTGTTGATAATGAGCCATTTGATATTGCCATCCTTGATCTGAATGGAGAATTGGTTTCTCATGTCGCTTAAGTTTAGCTAAAGCATGAATGAGCATATCTTTCACTAACTCATAATTGAGTTTACGTTGGATCCGGAAGGTAATAATTTCCCCATTAAATAAATCTATAATTGGTGATAGATAAAGTTTTTCACCGTTAACATTAAATTCCGTCACATCAGTTGCCCATTTCTGGTTGGGACGGTTCGCTTTAAATTGCCGTTGCATAATGTTATCGGCCACCATCCCGACACAACCACTTTTATATGAGCGATATTTTAGTGCTCTGATACGTGATTTAAGTCCCATAGTTTTCATAAGACGATATACACATTTATGGTTGATTATTATTCCTGTACTTTTCAGAGCAAGAGTAATTCTACGATAGCCATAGCATCCCTTATGCTTGTGATATATGGACTTGATCTGCTGTTTTAACTCAGTATATTTATCCTTAGAGCGTACAGCTTTCATGTGATAGAAATAAGTACTACGAGCGATCTTGGCAATACTGAGTAAGAGCTTTAATGGATAAATTTGCCTTAATTCTGAAATAACTTGAACACTGTCTGCAGTAGAAATTGAATTTAGGTACGTTGCTTCAGTTTTAAGGCTTTTAGCTTTTTTAAAAAGGCAACCTCTGCTCGTAAAGCGGTCACTTCATCAATGAGCTCCTGCTGAGATTTATCTTTGTCATCTTTTACAGACTTGGTTATTTTAGTTTTATCTTGTTTAAGCATATTGGTATAAATCCTCGTGGTATTAAACCCAGCAATCCCTTCTTTATGATACTGAGCTAGCCACCTTCTTAAAATTGACGTCCCGCTCAGATTTAACCGTCTTCTAACTTCTCTTACCGGTATCTTATCAAGAAGCATTTGTACAGCCTTGATTTTAAATTCGGAAGAGTAGTAGGTTTTTTTAGTTTTAACATTCAGGCCATCTTCACCTTGTGCCTTATAGTTTTCAATCCATAAGCGGATGGTTTGGAGATCTACATTAAATTCTTGTGAAAGGATTTTATATCCTTTACTTCCCTCTAAATAAGCTTGAATGACTTTTAATTTTAACTCTTTTGAATGCTTCGGAATTGGCATAGAGCACACCTCATAAGTTTTAAAAGTCTAACTTATGGGGTGCAGTTCAGGACGGAAGGGGGACGCCTTGTGCGTGCTGGTTCTATATGCCCAGTCTGCTAACCCTCTTTCGTTCTGCCACCATAATCATTTAGCAGTGATTGGCAGAAATTTTATGCATATAGGATTTCATTCATGCCTACTTTTTCTAAATTGACCTACGCCAAAGTCTCACTATTTATACCGTTTAAATACTCTATAAATTGGTTTAATCGACTCTAGGTTTTCTACACCTTAAGAATCTAAAACACAGCAACTATAAAACTTGAGATAGGTCAGCACGCCATTTTGTGCGGCTTTTGCATGCCTGTTTTTAGCACTCATTTTAAGAGTGACGGCATTTCTATCTCATTTACATACAACAAAAAATTATTTTAAGCGGTATATCTATGCCAAATTTACAATCTTCATTTAGAGCATTAAAAGTGCTTCACGCGGCAAAAGACTTATTTAATCAATATGGGTTTCATAAGGTCGGTGTTGACCGAATTATTAGTGAAGCCAAGGTTTCCAAAGCCACTTTTTATAATGCCTTTCACTCAAAAGAACGGCTAATCGAGAGGTGTATCAGTTTCCAAAAAGACACGCTAAAAGACAAAGTGTTTTCAATTCTCTATTCTTACAATGAACTCATGGTGCTGGATAAACTTAAGCAAATTTATTTTTTACATGCGAGTTTAGAAGGGCCATATCATTTACCCTTTAAGGCATTGTTTGAAATCAAAAGAGTCTATCCCAAGGCCTATGGCGTTACGATTGAGTACCGAACTTGGCTCATCAATGAAATTTATAAACTACTTTTAACTGTCAAAACTACGGCTTCGATTGAAGATGCTTACATGTTTTTATGCATGATTGACGGGGCGATGTTCCGACTTTTTGAAAAAAACAGCATTGATGAAAGCGCGCTAGTTCGATTGTTTCTTTTTAATCTGTGTCGATCTAGATAACACTTAAACGAAAGAAAGCCTCTCAAAAAGAGGCTTTACTTTGTATTTAAATAAGCGTTTAGCTTGATTACACAGGTTTTGCGGCCTGCGCCATTCCTTCAAAATATTGAACCGCAGGCGAGCGAGCCATATAAGCTAAAGCTTGCTCGGTGTCTCCCTCATGAATTGGGTTAAATTTTGGAGAAGCCCATCTTAATGTCGCTTTCCACAAATATTTAATGGTCGGTAAGTTGTCTGAGCGAGTCGCAGTTTTTTCAAATTCACGAATAATTTTGAAGTAGCCACGGCGCATCAATTTTTGAATATCTTCATGCTCTAAATCTTGCTTACCTAAACTACGGGCAAAGTCAGCAAGGAAGTAAATAAACAGTGGGAAACCCGCCGCCATAATCACTTGGCGCGATACATAAAACCCAAACTTGTTTGTTAAAAGGTGCTCAAATAAATCGTAAGCAACACAGCGATGTTCAACTTCTTCAGCCAAATGCCAACGGAACAAATCTGCCATAGCAGGGTCAGCTTGGTCCCAAGTCTTACTGTCCAGCGTCCATTGACCAATGGTTCCCGTAAAGTGCTCGATTGCAGCAATCACGCCCACTCGGAAAAGTAACCAATATTCATCAAGCTTTTCGCCTTTTAAAAATGGTATGCCTAAAGGTTTGTCACCCAACAAAATATTAAAAACAAAATGGGCACGGTTGAGTGTTTCTTGAATGTCGTAACCATTTTCACGTAAGAAGTCCTGTGCTTTTTCATGGGCACGTGCATGAGCAGCTTCTTGACGGACAAATCCAATCACTTCTTGTTTTAATGTTTCATCGGTAATTAAGGGCAGGGTTTTATTAAACACACGGCAAAACCAAAATTCACCAGCGGGCAAGAGCATGTTGATGCCATTGGCGACATGCGAGCATAGAGGATCATTCGGCATCCAACAGACCGATGATTCGGTAAAATCGAAATGGACCTTTCTTGCTTTAAGCTGATGATTCCCTGTGATCATATATGTCACCCTATTCATAATTGTTCATTTAATGCGAATGGACAATTTTTAGCATTAAGTAAAATTGATCACCATGTGCTTAAGGGACAAAATGAGTCTCAAAAAGGTTTATAGAGATAAAAGCAACTCTGTTAAAGATTGGGTATATTTAACACAACACGAGGGTAAGCTTTATTTATTTTAAATATGAGATGAATAAAAAAGCTCCTTAATAAAAAGGAGCTTTAGTTTTTATAATTTAAATTTTTAGTTATAAATTTATTTTATTTTAATCTAGCTAAAACTAGCTAGCTTACTTAGAAGTTTAGATCGCTTGCCACTGATCTTTAACTTCTTCTGAGTTTTTATTCAGAATAACTTGGTCTTCTTTTACCTCACCAATCCATCCAGTAGGAATGAGGTGATGTTGACCACTTTCGTTTCGGGTAAGTTTTAACTGGTTTTCACCATCGAGATGATCGACAGTACCTACTTTAGTACCACAAGAAGCAATAACATCTGCGTGTTTTTTAATATCATTAATATTTAAAGTGTTCATTTTAGACCTCTTCTTTGGAAATAGAAAAACGGTAAGAACTAAACTACTTTAAATAATCGATTAAATGTTGAGTTTTTAATAAACCTTACATGATCGGATTATAAGTTCACTTAACCGTGATATTTGAGTAACAATGAAATAATTAGATATAAAACTAATAATATTTTTCTTTTTATTACAATTTATATGTTTATCTAAACAGAAATCTTTAGTTATGGTTGGGTTAAGTCTTATAAATAATTATTTGCAATGAATATTAAAATACCTATAAACATAACGATACTGAGCAGTTTGAGTGAATTTGAAGCTGCCCTAGCTGAAGATAAAAGTAAGCTTCGTATAAATTTACTTTTTCAGCTTGTAAATTTAACTCAAAATTTGCCTCATCCAGCTTCGGGTCAAACCTATCAACGTTGGCAACTTTTTGCGCAGATTGCTGGAGTCGACTTAAGTCTAGCTAAGCTATTTGAGTCTCATTGTGATGCTTTAAGCATTTTAAATGAATTGGGCTATCAGCAAGAAATAGATGACCAGACTTGGGCAGTTTGGGCAGCAGACGGTGGACCAGGACCATTGCAAATAAAAGACAATCTTTGTAATGGTATAAAACCTTGGTGCTCTGGCGCAGAGTTTATTCAAAAAGCTTTAATAAGTTATAAAGATCAGCAAGGGCTGGCGCAGCTTTGTATTGTTGACTTAAGTCATCCCTCCATTACAACCGATTTAAGCCACTGGCACGCTGTAGGCATGCATGCGACACAGACTGCGCAAGTAACTTTTAAAAATACACCTACTAAATTGATTGGTCAGCCAAATAGTTATTTAAAACGCCCAGGTTTTTGGCATGGTGCAGCAGGTGTTGCTGCGTGTTGGTATGGTGCCGCCGTGCGCCTAGCTAACTTTTTGCAAGAAAGCTGTCAGGCAAATCCGAATCCTTATAAAAAATCGTATTTAGGGGAGGTCGCTCAACAGCTAGAAATCACCAAGCAATATTTTCAATATGTGGCCAAGCTCATAGACCATAAACCAACGCTAAGTCATGAGCGGGAAATACGCATATTACGTGCTCAAACAGAACAATGCTGCCTGAGCGTTATTGAGCGAGTAGGGAAAGCTTTGGGTGCACGTCCTTTTTGTGAAGATGCGACATTTGCTCAGCTCATGGCTGATCTGCCTGTGTTTATCAGGCAAAGTCATGCCGCGTTTGACTATGAACAAATTGCGGAACTCTGTTTATCGGAGCAAAGCCTATGGGAACTTTAAAACATCCTTTGGTTGAAGACCGCGTTATTTTTGGTGAGGGGACAGCCAAAGAACAATGGTTAAAGGCATTTAAAGAACAACCGTTAGCAGCTTTAGATCTTGAGCTATTTCGCTCAAAAAGAGTGATAATTGTTGCGCCACATCCGGATGATGAAGTACTTGGCTGTGGCGGATTAATGCAGCAGCTCATTGCACTGAACTGCAAGATTTTGGTTTTAGCAGTAAGTAACGGCACCCAAAGTCATCCTAACTCTACAAAATATCCTCCGGATCAGCTCAATATTCTTCGTCCGCAAGAAAGCTTGGCAGCCTTAAATTGTCTAGGCGTAGCAGAGTCAACAGAGCGTGTAGAGCTTAATTTGTTAGATGGCCAGATCCATTTGCAAACTGATCAACTGCGGCAGAGTTTAGATAAGTTAGTTCAAGCCGACGATATTCTAATTTGTAGCTATGAATTTGATGGTCACCCAGACCATGAAGCAGTAGGTAAACCCGTACAAGCCTATGCAACCGCTAAGCAACTACTTTGTTTACACGTATTAATCTGGGCTTGGCATTGGGCAGAGCCTTTAGACCCACGCATTGATTGGCACCGAGCAAAAGCATTTTCCTTAACACAAGAACAGCTAACTAAAAAACATCAAGCAATTTTGCAGTTTAAAACCCAACTAGAAGCAGATGAAAGCACGGGGAATGCCGCAGTGCTATCTCCAAGTGCGATTAATCGTCTTTTAATGCCTTATGAGGTTTATTTGAGTGATTCATTCTCGCGTGTACTTTGAAGATTTATATCGTCATAACAGTGATCCATGGGGCTACGACTTTCATTGGTATGAAGCTCGTAAAAGACAAATTTGTCTCGCACTGCTGACAAAACCCCGCTACCTAAAGGTGCTAGAAGTCGGCTGTTCAAATGGACATTTAAGTTTTCATTTGGCGCAAAGAGCCGAGGAGTTAGTGTGTATAGACGTCTCTGATAGTGCTGTTCGCTTGGCGTCCAAGCGTTTAAAAGAATTTGAGCATGTTGTGGTTGAGAACTGGAAAATACCCGAAGACTACTCAATTCAAAAGTTTGATCTGATATTAATTAGTGAGATGGCCTATTACTTATCCAAGGATGAACTGCATCAGTTTATTGAAAAATTAAAGCATAGTTTAAATGATGACGGCGAGATTCTGTGTTGTCACTGGCGTCATGAAATTCAAGATTTTGAATTAAATGCAGAGCAAGTCCATCAAGCTTTTCGGCAACATTTCCCATTTCATCACTACCTCAGTTTAAACGATCCAGATTTTATGATTGATCTGTGGACGGCGAACACTTCCTCTTTAGCACAGCAGGAAAAACTAAGATGAAAATAGGTATCGTCATTCCAGCGCATAACGAAGAGTATTATCTATCGGCCTGTTTGCAATCTATTCAGGTCGCCATAGATAACATTAGTGGTTATGAGGTAGAAGTGCTTGTTGTACTCGATAGCTGTACAGATCAGTCGCGGTTGATTGTACAAAGCCATCACATTAACTGGATTGAATGCAACTATGCATGTGTCGGCAAGGCGAGGGATTTAGGAATCCGTCATTTAATCGGGCGTGGTGTAACTTGGATTGCATGTACCGATGCAGACACCGTGGTGAGTCCAGATTGGCTGCGCTATCAAATCCAGCACCAACCCACAGATGCAATTTGCGGCACTGTAACGCTAGACGATTTTAGTCATCTCTCTATAACGAAACAGCAAAAATATTTAGCGCACTATAAAGATCAGATGGACCACGAGCATATTCACGGGGCAAATTTAAGTTTTAGTGCAGAGGTCTATCTTTTGGTCGGTGGCTTTGAGCCTATTTCATGTCATGAAGACGTGTCTTTAATTAAAAAATTGATCAAGCATTGTTGTAATATTACTTGGAGTAATCTGGTTCGAGTAACCACAAGTAGTCGTTTAAATGGACGCGCACCTCAAGGTTTATCCTACTTTTTAAATAATCTCTAATGACCTAAATCATCACTTCGCCCAATATCGAAATATTCTTTAAGTTTTTAGGGTCATATTTAATATTAATAATACTACCGACTTTATATTTATAGTGATCTTGCTTAGAAATAAGCACCTTTAGATTTTCAGTAATGACTTGGCCTTGCTTAGTTTGAAATTTCAATTTGACATAACATAAAGGGCGATATTGCACCTTAGCTAATGAGTCTTGAAAATATACGACCTCGGCAGAAGTCATCTTTCCTCGTTTATAAATTAAAAATCTTTGAACCTGACTTTTAAGAAAAAATATCCAAGCAATATAGATAAACAATAAGCTAAACCAGACTGTTCCAATAAAAGTCAAAAAATCAGAAAATTTCACTCACTCAAACCAGAATTATTCGTTTAACGCCTTATTCTAAATGAACTGATAAGCCCGATCTAGCTTATATAATTGGTCTAAAACATAAGCAAATGAAGCTTTAAAATTAACGGATCATAATTAAATTTGGGCAGGGTATATAACTTAGTTGTTGTATTTATGACTACATATGTAAACAAACCTTATGAGAAACGTTCTTAACCCCTAAAATTCTACAAAAGAAATTTTAAAGGTGTATAGGTTTGGATTTTTTAAATTTTTTCCGCGATATTCGGGGTGAGTTAAGTCAATATCCTTGGCTAGAAATGTTGGTTTCACTCACGATTTTGATTTTATTTGCTGCAATAGCAAATTTTATTGCCAAACGCATTATTGTTCGGGGCGTTCGTCATTTAGTTACAAAGCTAAAATCACCAAATCAGTCTATTTTCGCTCAGCATAGCGTTATAAAGAAATTTGCAAATATTGTTCCTGCCGTTGTGATTATGAATGGTATTGCAACGGTTCCTCATCTATCTCCGAAGTTTATTGCTTTTGTAGAGATGGCAGCGCAAGCATTTATTTTTCTTACACTCGCGCTTACGGTCAGCGAGCTGTTAAACATCTTTAACCTTATTTATCAGCGTAATCCAAAATCTAGAAATAAGCCGATTAAAGGTTACTTACAACTGGTTAAACTCATTTTATTTGTTGTATGTGGCCTCATGATTTTGGGAACATTCCTTAAAAAGGATGTGTTCACTTTACTTGCAGGCTTCGGTGCGATGGCAGCGGTATTAATGCTGGTTTTCCAAAACACCATTTTGTCTTTGGTGGCGAGTGTACAAATTGCCTCTTATGACATGGTGCGTATTGGAGACTGGATTGAAATGCCATCACTCAATGCAGATGGTGATGTAATTGATATTTCACTGCATACCGTGACTGTTCAAAACTTTGATAAAACCTATACCACCATTCCAACCAATAAGCTCGTGACCGACACATTCAAAAACTGGCGAGGCATGAGCAACTCGGGTTGCCGTCGAATGAAGCGCTCACTTTTTATCGATCAAAGTAGCGTTCATTTCATGAGTGATGAAGAACAACAAAAGCTCAAAGACTTTTTATTGTTAGATCAATACTTAAATGCAAAGAACTCTGAAATTGAAGAATTCAATAAGCATTTAAGCAATCAATCTCGTTACAACAAGCGCCGTCTAACCAATATTGGTACATTTAGAGCCTATGTTGAATTTTACTTACGTCAGCACAAGGGCATTGCTCAAAATCAAACTATTATTGTTCGTCAGTTACAACCGACCAGCCAAGGTTTGCCACTAGAGATTTATGCATTTACCAACACAATTGCATGGGTTTCTTATGAAGCAATTCAGTCAGATATTTTTGACCATTTAATTGCGATTCTTCCCGAGTTTGGCTTACGTGTTTATCAAGCACCTTCGGGTCATGACTTGCAAAGATTGACGGCAGAAATTCACCCAAGTTAAGTTTTAGCTTGCTAAACGAATTTTAAAAAGCTCCCAGACGGGGGCTTTTTTTAATTTACTTTCACAAAAGATTATCCAGCAAACCAAATATTCTGATGATCACACATGGGACTCAAATGTTTAATGCGTAGATTGTCTTGCTCAAAATTACCACTTCCTCCAGCAATATCTAATATGCCCCCTAAGCCGATCTGCTGACCTTTATAACTTAAAGTGCTTTTTTCAGCATCCCACTGAGCGCTATGTTCTGGAAAGACAATGAGTATATCTTTCACATAAAGACATCCTTGCTTTAACTCCAAGTTTCCTTTTAAGCGTGCTGAACCAGAGAAACCATCGTACTGATAGGCTGGGAGTTTCACAGCATTGGTACTGTCGTTTGCTTCTTGTTGGTGGCATCCTGCAACAAGGGCAAATACAACCGTGTAAAGCAATTTATTATTAATACCCAATTTTGTTCCTATAGGGATTTGCATATATTTGATAGTAATTGTCTAAAGTTGCATATCAATCTTTAGATTGTTAAAGAAGATTTCATTCTATTACCGCTCGAAATTAAGATTTAAAGACTAAACTTTCTTATTCATGGGCTTATAAAACTTTGGATTATTATATTTTATTTATTTGTATATTGTTATCTTTTTCATGAGTGATTTGAGGCACGATATGGCGTGTCATCCTCCAAAATAATAATGCCAAAAGGCTAACGCCTGCACCGAGTGCACACACGCCAAGCCAACCTGCATAAGCATAAGTCGCTGTTGTGCTGATTGCACCCAATCCGCTACCTACCGCATAAAAGAGCATATATAGACCAACAAGACGGCTATGCGCTTCAGGACGAGTGCGAAAAATCATACTCTGGTTGGTCACGTGCAAAGCTTGCCCGCCCAAGTCTAGTAATACGATGCCAATCATGAGTGCCCAGAGTGAGTAGGCCATGAGTGAAAGTGGGCCCCATGCGAGCAGTAATATTAACAGTGCCGCCAAGCTTGTGCGCTGAGCATATCCGCGGTCGGCCCAGTAACCCGCACGTGCAGCAGCCAAAGCACCAATCACTCCAACGAGTCCAAAAGACCCAATTACAGTATGCGAGAAGCTATAAGGCGGGGCACTTAACGGCAGTACCAATGCGCTCCAGAAAATATTAAATGCCGCGAACATGAGTAAAGCTAACACACCGCGCACTTGGAGCACTTTTTCTTGGCGTAGTAGTTTCAACATAGAGGCTAGAAGCTGCGGGTAGCGCATGGCACTGGGTTGAATATTTAAATGAGGCAGGCGTTTCCAAAGGGGTAATGCAATCATGAGCATGATGAGGGCTGCACAGAAGTACACGCCGCGCCAACCAGCCACATCACTTATTCCCCCTGAAAATACACGGGCAAGCAGTAAACCAATGAATACACCACTTTGTGCAGTACCGACCACATAGCCTTGCTCATGTGGGAGAGCAGCACTTGCAGCATAGGCAATAAGCCCTTGTGTCATGGCTGTGCCGAGTAAACCCACTGCAAGCATTCCTGCCAAAAGAATAATCGTAGAGTGAGCAAAGCCAACCACGAGCAATGCAGATATTAAGGCAATTAACTGTAGGGCCATTAACCGACGCCGATTTACCAAATCACCTAGCGGCACTAAAAAGATTAAAGCTAGGGCACAACCTATTTGAGTGGCGGTCACCACACCACCAATGGCGGCATGACTCACATTAAAGTCCTTGGCCAAAATGTCGAGCAAGGGCTGGGCATAATAGACATTTGCTACGCTTGCACCACTAGCAATCGCAAATAGCAAGATTACGCCACGAGACATGCTTGAAAGCGGTTTATCACTTTGGGAGAATGAAGTTGAAGATGCAAGAGAAGCTTTCATTGTCCTAAATCCATTCAATCTAGTTTTAAAATGCAACTAGTTGAATGTTAGATCGACTGGTTTTAAAATGCAACTAGATAACTTGTTACTGATAATTGGTTAGGAAACTCAATGGCGAACTCTACACTGATGAAAGATGAACCTTGTCCTGTTGCGCGCTGTGTCAATCTCATAGGAGATCGTTGGTCATTGCTTATTGTGCGTGATGCTTTTGATGGAATGCGCCGTTTTGGAGATTTTCAGCGCAGCTTAGGAGTAGCACGTAATATTCTTTCTGATCGCCTAAAAAAATTAGTCGATGCAGGTGTTCTTGAACTGCAAGATGCTTCAGATGGCACGGCTTATCAAGAATATGTATTGACCGCTAAAGGGGAGAGTTTGTTCCCAGTGATTGTGGCTTTACGACAATGGGGAGAGCAGAACCTATTTGAAAGTGGTGAGCGACATTCGCTGTTAATTGATAAAAATACAGGTCAGCAAATTCCATTTATGGCACCAGTCGCGGCAGATGGAACAGTGCTGAGAGCCTCTAATACTGAAGTGCAAAAGGTGAAATAAAATAAGACAAAACAAAAATAACCTTTTTTAACTTAAATTTAGGCAGATTAGTTGATAACCTTGCGCGTCAAATTAAGGTGAGATTATGAGATTTATATTCCTCTTTATAAGCGCAATTTCAATTCAATGTTATGCAGCATCAGAAGCAATGGAACTTCATTACTGTGAAACTGTGAAAAGAGCAGCGAGTGGCGTGATGGATGCTAGACAACATGAAGTGCCAGCTAAAGAGTTACATGACATCGCCAATCATCTTGAAGAGCAACAAGCCAAACAACTTTATCAAGAACTTATCAAATCTGCATATTCTTCAAAGCTATTTGAAGACCCTCTTATCAAATCAAAAGCTGTCGAGAACTTCCAAACCACTTGGCATGAACAATGTTTGGCAAAAGAATTAGCTAAAAATATGTGAGGGTGTTAGTGAAATTAGCTAACTAACCGATACTAAAAACCACCTAATTTTTAAAACTAGGTGGTTTTTTAATTTTGGAGCATTAAATGAGACTAGGGCTTGTAGCCTGAATGTTGGTAAGGCTATAATAAATATTAAATAACAATAAGTTATATTTTAACAGTGTTTAATGGTTTTTTTACAATTATTGACGTATAAATAATTTATAAGTTAAATAATTCTCAGAGGTCAGGATTAGTTTGTGAATTCAATACTGGTTTTTGCAGTACATCTAACAGTTTTGAAGCATCAGGAGCTACGATAGCACCACTGGTTACTTTAGTATTTAAGTATTTAGGAAATTTTTCCATTAAATAAACTTCATATAACCACTTTCGAAATACACCTAAAGCATCTGCAGGATAAATCCATGCTTCATATTCACCACCTGATGATTGGCGAAACGTATCTGGGTATACATGTGGAAATTTGCATCTTTCTCCAAAACTTTCATCAAGTTTATTTTGTGTCCAATATCAAGACCATATTTGGCCCACACTAATATCTGGAACAGTTGTATCATCAATTTTACAGCCGCCTCTTATCATATTTACGATAACAGTGGATAATTCTTTAAAGATCGAAAAATAGTTAATTGGAATATTATCATTTAGTAATAATCTCTCATGAAATGCTTGCCATGAGTCATCAATTTTTTGATTTGGGTTATAGTTACATTGACTATAGACATATAGCTTGAATGATGATCTAGCAAGAATACGGTAGTTTGTTCTTGCAATTTCTTTATTAGTTTCCTCTGCATCAAATGAGTAATATTCAAGGATTGCCATACATACTGCATCAGGTATAGCGAAAAAGCTGCCATGAATACTTGATGCATTAATATACAATTCTGGTTGGTTGTAATCTTGAGCAACTAATAAATCTAGTATTCTTCTTCCACGTGGTGTGTGCTGTTCTTCTGACCATTTCTGGACTAACCGTAATATTGAGGTATGTTCTACACCACAAACTTTTGCAAGTCCCCTTACAGTAAGATAGGGAGTTCCATCACTAAGTACTCCCATTGGAAGATCATTTGTATTAGTTTCGGCGATTGAAAATAAGCCCAAATTCTGTTGATTTATGTGTTGCATTTTTTCTCTCTATTGAAGATATCTAAACAATTCCGTTAGTGCTCAAAATCATAATTTGAAAAAATAAATAATTTATTTTTAATAAAATATTTACATTATTTTGAAGTTTGGATTTTTAAGAGCATTAATTGAATTTATAACTTTTGAATTATTATATATCTTAATAATTTATTGATGTAAATATTAATGCTACTAAAGAGTTAGAGATTTTTAGAAATCTATACTTGATTTTAAAAAATACAAAAGCCAAAAAAGTCTATTTATTTACTAAGCTACTATTATATTTTTAATTGATTAGAATAGTTATAAATGAATACTTATAGGTATATGAATGAAAATTATACTTTACTATTTATAGGGATTTTTAGGAGTATCTGATGATCAAAAAATTAAATAGTTGAAATCTGTGATAAGAATAAAAGTTGTTTCATGTCATAATTAAAATTTAATGATTTAGATAGTTAGAAATGTGAAAGGTGTCATATAAATGAAGAAACTCATGCTTGCTTTGTTGGTGTTATTTTATGGGGTTGCTCATGCAGAATGTAAAACTGGCAATGTTTATTCTGATATTGAATGCTTTGAAAAACAGTTAAAAACTGATAAAGCTAAAATGAATAAGATATACAATAAATTAGCTTCAAACTTGGATAGTGAAGGGAAAGCCAGTTTGGAAAACTCCCAAAAGGCTTGGCTTGATTATCGTACAAAGCAATGTTCTGGTTTGATGGGGTATTATGGATCTCAAGCAATGGGAGCAGGTTCACATTTAATTATTTTAAGTTGTGAAGCCGATAAAACTAAAGAACGCCTTTATGAACTTAAAAGTTTAGATCTTTAAAAATCGGTCTTAAAAATTACGGTGTTTTAAATATTTAATTCTAAACCTGCCTTTTGGTGGGTTTTTTTAATACTTAAAGTATAGGTTAGTTGAATAGTCTAATTAATCAAAGCGAATAACTACCAGACAAAAAAAACCACCTAGTTCTTTCGAATTAAGTGGTTTTTTAAATCTTGGAGCGGGAAACGAGACTCGAACTCGCGACCCCAACCTTGGCAAGGTTATGCTCTACCAACTGAGCTATTCCCGCAATGTGAGCACATTATAGAGTGTTTCATTAAAGTGTCAACACTCTTGTGATCTAATTGAACGTTTAATCAGCACGACGCCAAACTGTACCTTGGCGAGTGTCTTCAAGTACCACACCTTGGTCGAGTAAAGACTGACGAATACCGTCTGCTTTAGCAAAGTCTTTTGCCTTTTTCGCATCAACACGTTGTTGAATAAAATCTTCAATTTCAGCATCAGACAAAGCAAGCGCTTCTTGTCCAATATCTGATTTTAAGAAATCATCTACATTGTGTTGTACCAAACCTAAAATATTGGTGAGGTGGCGTAATGTCGAATAAAGTACAGTCGCTTGGTCAGCTTGCTCTTCTTTTACAGCACGGTTTAACTCTTTATTGAGTTCAAACAATACAGCCATTGCTTCGGCCGTGTTGAAGTCATCACACATTGCATTGTTAAAACGCTCAATAAAGCTTTGATCAAGTGTTTCAGTTGTCTTCTGACCGTACACTTGTTGGTAAGCTTTAAATGAATGGTAGAAGCGAGTTAAAGAAGTTTTTGCTTCTTTGAGTGCCACATCAGAGAAGTTCACAGGACTACGATAGTGCGAAGACACAATAAAGTAGCGGATCACTTCAGGGTGGAATTTCTCCATCACGTCACGAATCGTAAAGAAGTTGCCTAAAGATTTAGACATCTTTTCGCCGTCAACGTTAATGAAGCCAACATGCATCCAATAGTTTACATATTGCTCACCAGTCGAAGCTTCACTTTGCGCAATTTCATTTTCATGGTGCGGGAACATTAAATCTGAACCACCACCATGAATGTCAAAGTGATTGCCTAAGCAGCAAGTCGACATTGCAGAACATTCAATATGCCAACCCGGACGGCCATTACCCCAAGGAGATGCCCAAGATGGTTCATTTTCTTTGGCATGTTTCCAAAGTACAAAGTCAAAAGGGTGTTTCTTTTCAACTTCTACATCAACACGCTCACTTGCGCCAGCTTGCATATCATCAAGCTTACGACCAGAGAGGCGACCATATTTTTCAAATTTGGTCACTTCAAAATAAACATCGCCGTTTGAAGCAGGGTAAGCAGCGCCTTTATTCACCAAATTGCCAATCATATTTTGCATCTGATCGATATATTCAGTTGCTTTAGGTGCTTCATCAGGAGCCAAACAGCCTAGGTTCGCTGCATCTTCATTCATTGCATCGATGAAACGAGTGGTGAGTTGTTGGATTGTTTCACCATTCTCATTCGCACGTTTGATGATTTTGTCGTCAATGTCGGTAATGTTGCGAATGTAGCGAACATTCCAGCCCTGACTACGTAAGAAACGAATAATGTAGTCAAATGCAACCATAACTCGAGCATGCCCGATATGACAGTAGTCGTAAACGGTCATACCGCAGACGTACATATCGATGTGACCTTCTTTGCGAGGTACAAATTCAACTTTTTTTCGTTGCTCAGAGTTATATAAAACAAACGGTTGCATAAGGGTTTTCAAACACTCAACAAAAACAGTGTTACATCATAACTGATGCATCATTTTTCACAAAGGTTTATGCAAGAATTTTATAAGCTTGTGAAATCTTATACATTTAAAAACGTGTAGATGATTGAGTTATGTTAGAATGCCCCCAAATCTTTTGATTAAAATCACCGATCTTCACAAGAGATCAGATCAATTATTTTGAGTCAAACTCGTATGCCCAATCCTACAGATTTCCAAAGCAGCGCATTAGCAACATTGCGTATTGAGCAACAAGCCTTAGACGTGTTAGCAACACAAATTGGTGACAGTTTTAACCGAGCTTGTGAAATATTGTTACAGTGTAAAGGTCGTGTTGTGATCACTGGCATGGGTAAGTCAGGGCATATTGGCCGTAAAATGGCTGCAACTTTCGCCTCAACTGGTACACCATCTTTCTTTATGCATCCAGGCGAAGCTGGACATGGCGATTTGGGAATGCTGGTTCGTGGTGATGTTTTAATTGCGATTTCCAATTCTGGAAAAAGTGATGAAATCATGATGTTGATGCCTTTAATCAAACATCTTGGCGTTCCTCTTATTACCATTAGCCGTGATGATAAAGGCCCAATGCCACAAAATGCCGACATCGCTTTAACTTTAGGTGAGTCTGACGAAGCGTGCCCATTAGGTTTGGCGCCTACGTCGAGTACTACAGCAACTTTAGTATTGGGTGATGCACTGGCTGTCGCTTTACTTGAAGCGCGTGGTTTTACTGCAGATGATTTTGCTCGTTCGCATCCAGCAGGTGCGTTGGGTAAACGCTTACTTTTACATGTAAAACATCTGATGCATACAGGCGATGAACTGCCAAAAGTTTCACCAGATACACCAATGAATCAAGTGCTTTATGAAATTTCTAATAAACGTTTAGGCTTGACGACAATTGTAGATGAACAAGAACATTTGCTTGGTATTTTCACCGATGGTGACTTGCGCCGTTTAATTGATAAACAGCAAGGTTTTGATGTGAATTTGCCTGTTTCAGAAGTGATGACAAAAAAACCATCAACGATTTCTCAAGAAGCACGTGCGGTAGAAGCTCTACAACAGCTGAACCTGAAAAAAATTAGTCAGTTTGTTGTGGTAGATGACCAAAACAAAGTGATTGGTGTAATTAGTATGCATGACCTTATTCAGGCAGGGGTAAATTAATCAATGGCATCTTATGCATTGTTAGAACAAGCACGTCATTTACAGGCATTGGTTCTGGATGTTGATGGTATTTTGAGTGATGGCTTCGTAACGTTAACCAATAGTGGCGATGAAATTAAATCATTCGATATTCGTGATGGTTTAGGAATGAAGCTTGCACAGCAAGCCGGCATGAAAGTTATCATTATTACAGGTCGAAAAAGTAATATTGTTGAAAAACGTATGTCTGATTTAGGTGTAGACCTCGTTTTTCAAGGCCGTGAAGACAAAGGCTCAGCACTTCGTGAAGCTTGTGCGCAGTTTAATATTTTGCCGTCAGATTGCTTGTATATGGGCGATGATTGGCCTGATTTATCTGCTTTTGCAATCGCAGGTATGAGTGTTACTGTGCCAAATGGTCATGAAGAAGTACGTCGCCGTGCGCATTTGGTTACGCAGTCGATGGGTGGGCGTGGTGCTGTGCGTGAAGTCTGTGATATGTTGCTGATCGCAAAAGGCATTTACCAAGAACTTCTTGAAAAATATCTTGCAGTACCGCATTAATAATAAGATTACTTAAAAAGGTAGGCTATTCCTGCTCATGGATACCAGAGTTTTATCAATTGTTGCTGTAGTGGTTGCTGCTATAAGTGGTGGTTATTACTACTATAGTGGCAAGGCAAAAAAACTAGACATTGGTTCTGCGAAGAATATGACATATTCAGCGCAGGGCGTCCATTTGACTCAAACTGATGATCAAGGCAATTTGTATATCCGTGCTGAAGTTCGTCAGCTTGAACAGGATATGCAACAAAAAACATCAAAGTTGGATCAACTTAATGCCTCGATGTATAAAGATGGCAAAGTTGATGCGACGTTCTTTGCAAAACAGGCAAATGGCTACGATGATAACCGTAAAGTTATTTTATCGGGTGATGTGGTCGCAACCAAACTGGCGCCACAAGGGAAGATTGAATTCCAAACTGATGAGTTAACCGGATATCCAAAAACCAGAGAAATTGAAACCGATCACCAAGTGGTTGTTCAATCTCCGCAAGGCGATTTTGTCAGCAAAGGATTAAAAGCTAATTTGAATAATGGTCAGTACGAATTTTTTAATATTCGAGGAAAGTATGTACCAAAGTCTTAATTTAAAACGTTCTTCAGCTTTCCTAAAACAAGCTGCGGTAATTACATTCGTTGCTTTATCATCTGCTTCGACTTTTGCTTTACCGTCTGACCGTAATCAACAAATTTCGTTAGTGGCAGATCGTGCAACTTATAATGAAAAAACGGGTTTGACGACCTATACGGGTAATGTTGTGATTGAGCAAGGTACGATGAAGCTTCAAGCCGACTCGATTGTTGCTACGCTGAACTCTAAACGTGAAATTCAAACGATTACTGCCAAAGGTAGACCGTCTAAATTCCAACAGCAAATTAGTGCTGACAAGGGCGTTGCACGAGGCGAGGGTCAAACCATTGTTTATAATGCAGATACAGGTATTATTACTTTGACTGGTGGTGCATATCTATATCAAGATGGTTCAAGTATTCGTGGTAACTCGTTGAAATATAGTATGAACAAAGGCGATGTCGAAGCTCAAGGTTCATCATCAAACCGTGTTCAAATTATTATTCCGCCATCAACTTCAAAAAGTTTCCCAGGAGCGCGTGACTAATGCAACAAGCTCTTCAACCCCAAACTTTGTGTATTAAGCACTTAGCAAAAAACTATAGTAAACGTTGGGTCGTCAAAGACGTATCTTTTAGTATGCAAAGTGGACAGATTGTTGGTTTGCTTGGCCCTAACGGAGCAGGAAAAACAACAAGCTTCTATATGGTTGTTGGGCTAGTGCGTATGGACAAGGGTGAAATTCACCTTGATGATCTTGATATGTCCGATTTAGCAATGCATGAACGGGCACGTAAGGGAATCGGATATCTTCCGCAAGAAGCTTCTATTTTTAGAAAGCTGACAATTGCTGAAAATATTATGTCTATTTTAGAAACACGCAAAGACTTAAATAAGCAGCAGCGCCAACAACGTCTTACTGAATTGTTGAATGACTTTAAAATCAGTCATATTAAAGATTCATTGGGAATGAGTGTGTCTGGTGGTGAGCGTCGCCGTGCTGAAATTGCACGTGCATTGGCTGCTGATCCTAAGTTTATGTTACTTGATGAACCGTTTGCCGGTGTCGATCCAATTTCGGTAGGTGATATTAAAGATATTATCCAGACCTTAAAAGATCGTGGTATTGGTGTGCTTATCACAGACCATAACGTACGTGAAACTTTGGCAATCTGTGAACGTGCGTATATTGTGAGTGAAGGTGCGGTAATTGCGGAAGGTACTCCACAAGAAATTTTGGATAATGAACAAGTCCGTAAAGTATATTTAGGCGACGATTTTACAGTTTAAATAAAAAAGTTAATCTGATTGGCTAAAAAGAGGTTAGTGCCTCTTTTTAGTTTTTTTATATTTATTTTTTAAAAACAATAAATTAGAATCTTTAGTTGATGAAAAAGTAATGTGTGAATTATTCCTGCATTTATGCTTCTTTATGCAAAAAAATATGTAGAATGTAAAAGCTTTTAAACGATAACAAACAAGATCAACAAGACAAGCATGATTGGATATAACCAGAGAAGAGTAAAAAGGACATGTAAAAAGCCAGCTTTCCTGAAAGGGTTGATGCTTTTAACTTCACTGCATGTACCGATGGTGATATATGCCGCTAAACCAAGTGAGCAATATCACACATTAAAAGACAACTTATCACAACTTTTTGCCCCTAAAAGTAGTGATGAATTTAAAGTCGCTAAGATGCAAGAGTTGAGTAATTTTAGGCTAGATCGTTCTAGAGTGCAGGAGTTTCCGACTGTTCAGCTCAATGATAGAGCAGCTTCATCTTATTCAAATTTGCCATCAAGGAAAATGACTCTACAGGAAGCGGTGAAAATCGCCATCCAGCGTAACCCTGATATTTCCCAAGCCATTTCAACTCTAGCTGGCCAAAACGCTGGTATTGATGTTGCGAAGGCAGGTTACTATCCTCAAATTTCAGGTGGTATTACCACAGGAGACTTGAGTAGTGGTGAACGTGGTCGGCAGTTATTGACTTTAAACGCAACTCAAATGCTTTATGATTTTGGTAAAGTCAAATCAGGCGTATCGGTTGAGAAGGCTAAACTCCAAGTCGAGCAGGCGAATGTGTTGGTCAGCATTGATGATATTGCACTTGATGTGGCTCAGTCGATTATCAATATTCAGCGCTATCTCCAATTAAATAAAATTGCCGAGCAGCAAATTGCGGGTATTCAGCGAATTCAGGAAATCGCTAATTTACGTGCAAATGCTGGTATTAGCAGTCAGGCTGACCCGATCCAAGCTCAGTCTTATTTACAAGCTGCACAGTCCGGTTTGATTGCACAGCAATCTTTATTACGTCAGTACCAACAACATTTAAGAACATTGTTGGGTGCTGATGTTTCGCGTACAGGTTGGATTATTTCAGATGATTTGGTGAAAGTATCTGATTTATATGGTGAGCCTGAGTTTAATACCATTCCAAAAATGATCGCTGCACAAGCGGGTATTGAAGTGGCTAAAGCTCAAAAGGAACAGACTCGTTTAACTCGTTATCCAACTTTGGCAGTGAAAGGTTCGGTCAGTCAGGCCATTAATGGAAAAAACCCAAACAATGATGAGGACGACGGTTTATATAGTTCCATCATGCTTGAAGCTACCAGCCAGTTTTATCAAGGTGGGGCAGTTTCTTCCCAAGTAAAAATGGCAAGTTATGCAGAAGAAGCCGCTAAATCTAAAGTGAATTCTGTGTATCTGGATGTGCTCGATCAGATTAGAACTAGCCGTGAACAAATTGAAAATAAACAACGTCAAATGCAGGTTTTAGCAAACCGCCAAGCGACAACAGTTCGTACACGCGAACTTTATCAAGAGCAGTACAAACTCGGTACCCGTTCATTGGTTGACTTACTGAATGCTGAACAAGCAATTCATAGCGCTAATTCGGAACTTGAAACTGCACGTTATGACATCTACAGCAGTATTGTTCAGTACATTGCGGCAACAGGACGTTCTCGCCAAGCTTATGACTTAAATAATATTTCAATTCAGGGGTTCGAAGTACAACCATGATGACAAAAATAAATTACCAGCCCTGGTTACAGGCGGTCTTAACGATTGCTAAACATTATAGAATTGAGCCTTCAGAAGAAAGGATTCGTTTACAACTTGACTGGAACCAAAATCAAAACCTTGATGATGTTTTACAGCTCATTACACGTCAGGTAGGACTCAATTTACGTAAAGTGCCGTTTTCTTTAGAGTTGCTCAACCCATGGCGTTTACCTGTCATGGTCGAGTTTAATGACGGACAAGTTGGTGTAATTGATAAGGCTGATACTCAAGGAAATGTCAGTATCCAGTTTAGTGGAGATCATGGCCTTTCCCAAAATTTAAGCTTAGATGTCTTAAAAACAACAATTAAGAATGTCTATATTCTGCGTCCTGAAACGTCTATTCCCGATGCGCGTATTGACGAATATATCAAACCGTACGAAGCAAGCTGGTTCTGGTCGATTGTTCTAAGAGACTGGAAGCGCTACGTTGATATTATGTTTGCCTCACTCATTGCCAATGTCTTGGCACTGGCAACCATTATTTTTTCAATGCAAGTGTATGACCGTGTTGTACCATCTCAGTCTATCCCGACTTTATGGGTGTTGGCAGGTGGTGTGCTCATTGCAGCACTTTTTGAGTTTACCTTGCGTATATCACGGGTATATTTATCCGATATTATTGGTAAACGTGCTGACTTACGGGTGTCTGACCGTGTATTTGGTCATGCCTTACGCATCAAAAATAAAGACCGTTCAAAGTCTACCGGTAGTTTTATTTCCCAGATTCGTGAGCTCGAAGGTGTTCGTGAACTGGTGACTTCAACCACCATTAGTGCTATTGCTGATTTCCCATTCTTTTTCCTTTTCCTGATCATTTTTGCGATTATTGGCGGAAAGCTATTTTGGGTGATGTTGCTGGTTGTGCCACTTATGCTTTTGCCGGGTATTCTGGTGCAAAAGAAGCTAGCGCAACTCGCACAAGAGGGCATGAGAGAGTCTTCAATCCGTAACGCAATTCTTGTCGAAGCGGTGCAGGGCATCGAAGATATTAAGCTATTGCGTGCTGAATCACGTTTCCAAAACCAGTGGAACCACATGAATGAAGTTTCAGCCGATATCGGGATGAGACAGCGTAAAATTGTCGGTACCTTAATGGCATGGACTCAAATGCTTCAAGGTTTGACCTATGCAATTGTGGTGTTGGTAGGATGTTTTGCCGTAATGGACGGTGAAATGACTACAGGGGCGTTAGTAGCTTGCTCCATTCTATCTTCACGTATGTTGGCACCTATTGCACAGATTACAGGTGTTTTGGGTCGTTTACAGCAAGCAAAAGTCGCAAAACAAAGCCTTGATGAACTCATGCAGCGTCCGATTGATCAGGCTGACCGTTCGCATCTGGTACACAAAGCAGTTTTAAATGGCGACTATGAATTAAAAAATGTCTTATTCCAGTATGGCGAAGAAGACCCGAAACCAAGTTTGGCAATCCGTCATTTAAAAATTCGCGCTGGTGAAAAAATTGCCATATTGGGGCGTAACGGTGCAGGTAAATCGACACTGCTCCAGCTTCTATCTGGTATGCAAGTTCCAACTCAAGGCGCAGTACATTTAGATGGTCTCGATCTTTCATTAATTGATCCGTCTGATGTACGTCGTGATATGGGCTTACTTAACCAGAATGCGCATCTTTTCTACGGTACGATTCGTGAAAACCTCACTTTAGGCGCGCCGCTTGCAACGGATGAAGAGATTCTTCGAGCTTTAGTGGTGACTGGTGCATTACCTTTTGTTCAAGAGAAAAAAGAAGGGTTAGATCATCTGATTTTAGAAGGTGGTGTTGGTTTCTCTGGTGGTCAGAAACAAGCGTTGTTACTGGCTCGTTTGTTGATTCGTCAACCTAACATTTTATTGTTAGACGAACCGACAGCAGCCATTGATGACGTGGCAGAGAAACAACTGATTGATCATTTAAAAGGTTGGCTAGCACATCGTACTTTGGTCGTTGCGACCCACCGCCGTGCTGTTTTAGAACTGGTGGATCGTATTATTGTCGTTAACGAAGGCAAAATCGTGATGGACGGTCCAAGAGATCAGGTACTCAATCAATCAACAGCCCAACAAAAACAAGTGAGCCAAGGGGGTAATTCATGAGCGAACCACAACAAGAACAACAACTCACCCGTTCAATGAATGTCTCTTATAGTGAGCCACCCTTACCACGTGCGAGCTTAGTAATCTGGATTGTGGGCATTGGCTTAGTTATTTTCTTTATCTGGGCTTGGGTATTTAAGCTTGAAGAAGTTTCTACCGGTACAGGTAAAGTCATTCCATCATCTAAAGAGCAGGTCATCCAGTCTTTAGAAGGCGGTATTTTAACCAAGCTGAATGTACAAGAAGGCGATATTGTTCAAAAAGGCGAAATTCTTGCGCAGCTCGATCCAACCCGTTTTGCCTCTAATGTTGGTGAATCAAGATCTTTACTGATCTCTGCTCAAGCGACAGCAGCGCGTTTGCGTGCGGAAGTAAATGGCACACCTTTGGTTTTTCCTGAAATTGTGATGAAAGAACCAAAGTTAGTACAAGAAGAAACTGCATTATATCGCTCACGTCGAGCTGATCTTGAACAAACGCTTGCAGGTTTAAGACAGGCGTTACAACTTGTGCAACAAGAACTAGCAATGACAGAACCGCTGGTGGCTAAAGGTGCAGCTAGTGAGGTTGAGGTTTTACGTTTACGTCGTGAAGCAAATGATTTGCAAAACAAAATGAATGATGCACAGAACCAGTACTATGTGAAAGCCCGTGAAGAGTTATCGAAAGCCAATACCGATAGCGAAACGCAACAACAAATCGTACTGGGTCGTAGTGACAGTTTAGATCGTGCAGTGTTCAGAGCACCGGTACGTGGTGTTGTAAAAGAAATTGCAGTCACTACCCGTGGTGGTGTTGTTCCACAAAACGGTAAACTAATGACCATTGTACCGATTGACGAACAACTGCTGATTGAAGCGCGTATTTTACCGCGTGACATTGCCTTTATTCGTCCGGGACAAGAAGCACTGGTTAAGATCACTGCCTATGACTACTCAATTTATGGTGGTTTAAAAGGGAAGGTTACGGTTATTTCACCAGATACCATTCGTGATGAAGTGAAACAGGACCAATTCTATTATCGTGTTTATATCCGCACTGATTCCGATAAACTTTACAATAAAGAAGGTAAAGCGTTTGGTATTACACCGGGTATGGTGGCAACAGTAGATATTCGTACTGGTCAAAAAACAGTACTTGATTACTTACTTAAACCATTTAATAAAGCCAAAGAAGCGCTACGAGAAAGATAATAAAAAAGCCCCGAGATTCGGGGCTTTTTTATAGGTTTGATTCTATTAAATTCACGTTATAATTTGATTTTTATTGTGCTTTATCTTATTTATGGCTTTTACGATTGCATCACAGATTACATTTGAAGAAGAAATTAAAAAAAGTAGATTTCAGGCGATTGCTGCGCCAATAGAAAATGAACAGCAGGTTAAAGAATTTTTAGAACAGAACAAGGATATCTCGACCACTCACCAATGTTGGGCTTGGAAAATTGGGCATAACGTACGCTTTAACGATGATGGTGAACCGTCAGGAACAGCAGGCCGTCCAATCTTGGCGACTATTGAAGGAAATGACCTGACGAATATTATTGTGATGGTTAACCGCTGGTATGGCGGTATAAAACTGGGAACGGGTGGCCTTGTTAGAGCATACGGTGGCTGTGCTGGGCAATGTTTATTATTGGCTGAACGTATTGAACTCATTGCAAAGAAGACGATTCACTTTTCTTGTCATTTTAGTGAGTGGGCGATATTTCAATATGAACTGACTCAACAACAGATTGAATATCAGGAAACCTATACGGCAACAGGCGTAGATATCGAAGCGAGACTACAGATACATCAAATTGAACCACTTGCCTTAAAACTCAGAGACGTAACACGTGGTCGTGAAGAATTAAAAATTGAAGAGGAATTAACAGATGACTGATTCCTTACTGAAATATCGTGAGCAACATAAGCACCGCTTAAACTATATGCCATGGTTATATTGGACTTTAAAACCTAAAAACCGTGCTTGGGCTGAAGAGTGGCAAAAGGAATATCAAGCTTATTTAATGGATATGGAAACAGTTGAGATTGGTGAAAATTGTTTTATTTCGCCGCTAGCACATATTTTTGCTGAACCAGGCCGCAAAATTATTATTGGGGATAATAGTTTTATTGCGGCTGATTGCACATTGCATGGACCGCTGGAAATCGGCAGTGAAGTCGCGATTAACCATCATTGTATTTTAGATGGGGGACGAACGGGCATAAAGTTGCATGATCAAGTCCGTATTGCCGCGTATTGCCATTTATATGCATTTGACCATGGGATGCAACTAGACCGTCCACTTTACCAACAGCCAGTTACGTCCAAAGGAATTGAAATTGAGCAAGACGTTTGGTTGGGTGCGCATGTGGGGATCAAAGACGGTATTAAAATCGGTAAACATGCTGTGGTCGGGATGAATAGTATGGTGACTAAAGATGTTGAGCCGTACCATATTGTGGGCGGAAATCCAGCAAAATTTATTCGTTTAAGAGAATAATACAGTCTCAAGAATGTAATAAAATGTTTGATCTTTAAACAAAAAAGTTGATTTTTATACATAAACCTTAACATACCAATTTTTATCTATGTTAAGTTAAAGCTAAGTTTTAATAATAATCTCCAAGGCAATAGACCTGAAGAAGAGAGGCTAACATGAACCGTGTTATTGCGTGTATTGACTCATCACCGTGTATTAATGCTATTGCTGATGCAGCAGCATGGGTTGCAAAAGCAACCGGACGGGAACTTGTATTATTACAAATTCTGGACTATTACCCAGCCAGTTATCATCTTGGTGAAATTAGTGGAGTAATCGGCTTTGAAAGCAATGCAATGTTGCTAAAAGAGTTAGCTGAGCTAGAGCAAAAACAAAGTGAACTCGCGTTAGATTATAGTAATAATTTACTCCGCCATATTTCTGATCTTATTCAAGAAAAACACGGAATTACCAGTTCAAAAATTCAAGAAAAAGGTGATTTTTTAGAACAAAGTTTTAATCTCTTACATGAAAATGACATCGTTATTTTAGGTCGAGTCGGGGAAAGAGCAGCCGAGAAACATAAACCAATCGGTAGCAATGTTGAAAACTTCATTCGTGGTGCAAATTGTACTGTTTTGACCATTGGTGAAAACTTTAAAGTGCCAACACGATTTATCTTTGCTTATGAATATTCGCCAACTTGTCAAAAAATGATGCGCCGTATTGCCCAAAGTGACTTATTGCGAACACTGCAATGTCATTTGGTGTATGTAGGCGATCATCCAGAAATATTAAATGAACCAGAACATTACCTTAAACAAGCGGGGCTCGATGTAGTCACCGTTTACCGTTATGGCGATGTTGCACAAAATATTTTAGAGTACCAACAAGAACATGGTATTCAAATTATTGTGTTAGGGGCATTTAGTCATAGCAAAATTCACCAATTCTTCTTGGGAAGTATTGCGACAACCATATTCCGAAACGCAACTGTACCATTACTTGTGGCTAAATGATGAGATTTGCATATAGTTATCCGCAAATCTTGTGGATAACTATATGGAAAAGCAATAGTAATAAAAGTAATTAATTGATTATAAATAATAAAATAAAAAAGATGATTTTTTAACCATTATTTCACAATTGCAATTGCGAACCCATCATGACCTTTTGATCCAACTGTTTGTAAGGCTGTACAAGACAATATTTGCGGATGATTTTCTAAAGCTTTAAACATTTCACGGATGCCTTCAATACTCGGTTTTTTATTGTCAGGATTTAAAATATCACCTGCACGAATTACATTGTCGAGTACGATAATCGTACCTGATCTTGAGAATTTCAGACTCAATTCTAAATATTCAGGATAACCCTGTTTATCTGCATCAATGAAAATAAAATCAAAAGGCTCGATAGATTGAGGATCAATCGCAGAAAGGATATCTGCAGCACGGCCAGCTCGAAGATCAACTTTTACAGGAAGATTGGCATGATCGATATTTTTCTGTGCCATTTCGGCATGAGTAGCACGGCCTTCTATGGTGAGTAAATAACCATCTTCAGGTAAGGCACGGCCTAACCAGATGGTACTGTATGCAGCAAAGGTTCCGATTTCTAAAACTCGTTTGCATTTATTCATTTGAATAAGCATCTGCAAGAACATACCTTGGTTAGGTGCTACTGCAAGATGATTTGAAAAGCCGTGTTCATCGGTATTCTTTAATGCATATTCAAGTCGCGGGTCTTCGGGAATTAAATGTGAATCGATATATTGGTCAATGTCTGTCCACATCTGCTGCATAATCAAATTTACCTATATGTTGATCGGGCTATTTTAAACGTTTATGCCTAGAGTGCAAAAATCTTCGTTTCAAGAAATTTTGGTTGATTGGGAAATGAACAATAAAAAAAACTCCTTTCAGTTGAAAGGAGTTTTTTATTAGAAATTACACATTGAACTATTTCGGGTGAGGTCAGGTCCCCAAGTACGATAGCCTTGAGTATCAATATGAATTTGACCTGAACTATATAGACCAATACCCATATTTAAGCTTTGACCATGCTGAGCCCAGAACTGACAAAGTTTAAACTTGGTGTTTTCGATAAATGCATAATCTTGAGCTTGTGGGAACTCAGGACCAATACGGAAATCGATTGCCGAGTTAAATAAATGTTTAGATGAGCTTGCGCCGCCTGCACATTCATTTAAAGGTAAGTCTCGGTAAACCGAGGTCACTTCAAAGTCGGTAAGAACTTTTGCTGCAACTAAATATTTAAATACGCGTAGGGTAGATAAAGAATTTCCCCATAGCTCGCGATTAGGTACAGCATATTCTGAGCGGCCACATTTTTGCCAATCACGTGCTGAACGTAATAACTCAAAGCTTGGCACAATGCCTGCAACGTTATTTCGGGTTAAGAATTTTTCGTATTCACGAACACGTTGGTAATTTTCACCAGAACTTAACCAACTTCGATAAGATGCAGGCTCAACTTTAGGGGGAATTGGGCGCTCGATAATAACGCGCTCTTGTGGAATAAAGATTCGTTTACCACTTGGAGAGGTTTTGCCTGTTGTTGTGTGTTGGGGAGAGCTGACACAACCTACCATAACCGCTGGGATTATGCATAAGGGCATCAGACTCTGCAAAAACTTCCGCATAAGAAAAATTAAGCACTTATAAATATTGCGGGTATTTTAATGCAAAACAGTGCACAAATTACGAGGAATTTGCAATGAAATGTTTGAATAGGGTATAAAAAAAGATCAGCGGTTGCTGATCTTTTTTGAAATTACTTTTCAAGATATTGTAATTTATCAGGTTTGCCGTTCCATTCTTCACGGTCAGCTGGTTGATCGCCAATTTGAGTAATGTTAGGCCATTTTTGAGAAAGTTCAGCATTTAATTCAATAAATACTTCTTGACCTTCAGGTAACTCATCTTCAGAGAAAATTGCATTTGCCGGGCACTCTGGTTCACATAATGCACAGTCAATACATTCATCCGGATTAATCACTAGGAAATTCGGACCTTCGTAAAAACAGTCTACAGGACAAACTTCTACGCAATCTTGGTATTTACATTTAATACAATTTTCAGTGACAACAAAGGTCATGGCGACAGCTACCTAAAAAATATGGTTTCATTTCGAATAGCTTATTTTAGGCAAAAAAGGGGTAAACAAACAATTGCTTTTATTGATATTCTTTATTCATGCATATGAAGATAAGTTAATACGTTGATAATCAAACATATCTTATAAACTTAGTAGAGCGTAGTCTATAAAATTAAAATAATAATATATTTTATAAAACAATAACTTAAAAAATATTTTATTTAATTATTTAGATGTCATTTAAGTCAAGGCATCTATTTTAATAAATACCTTAACTTTTCATTTTTTGTTTTACAAATTTTGATTTACGGCTTTTTTGCTTAGAAAACCTTAAATTTTTAGAGCTAAAGCTTACATAGTAAATGAATATCTTCAGGTTCGAGCTGCCAAAGTTGTTGATCTGGAGCACTTAAGGGTTGCGCGCCATGCTTCATATAGAAGTCTACAGTGCGTCGACTTGGGGTTGCTGAAATATACAGTTGATTTGCACCGAGTTGTTTAGCGGACTCTTTTGCGGCTTGCATTAGCTTGGAGCCAATGCCTTGACCTTGTTGGTTTGCATCGACATAGAAATAATGGAGTAATTTCGCTTGGGGGTAATTCGCTATAAGTTGATTTGAGACTACGCTTACACCAACTAGTTTTTCTGTGGCATCAAATGCGCCTACAAATATTGAACCTTGTTCAAAGAGCTGTTTTAGTTTAGGTGGGTCATTTTCTAGATGGTATGAATCCCAATTTTGTACATCAAAAAAACAATCAACCAATTCTAGCTTTTGCTGTTTTTGTATGTAGTTTTGAGTAATTAATTCACGGCGGCTAATCTGCTGCCAAATAAGATCAATTTCTGAACTTTGCAAAGATCTTAAGATCATATAAATATTATTCTCCGATATGAATAAGCAGACCTAAGCCTGCTTATTCGGAAGTGCTTTATTAAGATTTGAGTGCAGCTTTCAGCTCGTAGAGTTGTTCAAGTGCCTGACGAGGCGATAAGTTATCGACTTCAATTTGCTTAAGTAAATCTAGAGCAGGGGATGAAACTTCGATCTCGACAACTTTCTCTATGATTTGTGAACCAGAGTTTGCATCTGGTGGAGCAAACAAATCATTTTGAAAGCTGGTTTGTAGATGTTGCTGCTGCTGTTTTTCTAAAATGCGTAAACGCTTCTGCGCTTCTTTAATAACATTGGCAGGAATACCCGCTAATTTTGCAACTTGTAAACCATGACTTTGACTTGCAGGGCCTTGTTGAACTTTATGCAATAAAATCAGATTGCCGTTCAGCTCTTGCGCCGTGACATGATAGTTATCAATTCCTGCTTCACTACCAAGTTCGGTCAATTCAAAATAATGAGTCGCGAATAAACATAAACATTTTACGCGCTTGGTTAAGTCGACCACACATGCCCATGCTAAAGATAAACCGTCATAAGTACTGGTTCCGCGGCCAACCTCATCCATTAACACCAACGACTGGTTGGTGGCATGATGCAAAATTTGCGAAGTTTCAGTCATCTCAACCATAAAGGTAGATTTACCTGTAGATAAATCATCGGCTGAACCAATACGGGTAAAAATGCGGTCAATTGGACCAAGTTTGACGGCTTTAGCCGGAACATAGCTACCGCAATAAGCAAGTAAACTGATTAATGCCGTTTGGCGCATGAAGGTTGATTTACCGCCCATATTTGGACCGGTAATAATTGCCATGCGGTGCTGAGCATCAAGGAAAGTATCATTTGGGGTAAATGGTGCTTTATTTAATGCTTCAACGACAGGATGACGACCAGCCTGAATTTTAATGCCCGTTTCCGGAGTAAATTCAGGGCGCGCCCAATTGTTTAAACGTGCTTGATGAGCAAAGTTTGCAATGACATCAATTTGAGCAATTGCTGAACTCATCATTTGTAGATGAGCGATATTTTCGCGAAGGTTTTCAAGCAAAGCTTCGAATAATGCTTTTTCACGTGACAGCGCACGTGACTCACTCGACAGGACCTTATCTTCAAAACTCTTAAGCTCAGGGGTAATGTAGCGTTCAGCATTCTTTAAAGTTTGACGACGTATATAGTCGGCTGGTGCTTGTTCTGCTTGAGCACGAGTGAGTTCGATGTAGTAACCACTTACACGGTTATAGCCGATTTTAAGGGTATTAATACCTGTACGTTCACGCTCTTTAATTTCTAGATCAATTAAGAATTGACCTGCATGATCACGAATTTGGCGTAATTCATCAAGCTCAGCATCATATCCTTCTGCAATTACATTGCCATCACGAAGTAATACAGGTGGGTTTTCAACGATCGCTGCCATTAAATGTTGATGAAGTGCTTTGAAATCTCCAAGTTCTTCATCTAGTTGAACTAATAATTTAGATTTCTTCGCTTGAATGACTGGAGTTAACGCCGTTCTTAAAGCTGGAATTTGTGCGCATGCATGACGAAGTTGCACCAAATCACGTGGTCGTGCACTGCCTAGCGCAACGCGGCTAAGCACACGTTCAATATCACCAATTTCTTTAAGCACTAACCGAACTGGGTTTTCGTGATATCCCTGAATGAGTTGCTCAATCGCATCTAAACGAGCATCAAGCAATGCAGTATCACGCACAGGTTGCATGAGTGTGCGGCTTAATAGACGGCCACCCATTGCAGTTTGGCAGTCATTTACTAGTTGAAATAATGATGTTCCGTGTTCAAATAATGGCTCGATAATTTTTAAGTTGCGACGTGTAATTGGGTCGAGCGCAATAAAGTCTGTACTTTGTTCAAGTTGGATTGAACGAATATGCGGTAATGCAGTTTTTTGGGTTTCTTTTGCATAGTGAATAAGCGCAGCGGCAGCAGCCTTGGCTAAAGGTAATGGGTCTAAACCAAAACCTGAAAGTGTTGATACTGTAAACTGGTCACATAAGGTTTTTTGTGCATTATTTAGGTTGAAGTCTACATTTGGACGTTTAGTAACAGGGCAATCTAAATGCTTTTTAATTTGTTCAATAATATTGGTGTCGACCAAGTCTTCATCAATCAAGATTTCACTTGGCATTAAACGCGCAAGTTCAATAGGCAATTGCTCTGGCTTGTAATCTTGTTGTTGAACTTTAAAAATGCCTGCACTCAAGTCGAGTAAAGCAAAACCAATCTGGTTTTGATGAATGCACAATGAAACGAGATTAGATGATTGATAACTGCTGAGTAATGCGTCATCAGTTAATGTACCAGGGGTCAGAATACGAACAACTTTACGTTCAACAGGGCCTTTACCTGTCACTTCTCCAACTTGTTCGCAAATGGCGACAGTACGGCCAGCTTTAACAAGGCGAGCAAGATAACCTTCTGCCGAGTGATAGGGAACACCCGCCATTGGAATAGGTCGGCCACTGGCTTTGCCACGATGGGTTAATGTGATGCCTAAAAGTTTGGCTGCTAAATGAGCATCTTCAAAGAAGAGTTCATAAAAGTCACCCATACGGTAGAACAGCAACGCATGTTGATAGTCCGTTTTAACTTTGAGATATTGCTGCATCATAGGTGTGTGAGAAGATAAGTCAGCCATGATTTCAGCGCTATTCATGCGTATTAAACCCTTAAAAAATCAGTAATATTTTACGTTTGGTCATCTAACCAATTTCAAGTCTTTTAAAAATGAATGTCATTCAAGAAAAGAACACAACTGGATGAACTTTAAAAATTGGCATCCATAGTATAAAGCGATTTGGAGTCACTCCAGATGTGTAATGGTAACAAATTTGAGTTATTGAAAAAAAGAGTAGTGGAGCTCTGAAGTATAAGACCAATAAGTTGACTTCAAATTGTGGCTTAAGTGGTCTGAGGTCAAGTTTTTTTCAAGATACTTAAGCAATATGGTTTGCGTAACTTCAATCAAATACTGAAATATATCGAATCAGAGTATGAATTGCCTACGTCAGTCATTGTCTCGCGCAAAAGTATGCTGAATATAAATAGAGGAGTCATTCATGGGTACGCGTTCAACCATTATGGATACCAATAGCTTTCGTCCAGAACATGCTGCTGAGCTGGATCATGCTACCCGCAAACTGACAGATAAAAGAAATAAAATTTTAGGTGAATCCTATCGCTTGTTTTATCGTAATCCCGTGCACCTGGTAAAAGGACAGGGGCAATATTTATGGGATGCAGCAGGTCATCAATATTTGGATGTTTACAACAATGTTGCCAGCATTGGTCATTGTCATCCTGCGGTGATTGAAGCGGTGAATGAGCAAATGAAAATGCTCAATACCCATACCCGTTATTTACATGAAAATATTTTGGATTATACCGAAGAACTATTACAAACCACTCCCGATGAAATTGACCGTGCCATGTATATGTGTACAGGTTCGGAAGCCAATGATTTAGCGATTCGTATTGCCCGTGAATATAGTGGCGGTACAGGAATTATTGTTTCTCAAGAAGCCTATCATGGGACCAGTAGTTTAACCTCAGGATGCTCTCCAGCACTGGGAACTGAACAACCTTTAGATGCTACAACTCGTCTAGTTCCAGCACCTGATTATTATCGGATTCAAACTGATGATTTAGGTGAATGGTTCGCACAGCAGATTCAACAGCAAATTGACGATATGAACGCAAAAGGCATCAAGTTTGCAGGTTTTTTAGCGGACTCCATATTTTCTTCTGACGGTGTGATGCCTAATCCTGTTGGGTTCTTACAAAAAGCGGTTGATGTTGTGCATGCAAATGGCGGTATTTTTATTGCCGATGAAGTACAGCCAGGTTTCGCGCGCACTGGCGATTCTTTCTGGGGCTTTGGCCGTCACAATGTTGTGCCTGATATCATTACCACTGGTAAACCAATGGGTAACGGTGTTCCTGTGTCAGGGCTTTTAGCCAAGAGTGAAGTTCTTGCTGCTTTCAGCGATAAAATTCCATATTTTAATACCTTTGGTGGTAATCCTGTTTCTATGGCGGCGGCACAGGCTGTACTTAAAGTCATTCAGGAAGAAGAATTGCAAACCCATAGTAAATATGTGGGAGCGCTACTTCTAAAAGAACTCACTAAGCTTATGGACAAACATGAAGTGGTGGGTGATGTCCGTGGCGCTGGTCTGTTTATAGGGTTTGAACTGGTTAAAGATAGAGGCACAAAAGAACCGAATAAAGCATTGGCTTTGAACCTTATTGAAGAGCTCAGAAATACTCATCGAGTTTTAACCTCAGTTGCAGGTCCTTATGGCAATGTATTGAAACTGCGCCCACCTTTGGCCTTCCAAACAAAAGATATCGATTGGTTAGTCGGTGCTTTAGATCAAGCCTTAACAAAATTAAAGTAAGTCACTCTAAATATAAAAAATACCCTTCAAGTTGGATGCTAAATCTAATTTGAAGGGTATTTTGTTGTTCAATTATTTTGTGGCTGTAAAAGTTATTTAGAATTGCTTAAATAATAAAAAGGCCTTTATTCAAGGCCTGTATTTGCAATGTTTTAGTGTCTTAATTGACGGGGTGTAACACCAAACCAGCGTTTAAATGCACGAGATAACGCACTTACTTCTGAATAGCCTAATAAGAATGCCATTTCTGAAATTGGAATATTTTTCTGTTTAATATAATGCTCGGCCAACTCACAACGGACCTGATCGACTAAATGGGTAAAGGTGAGTCCTTCATTTTTTAAACGACGGGTAAGGGTGCAACTCGTTAAACCAATATCATGAGCGATTTTTTCAAGGTTTGGTTCACCTTCACTGAGTTCAAGTTGTATGTGAGAGCGTACTTGATCAGCAAGACTTTGACTTGGTGAAGCGCGATTGAGTAGGTGCAACGTATCTAGAATCACTGTTAACAAAATAGAATCACGTCCCGGCATAGTATGCTGGACGTCTTTTTTTGAAATGATGATGGAGTTAAATGGTTGATCAAAATAAACAGGCGCGTTAAATAATTTGCTATGTTCTTGCCAGAATTCAGGTCGAGTATGCTCAAAGTGAATCGCGCGTGGAGAATAATGAGGGCCCATCACTTCACGGATCACATTCATAAACATGCCCATGGTGAGTTCTGCATCTTGGCGACGAGTTAAAATCGCGCCGTGTTGAACCTGATAATCTATGCGCCAGCTATCTCCTAAATCGACCATTCGATTGAGGGTATCTTTCTGATGCAAATAAAAATTATTGGTCATGTTCATGAGTGCAGACTCTAATGTGTTTGAACAAAGACCGATGTACCCAATCAGCCCTAATGATTTGGGTTGAAACTGTTGACCATAATGCAGACCAAAATTATCACAACCTGAAACCAATGCTGCCTGTTCTAGCACCTTGCAATAATTGGGTAGTTGTAAGCTCAAAGTTGGGCTGATTAGAAGTTCAGGATTAATACCACTAATTCCTAAAACACGATCAACATCTGCACCTTTTTGATGAATAAACTCGCTTAATCCAGAGGCGGCTGCAGACAATACACCTTGATTACACATATTTGAATCGACAAGATGAGCTGGATTGAGATGTAACATGTCAAGTCTCATGATATTTATTCCTAACTATTATTATATTAAGCAAAAGCCATACCAGTTTTTGCTTACGTCCATGATTTTGTGTGGTTAAAACTATTTATAAAATAATGGTTTATGTATTGCTGTTTTAAGTTTCAGGTTTGATTCTTTAAGAAGATATCTTTAGGTTGGGTAGCGAACTAAAAGAAGGCAGAAAATGCATTAGAGATAGGCAAAAAGGGCAGAACTAAAACAAGAAATTAAGCGGCTTCTCATGCATACAACATGTATTGTAGGCATGAGAAAATAAGTGAAATACTAATTTTTTGTAGTTTTTGCCGTTTGCGCACCATAACTTAAACTGGCCATTGAAGGTCTAAATTGACCTGTATTGGCATCGCGGCCCTGTAGTAAAAACTTAGTATTGGCTTGACCATAGCCCTGTACAGCCTGCTGAGAAAACTTGCCGATATCAGAGTTTGGGCTGCGCAATCGGTTGATAATTAGAACCTTCTGAGTCATTGCAAAATCTTGCATCATATTTTGATCGCCTTCACTGTCACCTGCGATAAAAATTGGCCCGTAACCATATTTAGAGACTAAAAAACGCTGGATGGTTGCAGTTTTGCCTTTACCTTGAGTTTGCGCATAGCCATGACGAAACTCGGGTAAAATTCGATTTTGTGTATCTCGTTCTAACTCCATCGCGTAGGCATTTTTTTCATTAATGTTATAGCCAATCTCTGGATTAGAAATAATTTCCTTAATCACATCAATAAAAGATGCCGAACAGACATAGACATCAATGCCATTATCCTGAAAGGCCTTAAATAGATTTTGCATTTCACGGTATGGTCTTAAACCATTTTCCCAAGTGGTTTTCACAACGCCTGCTTGACCCGAAAGTGCAACGGGAGAGGTCCATGTCACGGGTCCAATCGGTTGCTGCATTTGCCAAGCCACCGTTGCTTTCACCAAATTACGGACTTGTTGTTCGGTAAGCCCAGTAAATAAATAAGTGACCCACGGATATGCAACTTCATGGTCAAACGTGTCTCCAATCGCCGCATATAGATATCTCATTTTAGTAATGAAATCGAGATAATGCGGATCTTGTTTAATTTGATCCAGACTTTGCTTACCTTTTAGACCGCTATACTGGTGATAAAGCCATGTATAGCTGGCAATAATATCTGGGGCAATTTTATCAATATTGACGACTTGGCCTTGCTGGTTGTTGTAGGCTGCTTCAAAATTTTGCGAGCTAATTCCTTTGCGAATAATCTGATTAAGCTGCTCTGGCGTGACATTAAACGCTAAGTGTTCAAGTTGATAAATTAACGTTGCTTCTTCGATGTCTAAAAATACCGAAGTATTGTCAAAGTCAGTGACAATATATGGGCGTTTTTCAGGATTATAGTTAGGGCTATCTTTTCCATAAGTAGCAATCAATTGGTTAAGTTGGTCAAAGTTAAAAGTGTCCCATTGACCTTTTTGTATATATTCCTTTTTGGGAATAGCGACTGCGGGAGATGTGTTTTGTAGAGGGCTGTAGTTACATGCGCTTAGAGCAATCATACTTGCCAGACTACTGGTGAGTAATAGTGCTTTGGCAACTTTGCTCAGTTGATGGGTAGCTTGCATAACCCCTTCCTTTAAATTCTATAAAATTTAAAAACTAAAAATTAAAAATGAGGAAAAGCGATCTAAATCACTTTTCAAATTCCTACAGGCATTTGACCGTTTAGATATTTTTTACAAAGACGCACAGTTTCATTGGACCATTGGTCTCCAAGACTTTGAGCCATTTCTGTTTGTGCGTGAGAACCATTCCAAGCCATCATTTGAATGCGGCGTTGCATGATAAAAGTCGGGATCATTTCATATTCTTCAGACTGAATATGACCTACGCGCTCGTAGCCCTTTAACCAGTAATCAACCCAATGAGGTGCATTTGCATAATGTTCATTGAAGCTAATTGCAGCGGCGAGATCATGCATAAACCAGCTCATGCCGCAGTCATCAAAATCGATCACACCGATACGTTCTTGTTGTAGTAATAAATTGGTTAAACGCAAATCGGCATGAATCAGGCCATAGCGTTCTTGGGTTTTACCAAAAAAGTTTAAATCTTTCGAAATTTGTGCAATGGCTTCTTCAATCACGCCGTGATCTTGAGGTCTTAAATGAGGTGCATTTTTCCAGTTTCCCCAGTGTCCATCAGCACCGATCATGGTTTCATGATTCCACACAATACGTTGAAAGTTTTCAGGCGCTTGCCATGTCTTACTATGTAGGTGCAACTTTGCGGTAATTTGCCCTAATTGTTCAAATGCAGAGGGGTCAACCTCAACAGTCGGCATATCGCCCTCAACCCAGTTGAAAAGGACTGCATAACGATAAATATCATTCGATAGTTTTAAAGTAATGACACGCTCACCTGATTGATCTGCAATCGCAACAGGAACTTGAATACCACTCGCATTTAAAGCATCTAACCATTCAAGCTCACTTTGTATATCGAGTTTGCTGTGGTAGTTGGGACGGTGAATTCGAAGTGCATATCGGGTAGATCCAGTTGAAATCTGAAAGGTTGCATTTTCAGACTGACACAGCAGTTTGACCTGTCCTTGATATTCCGAGGGATATTGCTTAATTGCTTGTTCTGCCAGTATTTGTAATTGAACTTGGCTTAAAAATTCATTTTGTTCTACAGACATAACCCAACTCCTCAATTTAATTTTTAAACACGTTCTGTGTTGAGATGTCGTCGATCTTATAAAAGAAAAAATGAATCAACTTGACTTCAAGTGGTCGGGGAGATGTTTTGCTGTCAAGTTTTATGAATATCTTTTGCGCAATTATTGGTGGTGTAAATTTAGTCGATAAGGCAATACGACAATGAAAGAGTCAGAATTAAGCGTAGATGTGGGTGCTCTACAACAGGACGCAGAGTATTTTGCAAAACGTCAGTTAAAAAAGGGGGCAGTAGGTTGGTTACTTTTAGTGGGGCTGGGTGTTTCTTACGTCATTTCGGGTGACTTTGCGGGTTGGAATTTTGGGCTGGCACAAGGCGGCTGGGGAGGACTCTTTATTGCAACAGTCATCGTTGCGTTTATGTATCTCTGCATGAGCTTTGTGATGTCTGAGATGTCAACGATGTTACCTACTGCTGGCGGTGGCTATAGTTTTGCCCGCGTTGCATTTGGTCCTTTTGGAGGCTACCTCACAGGGACTGCGATTTTAATTGAATATGCAATTGCACCTGCTGCGATTGCCGTATTTATCGGTTCATATTGCGAATCACTCTTTGGAATTGGCGGCTGGGCTGTTTATCTAATTTGTTATTTAGTTTTTATGGGTATTCATCTGAAAGGTGCAGGTGAAGCACTTAAAATCATGTTTGGAATTACCGCCGTTGCTTGTATTGCACTGGTCGTATTTATTGTTGCGATGCTTCCACATTTTGACAGTGCGCGTTTATTTGATATTCCAGTCAGCACTCATGCAGGTGCGAGTAGCTTTTTACCGTTTGGCTATATGGGAATATGGGCCGCAGTACCTTATGCCATCTGGTTCTTTCTTGCAGTTGAAGGGGTGCCACTGGCTGCCGAAGAAGCAAAAGATCCAGTACGTTCGTTGCCACGAGGTTTAATTGGTTCAATGTTAATATTGGCATCATTTGCACTTTTAATCTTATTTTTGGGAGCAGGTGCAGCGGGTTCAAATGCTTTAAAAAATTCGGGAGCACCTTTAGTTGATGCACTCATTGCTGTGTATGGTCAGCACACATGGTTAGCGAGCTTTGTTAACTTTGTAGGTCTTGCTGGACTTGTCGCAAGTTTCTTCTCAATTATTTATGCATATTCGCGTCAGATTTTTGCATTGTCACGTGCGGGATATTTGCCAAAAAACTTATCGCTTACCAATGAAAATAAAGCTCCATATTGGGCCATTATCATTCCGGGTATTATTGGGTTTTTACTTTCTTTAACAGGTGAGGGTGATTTACTCATTTTAATGGCAGTATTCGGCGCAACAATTTCTTATGTATTGATGATGCTCTCACATATTAAATTACGTTTGTCTCGCCCTGAATTACCACGCCCGTATAAAACGCCTGGTGGAATGTGGACGTCTTGTATTGCCTTAGTTCTTGCTGCTGTTGCTGTCGTTGCAGGGTTAATGGTAAACCCAAAAGTTTGGTTATTAGCCGCGCTGATTTATGTCGGATTTATACTCTATTACTTGTTATATAGCCGTCACCATTTAGTGAAAGGCACGCCTGAGCAAGAGTTCGCCATGATTGATGACTGAGTTTTATTGCGATAAAAATAAAGAGGCTTCGGCCTCTTTTTTAAGCTTTATAAGACTATTAAAACGTTTAGAAGCCAAAATTAAAAAGTTTAAATATTTAACTCAAAGTTTACTTTCACGCGGTCTAAAACAATTAAGGTTCGATATGTTTTTACATCTTCATTATCAGCAAAATGTTTTCTAACCAAACTTTCAAAATGAGATAAGTTATTGCTCAGCATAATAATGATAAAAGAGACGCCTCCATTCACAAAGTAACACTGTTGAATTTCTTCAACAGAAGCAAAGTATTGCTTCGCTCTGTCCATCACTACAGAGCGGTCTTCGCTAAGGCGGACTTCAATAATAGACGTAATTTTTTCACCAAATTTAAGCGGATTTAAAATAGCGCAATTTTTTAAAATTATTTCCTTTTCTTCCATACGAGATATACGTCTTTGCACGGAAGCGGACGATAGACCAATTTTTTCAGAAATTTCTCGATGCGAAGTCTTATTGTCTTTTTGCAGTATTCTTAAGATTGCGTAGTCAAAATTATCTAAAGAAATATCTGACATGAGTAAATCTCTCATTAAGCTTTAAATATAGAGTTATTTAATCGTTTTATTGAGAGAAATAGAAGAAATATATTGATTATATAGAATTAAAATTTCAATCATTCCCAGAGCGGTAAATATGATGATTGAGACAAACTCCAAGCAAGGCATGGCATTTGCAGCCGCATTTCTATCTTTAGTTTCTGTGCAAATAGGAGCATCAATAGGAAAAGCCCTTTTTCCAATTCTTAGTGCAGAAGGAGTGACCTTAACTCGACTTGCTTTAGCAGCATGTTTCTTGTGGATTGTTTATAAACCTTGGAGAGACTGGAACAGACAGACCAATTGGAAAAATCTCATTATTTATGGGGCCATCCTCACTTTAATGAATACTTTAATTTATAAAGCATTCTCTTATATGTCTGTTGGGATCGCGATTTCCATTGAAGTGTTGGGACCGCTTACGGTTGCTATTTTAATGTCTAAAAATAAATTAGATTATTTTTGGGGAGCATTATCTATGATTGGTTTGCTTCTTTTGCCTATGGGCAATTCAAATAATAACTTTAGCTTTATTGGTATGACGTATGCTTTAGTAGCCGCAGTGGGTTGGGGACTATATATTATTTACGGCTCTAAAGTTGCAAAAGGTGGTGGAAGTTCTGTTGCGACAGGAATGTTCTTAGCAGCTTTGTTTGCAACGCCTTTAGGGGCATCTCACATTGTCCATATTTTTGATAGTTATACGATTCTTTTGACATGTTTACTCATGGCGATGCTAGCAAGTGCGATTCCCTTCATATTAGATATGATTGCGATGAAAAAACTGCATCCACGTGTTTTTGGAATTTTATTGAGTGCATCACCTGCGGTGAGTGCTTTGGCTGGATGGCTGATTTTAGATGAACGATTAAACAGTTTTCAGATCATTGGAATAACAATTATTATGGCATCGTGTGCGGGTTGTTCTTATTTTTCTTATAAACGTAATGCTGCATAAACCTGTTCTTCTATGATGCCGTATCTCTAAAAGCTGGATGAGTCATTTGAGGGGGAGAGAAATAATAAATAGAGCCCCCTTAAAAAGGCCGCCTCTGTACAAAAAGAATATAAAAACAGTAAGTAACACTTACTCAAGTGTCATTTTAATTTGATTGGTATTTATACAATATAGTTATCAGAACACACGGATATGAACTCATGAAATTTCTAAAATTTCTAACTTTTAGCACCATTCTTACCTTATCCGCACATAGTTATGCGACAGTGGGCGGTGGACAAAAAATTGAAGTATTGGGCTATCAGCAAAAAGAGAAGAAACTTTATGTATTAAGACACTATGAAGATGGTCGAGGACGTCTACCACAACTCTATTATTATCTATTAAATAGTAAATCGCCTGATAAACTGATTGAAGTTAAATCTCTCTATATCAATCCAAAAACACATAAGATTGATTATGATCAAGATAGTAGAGCATTTGATAAAGCTCTAAATAAAATTAAAAAGAATTTAACCCCATTAGTCGTAAGTAATAGTAAGACCGTAAAAATTCAAACATTAAAAACTCATCAGAATCAAGTATCGTCTTGGTTTGATCCTTCAGGAAAGATCACGCAATATAAAACAGAATATGTTGTAAAATCGCCGTCCTTACAAAGTAAGCCCCATGTTGCGGTTCATTACACCAAAGCAATAAAAATTTCCCAAAATTATAGCGTGCCTAAACACAATAAGAGGTTGGTTGTCGTTAAATATCTGGGGGTTCCAGAAGAAACTGGTTACGATATTGAAGACCCTGTTTTACTACTTCCTGTGAAAAAATAAGTTTAAGAGCAAATTATTTTCTTGGTTCAAAGCGGCAGCAGTAGGGCATCATTATCTAGATGTTCACAACAATATTGCTGGCATTGGTCATTGTCATTTTGCGGTCATTGACGCGCTAAATAAGCACAAGGAAATATTCATTTGTTATTTAGATTGATTCATTCAAGGTCGAGTTGGTCGTCATCTTTGGTGACTTTAATTTTTAACTTCTTATATTTCCGTTTGTTGGGGTCAATTGCAGAATTTATAACTTCATCTGAAAAAGCTGAACATAACATCAATTTTGCATATGCTCGGTAACCTATCAAAATTCTTCGTAGTGGGTAGTCTGTTCTGGTGGAGTAATAGTCGATTCTGGAGTTCAGTTCTTGTAGCAGAGTCTGCTGTGACATTAGAAAAATTTCTGTAAGAGGTACATGCAGCATATAGTGATTTATCTACTGTAAGAAGAATTATTTTGAAAATGTTATAAATTTTAGTTAAATCAATATTTATATTACATAGCCAAGTATTTTAGATATGCAAAATATATATTTATTCTCTTTAAATTTAAGGAGATATGCTGCAAACATAAGTTTTTTGATGGTGTAATAAAGATAATAGTAACAACTCTTTTTAAAGCCACAGTGCACTATGTGTTATAGTCAATTTCGATTAATTATTGGCATTAAAATGGATATCTGTATTGGCGGTATACTTGATGGGAAAAAAAGAAAAGACGATCAAAATCATTTCAGAGTAGATAGTCATTATTCTGATCATGGATCCGAATATAATAAAGAGCATTTTCATCTACATGGACAGCTTCATACATTTTGGATAAGTGAAGAGATTGATTTTTGTGATGCACAAAGAAGAGTTGAATTAATATTAAATAAAAGATTAGAACTTGTTTAAATTAAAATAAATATATGTATTAGTATTTTTTTTAGATTCCATGTGGAAAATTTTGAATAAAACGTTTTAATTAATATAATGTTAAACAAAAGCTCTATTTAATATAGAGCTTTTGAGCTATCAATTATTTTATTCCTTTTTTTCTTCATTATTATTTTCTGTAGGATTATTTTCTTCTTCAGGCGATTGTACAGGTTTTTCAGTTTTATCCTCATCAGGTTGCGCATTAGAATCATTTTGGTTTTGTGTGGTTTTTTTTGAAAATTCTTTGAAATCAGACATTTTAAACTTCTTAATAATAGTAAGGAAGCTTTATCGTAGGCCTTTGATTCGCTTACATTGCAGTAATTGTAGGAACTCTATGTAGAGATATGTGCCTAAAAGTGTTTAATTCTCGACATAATGTTTCTGTGAACCAAATAGGCTGTTGATATATAAATAGAAGGGTATTTTAAATAAATACAAGAGTTAACATATAACGGAATATCTATTGTTTTTAAAAGTTTTTTAATAATTAAGTCTTACTTAAACATATTATTTAACACGCTTAATTGAAAATAATATTTTATTAAATTAAGGGGGCAGGTCTATAAATATATTTATACAACATAAAGATACAGTTTTACATGCATACTCAATCAAATTAATTAAAAAATGAGGGAAATATGGATGATGAAATGAAAAAATATTTTGATGTGGCTGAAAGTGTTTACAATAATATTCACTTTAAAAATCAGTCCTCTAAGGATTTAATTGACTGTCTGAATAGACTGTTAATTGAAATTAAAAAAGAAGCAGCTATAAACAATTTACAATTAAAATATCCTGTTATTGATTTTGAAAGTTGTTTAAATAGGCCAATGAAAGAGCGTATAGTTAAAATTGATTTAAGCCTTCTCCCTAATTTTGATAATGAACATGAATTTATTCTTTGGTTGGCGGGTTTTGTAAAAAGTATTTCTGTATCTAGGAGTTATTATTTTTAAATAACGGTACGAAAATAAATATTTTTTAAATGTGTTGTATAAATATTTATTTGGCGTATACTGGATTTAACTAGAAAAAAAGACTTATTAGTAAATCCTCTTTTAGTATCGTAGTTTTATTCATAATCCTTCGTTTTTTTAAGATCTTAAACTCAATTTGTTATTATTTTTTCAAAGTTTAATGAGTCATGAAATATGGCTTTATATTATTAAAAATCAAAGGATATATTATGTCTAATACAGCAATCGGTACAGTGAAATGGTTTAATGAAACTAAAGGTTTTGGTTTTATTCAACAAGATACAGGCCCAGACTTTTTTGCACATTTTAAAGAAATCAGTAGCTCTGGGTTTAAAACCTTATATGAAGGTCAACGTGTTAGTTTTAATATAGCTCAAGGACAAAAAGGTCTTACAGCTACTAATATTATTGCCCAATAATATTTTAAAAATAAAAAAAGCATCTTAGGTGCTTTTTTTTGTTTGATATATCAATAGGATATAATTTGGTACATTTTTCTGATATTTAAAGTAAAAAAAGAGATCATAATAATTATATTAATAATAAGAAGGTCAAAAGAGATGGAACTTAGAGCCGTAAAAATGCATAAAATGTTTAGAGATTTTCATGAAGAAAAGGAACATGGCTATGTAGGGGAATATGATGAAAAACATAACCTTGTAGCAATATATAATACGTTTAAAGAAAAAATGCAGAAAATAGAAGGAACTTATCAATGGATTTTACCTTCATCGGGTGAGGTATTTTTTGTTGAGGAAGATCCGCTATATAGTCGTTAATGGATTTTGCCTCCTACTTTAAGCAGATAAAAGCCTCATTATAAATCGCAATTTAACAATAAATTTTAATTATATTTTCTACTCTAAAATTTGGCGGTGTTATCTGTCTATGTCTAATGCTTTGCCTCGACAGCTTAAAAATAACTGATTTTGATGCCAAGCCAATTGCCCTGACACAATAGTTGTATCGACGTCATAGCGGAAGGTTTTATTTTGAAATGGCGTCCAGTTACATCGCATATAGTTTTTTTGATCTTTAACTGCAATAGCCTCTTTATTTTCTTTAAGTAGAACCAAATCTGCCCAATAACCTTCACGGATATATCCACGATTTTTGAGTTTAAATAAATCAGCGACTTGGTGTGATGTTTTCTTAACCATTGTTTCTATACTTATTTTTTTATCTGCCACAAGTTCCATGAGTGCTGGAACAGCATGTTGAACTAAAGGCAGGCCAGCGGGTGCTTTTAAATAAGATTGTTGTTTTTCGTCCCATGTATGCGGTGCGTGATCTGTACCAATAATATCTAAGCGATTGGACTGAGCAATCGCAGTGATGAGTGCATCTTTGTCTTGTTGAGTTTTAATTGCTGGATTACATTTTATTAAATGGCTAAGCGCAGCATAGTCTGATTCATCAAAACTAAGATGGTGAATACATACTTCAGCAGAAATATGCTTTAGATTTAAAGGTAAATCTTTAAACAAACACAATTCTTTGGCTGTACTTATATGTAAAACATGCAGTTGGGTCCCATATTTTTCCGCTAAAGACACCGCTAAACGTGAACTCTCAAAGCATGCTTGTTTATCTCGAATTTTAGGGTGCATATGTGCTGGAATATATTCACCATATTTCCCGAAATATAAATTTTCTCTTTCTTTAATGCGAGGTGTATATTCGCAATGCGTTAAAAGAATGGTAGGGACATTGGCAAACAATCGTTCAAGAATTTGCGGGTCATCAACTAACATATTGCCAGTAGAGGCTCCCATAAAAACTTTTACACCGCTGACGAGCTTGGGGTTAAGCTGCTCAATAATATCTAGATTTTGGGAGCTTACTCCAAAATGAAAGGCATAATTTGCCATGCTATATTGGGCGGCAATTTGTCTTTTTTGCATAAAGGCATCTAAAGATATTGTTGGGGGATTGGTGTTTGGCATATCCATATAACTGGTAATTCCGCCAATGACTGCTGCCATAGATTCCGAAGCAATACTGCCTTTATGTGGTGAACCTGGATCTCTAAAATGGACTTGATCATCGATCATTCCTGGAATCAGCCAGTTCCCGTTCGCATGAATGGTTTTAGCATTAACAACATGAGAAATTGATGGAGCAATTTTTTCGATTCGACCATCTTGAATAAGTACATCTACAAATTCCTGTTTTCCCTCATTCACTAAATTGGCATCTCGGATAATGATTTTAGAATAGGGTTTAAAACTCATTGTGTAATGCCTTATAGCCTTTGACCAATTCAATATTTGTTGAGACAACACTCTCGGAAAACTCACTAATAGAGATATCAACCGGAGGGTATTGGTTTAAGTCGGTTTTAGAGTTGATGTAGCTCATTGCAGGGACATAAAAATGGTTCGGTAAATCACGACCATCGACGACTGCGTTATGACGAATAGCACTGTGATGACCGACCTTAGAGTTAAATATGACGCTGTTGAAACCGACAAAAACATGATGACCAATTTCACAAGGCCCATGAATAATTGAACGATGAGCAATTGATGTATTTTCACCAATTACAACTGATGCACCAGCTTTGGAGTGAATCACAACACCATCTTGAATGTTGGAATTTGCACCAATAATGATAGGTTCCATCTCTCCATTTTCGTCGGTTTCATCTGCACGAATCACCGCATAAGGGCCAATAAACACATTGGCATGAACAATGACTTTGCCGCAAATAATAGCGGTCTGATCGACATAGGCTGATTGATCAATAACAGGGAGATGGCCAGATGGATTTTTACGTAGCATTGGATTACCGTTTAAATCTGTTTATTTAAGTTGGGATATTGAGGGTAGTAAGTTGAAACTATTTAATTTGTGACAAACAACAGTCATTTTTGTAAAAATCTTGATCAGTTTCAGATATATATAAAATGTCCTACCATTGCCATGACCCTTTTGCCACAGCATCATGCGCATGTAGGCTTTCTGCATGAGTCACTTTAAATTTGAAACCATGAATATTTTTGTGATGTATAAACGAACCATAAAGGCGTCTTAATGCATCTTCGCAGAACATTAGATTTTGACCGTTGGCAACCGCAAATGCCTGTTCATCAATACGCTTCACGGCAGTTTGCACAGGAGTCATTAATGCCAGTTCAGCTTGGTTTATAAATTCGATGAGTGGAATGTTTTGAAGATTTTGATCTAATTTAAATTGAAGGAGGGCAAAACTTCTTTGGCTATGGGGCGTTGCTGCAATTGCATCTGTGGTATTTAACCAGTTCATAATGTCTTGTTGGTTAAGTCGAATTTCTTGATTTTGTAAGGCCGACTCAAACCGTTGTTGAATAATATTTCTTGAAAGTGCCGCAGAGCATGGGCAGGTTGAAGAATAGGGGATCTCGACTTTTAATTCTGCCTCAAATTGATCATTAGAAAGTTGGCCTGACAAAACAAAAGGATAGCTTTTCCACCCTGAAAGCTTGCTGACTAAGGCTGATCGCTCGATATAAAGTTTACTGTGAATTTCAATTTTGGCATGCTGCGATAAATCTTGATGGCTATCTAAAAAGTCCTCTAAAACTAATTTTAAATCAGGCATATTTATATTTTCGAGTGATGTTAACTCTAAAAGTCGTGTGTAAAGACGCGACATATGAATGCCTTTTGCTAAAGGGTCATCCAGACTGACATAAGCATTTACGTGGCTTGGGCATAAGGTATTTTCAATTCGAACGGGTAATGCAATGTTTTCCATGCCAACCCAATCAAGGCGGTGGCTATAGGCATTTGGTAAAGTTGGCTCGGCAGATATATCTGGGAGAACAAGGTTCATTTATTAGCGGCTTATATTGTGATGTTAATGTTATGTTATAACATAACATTAATGGGTGGCAAGTTTGCTATAGGCCTTAATGGAGTTAAATAACATTGAATAAGTAAACATAGATATATAAGCTCCTTGTCTCTTTCCGTAATGGTAGGACGGGAGAGGGACACCTATGGTGTGCTAGTTGAGTGACTAGTCTGTCAACCCTTTTCCGTTTTGCCACCATAACTTTGATGTTTTGGCAGAACTTCTAATAAAAAGAGAAGCTAACGGTCATTTATTAAAGCCTAAGCTCAAATATTTACTTTAATTTTCAATCCCAATTTAACAATAAATTTTAATTATTTAGCCTTAGTTTTTTAATGATCTATTTTAAAACAAATGTCATTTTGTGTGCTTGACTGCAATAAATGTGAAGCTTATCCTTTGCCTGCTGGCCACATTGCCAGTCGGTTTTAGCAGACCGAGATGAAAGATCGCATCAGAGTTATTCCGTCTGAGGGATACTCTTATGTGTAAACTCCTCGTTCCCTCCCGTAGCGGTAGGACGGGAGAGGGACACCTTCGGGTGTGCTGGTTATATCTTTCACCAGTCTGCTAACCCTTTCTCGTTCTGCCACCATAAATTTAATGTCTGGCAGAACTCTAAATAAAAAGGAGTTGGCTTTCACATCCATTATTTCTTGGCTCTCAATGCCAAAAGCTATAACGACACAGCTTAAAAAACTAAAGCAGCTTGATTGCCCTAAGGTTTTCAAGCTTTAAATCGTCACGACCAAAAAACTTACTCAACAATAAAACTTGAGATGTGCCAAGCACAGTCTTTATAGGCTTTGCTGTGCCTTTTTTCTCCCAGAAAAGGCAAAGGTTTTTTATCTCATTTATATACAACAAGAATTTTTATAACGGTAAAACTATGCCAAAGTTAGTTCTCTCAACACGCGCTATTCAAGTTATTAATACGTCGATTGATTTATTTCAGCATCACGGCTTTCATACGGTTGGGGTCGACAGAATTGTGAAAGAGTCAAAAATTACTAAAGCGACCTTTTATAACTTTTTTCATTCAAAAGAGCGGTTTATTGAAATCTGCCTAATTGTGCAAAAAGAACGTCTAAAAGAAAAAGTGGTTTCAATTGTTGAGTACGACCAAGGCTTAAGCGTGAAGGAAAAACTTAAGAAACTTTATTTCTTACATACTGATTTAGAGGGACTGTACTATTTATTGTTTAAAGCCATGTTTGAAACAAAACTGACCCATCCAAAAGCCTATCAAACCGCGTTGAGATATAGAACGTGGCTCATTAATGAAATCTATAGTCAGCTTAGAGCACTCAAAAGGGATGCGACTTTTCAGGACGCCAAGCTATTTCTATATATGATTGAAGGCATAATTATTCAGCTTTTAAGTTCAGAACAGAAAGATGAGAGAGAAAGGGTGTTAGATTGTTTTCTCATCTCTACTATTAATTATCACTAGTTAACGAGCTCGCTTTTAAAAAGATCACCTCTTCGGACTCTTTCGGTCAAAGTCGGCGCTTCTAGATTCTTCGTTCTTATGCTGTATTTATCTCCATTCAAATGTTAATAAGATTAATACTAACCCCGAGGTGCGTACCTTATATGATCGGGAAATAAATATTATATTAAGGCTTATCTCTATTGGATCCAGAACTTTCGGGATTTTATTTACTGAGCTAATTTTGAACGTGATTCCATCAATGTAAGTAAATCTCTTTTGACATGATGAAACTCTTTTTTAGGGATGCAGCCATACAATTTACACAGGATGAAGAATGAATAATTTGAATTTTAAAACTCTAAAGAAGTACTGGCTGCGATTCGTGGGTATTGCTGTAATCGCGGGCTCCTTAGTATTGGCATTTGCTTGGGTCGCTGGTCTATTTGGACATCGCACCACAAGCAAAACTTTTTTGGGAGACTCATTAAATAACTTTGATCCCGGATATCGACGTGCACACGGTAAGGGTATTTGTTTTGATGGCACTTACCACAGTAATGGTGCGGCGGCGGCACTCTCTAAAGCCACTGTATTTGCCAAGTCTGATATACCCGCGATTGGCCGTTTTTCTATTGGAAGTGGTAACCCGCATGCGGCAGATAATTCGACAGCAACAGTAAGTATGGCTTTATTACTTTCCGCAGCTGATCATTCACAATGGCGCATGAAATTAAATAACTTTCCTTATTTCCCTACACGAAATGCTGAAGGTTTTTTGGCGCAGCAAAAAGCATTTAAACCAGTTCCAGCTACTGGCAAACCCGATCCAGCCCTAGTTGAGGCTTTCTTAAAAGAATATCCAGAAGCACGTAAGTCTATTGAGCAAAAGGCAAAGATGCCATTAACCGGTAGTTTCAGCGGTGCAGAATTTTATGTCGTAAATGCTTTTATATTGCGAGCCGCCAATGGACAAGAACAGCCAGTTCGTTGGTCTATGCGTCCTCATTCAAAATTTATTAGCCTTACGAAAGAACAACGTGATCAAGCTGGCCATGATTTCTTATTTAAAGACATCAAAAAACGTTTAGCTGAAGGGCCGCTATATTGGGATTTAGTTTTGCAACTTGCCGAGCCGGGAGACCCAGTGAATGACCCATCTCAACCGTGGCCAAAAGAACGTAAAGAAGTGATAGCAGGAACATTGGAAGTCAAAAATGTAACTGAACAGGTAAATGGCGTTTGCCGTGACATTAACTTTGATCCAACACTAGTTCCACCCGGAATTGAGTTATCAGATGATCCGGTACTCGCGGCGCGAGCAAGCATCTATTCACAATCTTACAATGCTCGCTTACGTGAAATTGGATTTGGCAAAGCAACGGATGCCGTGGGCAAATAGGAGAGATCAGCCATGCAAAACAAATCTAACGATAATGCTCCACGTCATTTTAATTTGACTGCTCGAATTCTACATTGGCTTATAGCGGTAGCGATTTTGGCCATGCTATTTATTGGTGTGGGAATGACAACCTCAATCACTTGGCGTCCGTGGTTAATCGATATCCATCGTCCTTTAGGAATCGCAATCTTATTATTGGTCATCATAAGGTTAATAAACCGACTCTATTTTCCAATTCCACCTTTGCCGCCGACATTACCACGCTGGCAGGCGTTTATTGCCCATGCATCACATTGGCTGCTTTATCTTTTGATGTTTAGTTTGCCATTGCTCGGATGGGCAACGCTATCGGCAGGTAACTGGCCTGTAACTTTATTTCCGGGTTGGGACCTTCCACCAATCGCTCCAACCAACTCGACGCTCTATGCATGGTTCCGTACTCTACACGGAATTTTGGCTTGGCTACTATTTGCTGTGGTTATTGGTCATCTGTCCGCTGCGTTATTACATGCATGGATTTATCGCGATGGCGTATTCTCAAGTATGGCTTTGGGTTCTTCTAAACCATCAAGTAATGGATCTTCTGCTGAAAAGAAGAATGCTGATTGAGGGGAGTGATTTAGCTCTTAAGCTCAGATTAGGCGGACGAGAGGGAAAAGATTTTCGATTGTTTTTTTAATCATCTGTTTGAATCTAAAAATAATTTAAATAATAGGATGTATGGTTTGCTTGTTTTTTTGTTAGATGAGCAGACCATAGCCCCTGTGCAATAAGTTGAGATCATTACTTCGACATAATCAAATCACCAGATCTAACTTTTTGTTTATATTATAAAAAAATAATATTTTGACTTTGTTGGCATATTATTGCTATTTTATTTTACGTTAATCGTAAATTGATTACGTATTGCATAATTAAAATGAATTAATTTAAAGCATGTCATGGAGAAGGGAATACCATGAAAGAAGTTGCATTAAGTGATCTGATCAATCAGCAGAAAGTTGGACGCTATCAAAAATTTATTCTGACCACCTGTTTATTACTGATGATTATGGATGGCTATGACATTCAGTCTATGGCTTACGCGGCCCCAATGATTATAGAAGAATGGGGTGTTCAAAAATCCATGCTAGGAATTGTGTTTAGCGCCAGCTTATTTGGTTTGTTTGTCGGATCATTTTTATTAAGTTCACTCTCTGATCGTTTTGGCCGCCGTCCCATCTTACTGATCTCGACTTTTATGTTCTCGGTATTGATGCTGGTGACACCACATGTGGGCAATATTGAGCAATTGACAGCAATCCGCTTTGTTACAGGAATTTTTTTAGGAGGGATCATGCCAAATGTTATGGCTTATAGCTCCGAAATTGTTCCATTCAAATCTCGTATTTTCACCATGATGGTCATTTCTTGTGGCTATACGGTAGGGGCAATGTTAGGGGGCGGTATATCCGCCTTATTAGTTCCTTGGGGAGGCTGGCAGGCAATTTTCTATTTTGGCGGTATTGTTCCTTTAATTATTTTCTTTATCACATACTTTAAGCTGCCAGAATCTTTATATTTTTTGAGTGAAGATCATAAAAATAATCCTAAGATTTTATTTTGGTTAAAGAAGTTTTATCCCGCATTAACATTCAATTCAGAAATAAAAATCATCAATAACACTGAAGTTGAGGTTAAAAAGTCACCGCTTGAGTTATTTAAAAATCAGCGTGCGTTTTTTACCTATTCCATCTGGATCATCAGTATTTTAAATATGATCAGTCTATATTTTCTGGCGAACTGGCTCCCGACTTTGGCTAAAGAATCAGGGCTCTCACTAAATCAGGCATTGATGATCGGTTCCACTCTACAATTAGGCGGTACGGTTGGTAGTGTTGTGATGGGCCTTAAAATCGATAAGACAGGATTTTATAAAGTATTAATTCCTGTTTTTTTGGTTGCAGTGATTAGTGTTGCTTTAATTGGCTATGTTGTTAGCCATATTGTTTTATTATTTATTATCATTTTTATTGCTGGCTTTGCCATTGTTGGCGGGCAACCTGCCATTAATGCACTGTCTGCCAGTTATTACCCAGTTTCGCTTCGTACTACAGGAGTGGGCTGGAGTATTGGAATTGCCCGTTTGGGTTCGGTCATTGGGCCGCTATTTGGTGGCTACCTTTCCCAATTTCTGGTCATTACTCATTTATTTGTGATTGCTGCAATACCTTCGCTACTCGTCATTATTATGCTGATGATTCAAGCTAAGTACCGATCATAAAAAACTATTACATGCATCATGCACATATTGATTGTAATTATGATCGGTGGGTAGCCACAAAGAGTTGGTCACATGCTAGTTTATGAGCTATTTAACTCGATACCACGTTTGATTTCGGCCAATCGCAGACATACCAATGTATCCACGAGCGGTAAGTTTTTCACCATCTGGGGATACTGTTAGGCTAAAGCGATAGGTCTTATCTGACTGTGGGTCGAGAATAGATCCTTTGTCATATTTATTTTGGCCGACACTTTTTAAATTTTTGACGATGGTTAAACCAATCAAAGATTTATTTTTATAAGTACCTTCACACATCGTACATTTGTTGGCTTCACTTGGAACAAGTATTTTTTCGATGTTTGCAGAGAGGTTGCCATTTTTATCTTGGTTAAATCTTACCAGCGCTCGAGGTTGATTGGTTGCATCATCAATGGTTTTCCAAACACTGCCATGCAGTTTGTCCGATGCAAATGAATGAACCGAATAAAGGCTGAATAAAATTAATAATAAATATTTTTTCATATCAATGGTTTCTCGAATTAAAAATAAATGGTTTTAAAGGCCAGAATTATTCATTTTAAATTTAACTTCACAATTTTCTTAGTATTGAATCGATAAGCTAAACAATATGTAAAGTTATATTCTATTTTTCGCAATATTATTTTGATCAGTTTTTTTATGCAATTGCAAGAATGGACAGAATTATTCGGTTTTTAGAGATGCTGTTGGAGAGGGAGTGGTATTTATGTGTAGTACTGTGAGTTAAACAACTTCATAACAGAAAAATTAAATCTCTGTATATGAATAAAAAATTATGAAGATATTTTTAAAGACAGTTTAATTTATGATACAGTAAATAGTTACTTTATTGCTAAAATAGACTAGAATTATTATTTAGATTATTTTAATTCTATAGTGTTTTTTGTTTAATTGTTTGAAAAATATAATTTTTATAATAGGTTGTTAAAATGAATTAGTAATTTGTATCTTAAATTTTATTATTGTATTATTAAAATATTTTAAAGAAAATCTTCATAATTTGGTGTGCTTAATCTTTCAAGGAGAATAATATTCATCTTAATTTTTAGATGTGTAAGTGCTAATTAAAAATATTATAATAAACTAGTATTATTAAAAAATAATTTATACAATGTAATTGTAATTTTTTTGTAATAGTCTTTGTTGTTAAACCAAATTTTTTGGTAAGTTTAAGTGGAAAAATGATGTCGTTAGAAAATGAAAAAAATGAAAAAAAACCTTTAGATGATTATATCGTTGTTAATAAAAAATTATATATACTTAAAAGTAAGAAAAGTAAAAAACATTTTTTCTTTACGGAGAGTATTGTATATATATTAATATCATTCGCATCGTATTTTTCTTTTTACTTAGCTACAAATAAGTTTACAAACAAGAAAGAGTTAGAGAAAAATATAATTTTATTAACGGATTATTTTGGTATAGATAGTATAATAAATACTTTTCTTGGGATATTTATTGTTATTGGAATTATTTCATCTCTAAATTATGTAATAACAAGTTCAAAATTAAATCTACAATATATATTAAATCGGCTTACACATTCTTTAATTGATTTTGTGTTTTTAATGTTTTCTAGTATGTTAGGATTGTTTGCTGCTATTTTAGAGTTTACGAGTAGTTTGAATTCAGCACCTGATATTTTAAAGTTAAACAAATTGTCATGGATTGGTATTTTTGCTTTGTCTATACTATTGTTTGCGTATGTTTTTATTCTCACAATGATGAAAGAAAATAATGATGAATTTTTAGAATAGTTATTAATGAAATTTTTTAAATTAAGGGAGGAAGAAATATTTTTGAATATTTATTTTTTGGATTTTAAGAATAATTTTTAAATTCTCTTAACGTTAAAGTGAAATGTTTAAATAACGTAAATAAATGTTGTGTATGATATTTTTGACATAAAACTAATAAATATTATTTAAGTAATTAAAGTCCTGAGCAGTACGATACGTTGCATTCAATGAAGACTATTAGAGCTGTACAAATGATTTTATTTGTTAATTAGCTATTGAGTTAAGATACCAAAAAATTTCAACTCATCATCAGATAGATTGGTATAAATAATTAATAGGAATAAAAAACACCCACTACTTTTTAAATTAGTTAGATTGCGTGTAACTCATCACAAATTATAAAAATAATACGCAAATCATGTGATTAGTATAGATTGACACTGTGCAATATTAAGTCTTATAACTAAACAATCCTGAAAGCTGTTTCTTTAATAGGAACAGAAAAAACACAATATAAAGATGATTAGACATTAGAACAAAAAGTTAAGGAGAAGACATGAAAGTCATTAGACATGCCTTATTTTCTCTGATGGGAATGTTGACAATAAATAGTGCGGATGCTGGCAATGCATCTACATCGTTAAGGGTCAGTTTAACCATTCTAGAAACTTGTGAAGTTTCCACACAAGGAAACTTGGATTTTGGTTCGGTTGAACGTGCTCAGCCAGTTCCTACTGCAAGAACGGATGTAACTGTGCAATGCAGCAAAAATACACCCTATCAATTGGCTGTAACCTCTGACAATAACTTTGAACTTAAATCTACTGCCAGCCCAGCATCTGTTGCATATGTACTGTATCAAGATGCGGGCCACACTCAAATTTGGGGAGGGATGGCGGATAAAATACGTTCACGAATTGCGACTGGAATGAAAGAAAATATTCCTATTCATGGAGCGATCATATCAACTACGAATGTTCAGGCGACCAAGTATGAAGATTGGGTTCGTGTGAATGTTATATATTAATTGTAGAAACCAAAATAATCATAAATATCAAAAACTAATTTATAAAAAAACCTGTTTTTAGGGGTGCATAGAGTATTTTAAAAAGCTACACCAAACTATGGTGTAGCCAGTTGTTTTGATAGAACTAAGCACCACGCATTAATGCCGCTACTGCTTTTTCTAGAAATTGTAGCGTCACTGGTTTGAGCCAAGTACCGTCGGCAAGGCTTGGTTCATTTTGCATTGCTGTACGGATTTTTTCTTGAGTAGTTGGATTTTTGCCAGCATAGCCTTGTAGCATAGAGAGCCATTGTTGTGCCAAATGCTTTGCTCCATCACTATCTGGTGTGACCTCGGCATCAATCAATTTTTCAATATCAACCAATAATTGAGGCCATTTTTTCATCTCACGAATATAATTCTCTTTTAAAAAAGTAAACTCATCGTCAGATAAATAACGCGCAAAAATACTCAGCTTACTCTCAGAAAAAGCTTTAAGTAAAAACTCAACAACTTCTGGCGTTACGCCTAATTTTTCCTGAAATTCAGGTTCGGCTGAGTTTATGGCATTTAGTTTAACTAACCATTCTGGGTTAGCTCGCGTATTGTGCTCAAGGGTTTTCATCCACTTTCGAGCCAAGTCTTGAGCTGCTTCACTATTAGATGGTTCGCCAGCATTAAACAGTGTATTTGCTGCTTGAGTTAACTCTTGCCATTCTTGGTGGCTTTTAGTGCCTGCTTGTAAGAAAGTCAGTTTTTCAAGCTCTTCTTTTGTAAAGTATTTGTCAAACATCGCGATAAGCTCCAGTGTTTTTAGCCAATCCTCCAAACCAAGCTCTTCACCATTTATGATTTGAGATTTAAGTTTGCTGAGCTGATTTCGCAATTTCTTTTGCTCTGTCAGCCTTTGATCAATTGCTTGAATCTGCTGATCAATAATCGGTAAAAGCGCAAGATTGGGGTCTTCAAGAACCGTATGGATTTCGGCTAACGACATTCCCAGTCCTCGTAATGCTTGAATCTGATGCAAACGAGTAATGTCTTTACGGGTGTATAGTCGATAACCTGCATCGGAACGGACCGAAGGCTGAAGTAAACCGATATCGTCATAGTGATGAAGAGCACGGACAGTAAGTCCTGTTTGCTTAGCCAATTCACCAACTTTTAACAGCATCTTTTTAGCTCCTTCTTCCTTAGGCGTGTTTTATGCTAGGGGCTTACGTTACGTGAGGGTCAACTACTTTAAATCATATTTTTTCATTATTTTCGCTTTGGTAAATATTCGAATTTATTTGATTCGTTTTCGGAATATCTTAAGAGATTAGTTAAGCCAGTTTTTATTTGATAAAAATGATTTCAAGCTACTCCAGTCATGGAGTGGCAATATATTTAACAAATCAACAGCAATCGATACTCGCCATCTTTTTCAACAGGTGCTCGATGAACACAAGGTAAAACCCTTTGAGTTGGATGATCTACTGCTAAACGCCAAATATGTCCCGTACCTAAATTTACAGGTTGAGCATCGGGTTTAGGCTGATAATGCAAATCAAAAAAATACTCTGCCAAAAAAACTTCAAACTCAGTATCAGGGCCGTCATGCAATTCTTTGAGCTTTTCTCTAATTTCGGGAATTAGAACTTTTTGTTCAACCTGATCATTGGGAACAATATCACTAGCAGCGCCGTGATAGGTACATAAGAATGTATCAGTTTCAATTGGAGAGCGATCAACATGAAATGAATATACATCTGTTGAAATGAAATCTAGCTCTTCATCTCGTTCATAATATTTAAGTAAATTAAGTACAGGTGAGGCACCAAATTCAGTTAACTGCTGCATATCTTCTAAAATAATTTCTCTAGCCAAATTACCTTTTTCTGAAAGCTGTAGCGCTAATAAGTCTTCAACGGAAACTTCTGTAATATTTTCTTTTAACTCAAGTTTATCTACAACTTCTGTAAAGTCACCCACCAAATTTCTGTACCAACAAATCGCATTTGTATCTCCTTGAAACTTTGTATTTACAAGTTCAGAGAAACTAGACACTTGCCTAATTTGTTTGCTGTCAGAAAATGTATTCTTCATATAAGAATTAGATAAAATAATAGAGCATGTCTAATATTATAGCCTGAGCTTAGCCAAAAAATATTCCATTCCAATTTATTAAACCAGCTTAGACTTACTTCAGAAGAACATTCTAGAATTAAATAACTAATAGTTTTTTATCAATAATAGATATTTCTCTTTTCATTGATTTTTTTAACTAATCAAACTTAGTAATTTCTGGTACTGACTCTAAATAATCAAAAAATTGCTGTATTTGTTCTTCTGTTACCCGTGCTGTAGAAATAGGGGGTAACTCATCTCTACCAAAGAATCCAACTTCGGGTGTTTCAATACTTGGTGTCAACTCACCCTCAATAATTTCACACCAGAAGAAAGCCTTATACACATGTAAAAACATGGGAGGGTGTGGGTGCTTGGTTCTATCAGTTAAAGCTAATAATTTAATGGCCTTAACTCGTAAACCTGTCTCTTCTAGAACCTCTTTTTCAGCATTTTCCGATGCTGAGTAACCTACGTCAGCCCATCCACCCGGAACAGACCATCGCCCATCTCCAATTTCTTTTGCTAATAATAATTTATTTTCTTTAAAAACAACTGCTCTGACATCTAGTTTGGGAGTGGCATAACCTACATCTTGGAGCACGTTATTAATAAAATTTTCTGTTTTGATTTCTTTTAATTCTAATAAATACTCAATGTGCCCTAAGAGTTGTTCATAACGTTCTTTGTCATAAACATCTTTTGAATAATGTAAACCTGTTTGAGCAATACCAGTAATTTTATTTAAAGTTTCTAACCACTTCACTGAGTCATTCATTGCAACAGACGCCTTCAAGCTTATATCTTTTAGCTATGGTAAGACATACTCAGACGAAGCACTATTAAACAGTTGTTAACTGAAATTTCAAGCTGAGTCTTAATAGGTTTTGTACGATTAATAGCTCTAATTAAATTCACTCTTTAAATAAATTTGACTTAATCATGAGCGGTAAACCAAGACTACTTAATAAACTAGTTCGAGAATTTGGTACATTCTTAGTTTCTAAATTAACAAGCTCAATAAATTCTTTATTAAATTGTTTTCTAGGATATTTTTCTAAAATTTCATTTCTAAAAGAGACGGGAAGTCTATATAGACCGTCACTAATCACATCACAGGATGCACCTTGCTGTAATAGCGTAATTTCTGCTGGGTCAGAGTGATCTATATAACCGTTCATATGTAAGCAGATAGCATCTTTAATAACTCCACTTTTCTTCTCATCAAAGCTATGTTCTTTAGCCTTTAGCTCAAATTGTTTAGCACTCTCATAAGTAAAACAGTTACAACCTTTACTATGAATATGTTGCTCAGTTAAACCAATATCGTGAAAAAGTGAGGCTATTAAAAGTGACTCATCATCAAATTGCTGTTTTTGTATATTGCCTAAAGCAGCGCCCCAGAAATAGGTGCGCCATGAATGATTATAAATAGATATACTTGCTTTAGCTTCGAGCTCATCAAGCGCGACTTTAACCATTTGAGTATCTGGTATCACGATCTGATCAATATCAAAATCATCTAAAGTTTTGAACCGAAAGTAATTTATTTTTATAGAGGCCATAACACTTGGCAGCATAATTTTTTGCATTAACTTAACTTTCTCTTTGAAGCTGAGCTGACCATTTGTAGCTTGCATCCAGTGATATGAACCAATTCTTTTAGTTTTCATGATTAGCTCTCATTTTAGAGTAATTACTCTAAAATATTATCATAGATAATTTTTTGCAAGTCGTATCTTTTAAGACCTCGTTAGAACTTTGATTGATAACCATTTTATAAACCCCAATTTAACAATAAATTTTAATTATTTATCCTTACTTTTTAATGATCTATTTTAAAGCAAATGTCATTTTGTGTGCTTGACTGAAAGAGGTCTGAATATTATTCTTCGCCTGCTGGCCACATTGCCAGTCGGTCGTCGCGGACCGCTTTTTTCGACCACATCAGGATTATTTCTTCTGAGGAATAGTCTTGTGTGCATCTCGTTCCCTCCCGTAGCGGTAGGATGATCTGACCCCATAAAGTTGGACAGTTAGTTAAGCAGTTTTTAAAAACTGGTTTCTATATTGTACAGGGGATAAACCTTGTAGCTTCACCTTGATTCTCTCATGATTATAATAATGAATGTACTCTCGTATAGTTTTCTCTAACTCATCAGTTGATTGAAATTTTTCACCATGAAAGCACTCCGATTTTAATATTCCAAAGAAGCTTTCTATTACAGCATTATCTAAGCAATTTCCTTTACGAGACATACTTTGAATTAAACCATGTTGCTTTAATTGCTGTTGATAATGAGCCATTTGATATTGCCATCCTTGATCTGAATGGAGAATTGGTTTCTCATGTCGCTTAAGTTTAGCTAAAGCATGAATGAGCATATCTTTCACTAACTCATAATTGAGTTTACGTTGGATCCGGAAGGTAATAATTTCCCCATTAAATAAATCTATAATTGGTGATAGATAAAGTTTTTCACCGTTAACATTAAATTCCGTCACATCAGTTGCCCATTTCTGGTTGGGACGGTTCGCTTTAAATTGCCGTTGCATAATGTTATCGGCCACCATCCCGACACAACCACTTTTATATGAGCGATATTTTAGTGCTCTGATACGTGATTTAAGTCCCATAGTTTTCATAAGACGATATACACATTTATGGTTGATTATTATTCCTGTACTTTTCAGAGCAAGAGTAATTCTACGATAGCCATAGCATCCCTTATGCTTGTGATATATGGACTTGATCTGCTGTTTTAACTCAGTATATTAATCCTTAGAGCGTACAGCTTTCATGTGATAGAAATAAGTACTACGAGCGATCTTGGCAATACTGAGTAAGAGCTTTAATGGATAAATTTGCCTTAATTCTGAAATAACTTGAACACTGTCTGCAGTAGAAATTGAATTTAGGTACGTTGCTTCAGTTTTAAGGCTTTTAGCTTTTTTAAAAAGGCAACCTCTGCTCGTAAAGCGGTCACTTCATCAATGAGCTCCTGCTGAGATTTATCTTTGTCATCTTTTACAGACTTGGTTATTTTAGTTTTATCTTGTTTAAGCATATTGGTATAAATCCTCGTGGTATTAAACCCAGCAATCCCTTCTTTATGATACTGAGCTAGCCACCTTCTTAAAATTGACGTCCCGCTCAGATTTAACCGTCTTCTAACTTCTCTTACCGGTATCTTATCAAGAAGCATTTGTACAGCCTTGATTTTAAATTCGGAAGAGTAGTAGGTTTTTTTAGTTTTAACATTCAGGCCATCTTCACCTTGTGCCTTATAGTTTTCAATCCATAAGCGGATGGTTTGGAGATCTACATTAAATTCTTGTGAAAGGATTTTATATCCTTTACTTCCCTCTAAATAAGCTTGAATGACTTTTAATTTTAACTCTTTTGAATGCTTCGGAATTGGCATAGAGCACACCTCATAAGTTTTAAAAGTCTAACTTATGGGG